>NZ_JAAKSL010000002.1:0-499141 GCF_049173895.1 Aeromonas sp. 602200
GCCATCGCTGATACTCACCGTGTTGGTCAGCAGCACCTGTACCGTGCCATCCGTTTCGGTCGCACCCGCATTCAGGGTCTCGACGTTGAAGTCGATGTCATCTTGTGGCGTCACTATCAGCGTCAAGGTCGAAGTAACAACATCAGAACTATCGGTGACCAGATAACTCACTGTAGGAACTGCACCAGAATAGTCAGGAGCGGGGGTAAAGGTGAAAGAGCCATCACTGTTGATGATCAGCGTACCAATGCCAGTAAGGGTCGATGTAACACCTGCGGGAACATCAATATTACTACCCCAGCTATAGCTGATGATGGATTGAGCCAAGGGACCATCCGGGTTGGAGCTATTGGCCAAAAGATCACCACTGACAGGGTTATCTTCATCCATCGAAAATACTTCACTCTCATCCAACAAGAGATTAGTTAGTGGCTCCGGTTCTAACAGTGGTTCAGCCGCTTGCTCAGTGTTGATAATGGGTTCAGCCTGATAATTGGTATCAAAACCGGCCTCGGCAATGGTCGCATCACCGGTTCTATCAATGGTGACAAAGCCACCATTGCCGCTTGCTCCTGCTACCCCGCCAATACCACCGCCACCACCGGCAGCAGGTGCACCACCTGCTGCTGAAGCCTCAAAGTTTTGCGTCGGGTCAACGCCTTGCAAAATTGACTCTTGCAATGCAGCAATGTCAGAAGGAGCGCCCTCCGTGCTGGCACCACCTTGCGGTTGTCCCGGTTCTGCTAATTCGGAACCGGTGGGTACATTCTGCGCTGGTGTATCGTCATAGGGGGAAAGAACAAGCTTGGCATCATCCGCTATGGTCAATTTGGCACCGGGCTGGAGTATTTCCCCCTTTTGCAGGGGGCGACTGCTGCCATCAGCCAGCACAATCTCCACATTCCCTTCGATAGCTGAGACAACCACGGACTTGTCGATGATTTGGGTACGCATATCCATTGCTCCAACGTGACAGATCTTGATGTCTACACCGTAGAGGGAGATAACGTGCTTTTCCGTTGCAATAATCTATAGGTTTGACTGCCCTCAAACCGATATAGAGAATAAAATCGAAAGGTTATTTTTTCTTCATTAAAATCATAACGATAAAAGTGGAACCAAATAACACCCATATTAATTTGATAATAAAAAAATCAAATAATATATTGTATTGATATAAAAAATGACCCCATTCGGGGCCATTTCTACAGTGTACATATCAATCAAGACAAGGGGAAAGCAGGATGCACAAATCCCTGATAACCATCGATATGCAACTTGGAAAGCAGTTCCACTTGATGTTGATCTTCGACGCGGGTTGCAATGGTGGTCACACCGGCATTGTGTGCAGCTCGGCACACTGCAGCCAAGAATGAGGTGTCAGCACCCGGCTCCATGACCTGACTGGTATAACCGTGATCCACCTTGACATAGGCAGGCGCTAACTCCTCCAGATAGCCCAGTGACTGGAAGTGACGGCCATAGTGGTCAACCCCCCACTGGAAACCATGGACCTGCAATGCGCCTACCAAAGCGGCCACATGATCTTTGTGCTTCATAATGGCTGCCTCGGGTATCTCGAATAACAGCCGTTCTTTCAATTCGCCATGTTCGACCAGATAGTGCGTCAGCCAGGTCAAAAACTCATCCGAACAAAGCGAACCTGCCGTTATATTAATTGCCAGCACTAGATCCGCTTGTTTGTGCAGTAAGGGAACACATGCATCAAGTATTGCCTGATCAAAATCGCCCCCCAATTTGAACTGTTCGATGGCAGGCAAAAACTGACCGGCAAAATAGTCCGTGCCATCGCGAGAGATAGATGCAAACAACTCGGCATGCAACCTGGCCCCGTTATCAAATCGGCAAGCTGGCTGAGCCTTGAATCGCCAGAGGTGATGCGAAATAGCATCCTGAACCAAATCACGCCATGCCAAGCGCCCCATCAACCCCTGCTCGGCTCCCCCTTCCATGACAACAGCACCACGGCGTTCATTACGCGCCTTGCCGAGTGCATTATCCGCTTTAGTCAACAGGACTGAGAGATCATCATTACCATCACGACCTGCAATACCAATGACGGAGAGAGGATTACCCTCCGCCATTGGGTTCACGACCAGATCAGCAATACGAGAATTGATAATTTCTGCCAACTCCTTAAGCTGACCCAAATCATCTGTCGGGCAGAGCAGAGCATATTCGGTCGCTGATATCCGCGCCACAGCTGCACCATCCCATCCCTTAAGCTGTTCGCGTAAGATTTTTGCTATAGATTTGACCATATTATCACGGGCAGCAAAACCTTCATCACGGTAGATATCATCGAGCATATCTACCGCAACCAACATGATGCCCCCTTGGCCAGATTCTGCAATCCAGGCATTAACCTGACCAACAAAATAGGCTCGATTACCCAAGCCAGAAACGGCATCCACATAAACTCGTTCACGCAGTTTCTCCGCCTCGTCGGCCTGCTCTTTGAATTGCACCGCCAACTTTCCGGATAAGATGTTGATCGCTTGTACAACCTGCTTCAATTCATAGGTCTTGGGCTCTGGAATGGTATGCCCAAAATGATGCAATTCAATCTCGACGGCCTGCTCACAAATCTGCTTGAGCGGTTTTAACAGGAAATTAAGTGCACGCATAAGCAAGATCGTGGTTACCAAAAATCCAATCACAAACCAGGTCGCCAGTTCGCTCATCCCTGCCCACAGTTCGTGATAGGCTTGTCCTGGGTGGCCCACCACCTTGAGCTTGCCAAGTTGCAGCCAGCCAGACGTCAGAATTGACTCATTGGATACTTCCGGAAACAAGCCAAGTTCAATAAACCAGTCAGGTACACCTTGAATACGGCTGCTGTTTTCTTCTTCAATCACATCTTTCGACGCAAGCAGGTCAAGACGAACCATACGGTAATAACCACCATCAAATATGGCCTTAATCACCGACTCAGCTCCCACCTTGTCGCCATTTTCAAGATAAGGAGTTAATGCCAGTCCCAGTGACGTAGCGGTGTTGATTACCGTTGTCTCCTGCTGTTGTGCCAGATAAGTTCGTGTCGAATTGAATTGCACCCAATACGTAGCTGCAAACAACAGTCCAAACAACAGCAACATGGTGGCCAATAACTGTCTATAAAGCGTCATAGGTTAATCATCCAAATTCACCACAGGCCTAGCCAATCGCCCCGATGTCATGCGATTGCGTAAATCATTCCATAATCCCAAGCGAGATGATTGGCCAGCCAGCTCCCCTTGGCCTCGCGCCTTCATCAACCACAAGTGACTACCGTTAAAACTATAGATAGGTACCAAATCTCGCCGTTGGGTAGCTGGTCGAATAGAGCCTATCAAATTATCCAAAATAACCGGAACAGAAGAGGGGGTCTCATAATATGCCACCACCATGTGGAACTGGTTGTAATCAAGGGCCTTGACATAAACCATCCGCATTTTTTCATCCGGGATCCCCAATTCCAGTAGTGTGGAATATTTGGCAATACTGAAATCTTCGCAATCTCCTCCGGCAGCCCCCAGAAACTCGAGCGGGGTTGCCCAGTAATCTTTCTTGCGCCACAACTTGATGTCATCAACAAAGCGCATTTGATTAAAAAAGTTGTTCACTCTTTCGAGCTTTTTCGCCTCGCTCAGTGCCTTTCCCTTCGTTTCCATCACCAGCATGCGCCAACTGGTTACACGCTTGCCGGCTCTGGCACCATAGGTCTGCTCCGCCCGCTTGATCAAGTTGAGATCTTCCTGTGGCAGAGGCTGGCTGGCACAGAGCAAAAGTGAGAAGGGTAACAGCAGGATCCATAAGGAGTGGCGCAGAGTACGTAGAGATCGGTATCTCCATTTATTGAGGAGATCACACCATCTGCTTCCGGTACCACGCAGGAGTGTCACGTCATATGCCTGCTGCATGATTGCTACTGCACTCCTCAAAAACCGTGCAACCACCTGCTTTAGCCAAACATGGTGACTGCCAGCAGCAGTCACCATGTTGGCGTTCATCATCATCCCGGCGGGATCATTGGCAAACGGTTATTGCCTGGGCTGCCATTCAGCGGGTTGCTTGACGCTAAATGCATTGAGCAGACTTCCTGTCGCATTGAGGATGCGATAGTCCGCCAGCAATGCATCATACTCAGCAGTGATATAACTGCGACGCGCTTCGAACAATTCGTTTTCGGTGTTCAATACGTCCAGCAAGGTTCGCTGACCCAAGCCAAACTGCTTCTTGTATGCCTGAACGGTATCGTAGCTTGCATCCACATGCTCTTTAAGGAAGGTTTTCTGTTTGGCCAGCGACTCTTTCGCATTCCATGCCAAACGGGTTCCCTCTTCTACCTGACGAAATGCATTCAGATGAATGTCTTTCGCCTGAGAGTACAGTGCCGAAGTTGCATTGCTCTCGGCTACGTCAGAACCACCTCGGAACAGGTTGTAACGCATCCGCACCATAGCTGTCAGATCGTCATTGCGACCTTTAACGGCATCAATATCCTCATTCCAGTTTTGGTCCACTTCAAAAGTGACGTTAGGGTAGAAACCGGATTTGGCACCTTCATGCTGATACTTGGCCGCTTCAATATCTTGCAGGGATGAGAGCAGGGTCGGGTGAACTTCTGTCGCCGTTTTCAGGGCAGTATCGAGACTAGCCGGGACCAACTCGGCATTAGGTACCGGTTGAACGAGATCTTTTGGTACCTCGTTAACCACCCGAATAAACTCGCTTTCCGCATCACGGTAGTTGTTTTCAGCGGCGGCTTGGTTGGCGTAGGCCCTGGCAACACGACCATCAATCTGGGTCTGATCAGCAGTAGAACCAAGCCCTGAATCAGTCCGTTTCTGAATGTCGCTACGGATCTGTTCGTGGGTTTCCAGGTTCTGTTTGGAGAGTTCCAGGATCTCCTGCTGGCGCAGCATATTGAGGTAGACCTCAGCCACTCGCAGCGCGGTATTCTCTGCTTCGGAGATCATCGCCAGACGCTGGGCGTTGGCTTCAGCTTCAGTTCGGGAGACGTTGTTGCTGACATCAAAGCCATCAAACAACATCTGCCGCAAACTGAGTCCAGCCTCTTTGCGAGTCATGGAGTCATCAATATTGCTGTTTGAACCAGCAGCCCGGGTAGAAGGGCTGTCAGTCTTTTCATAGCCTACGCCGCCACGCAGATCGATCGTAGGATAATAGCCACCCTTGGCGCCATCATGCTGATAGAGGCGTGCCTGGTAGAGATCAAACGCTTCCTTGATCTTGGGATGCGTAGCGAGTGTCTGTGCCACCGACTCTTCCAGAGTCTGGGCCTGACCCAAACTAGGGATCAGGGTGATGCCACTGACCAGCATGGCAACAATCGTTTTTTTCATGTTATCTCCAGTCATGTTTTGTTTTTAGATTGTTGGCTTATCGTTCTCTCAGTGCCGACTGCTTAGCCCGTAAAATCGGCTTAAGTAAATAGTCTAGGACACTTTTTTTACCAGTAATGATATCAGCACTGGCTAACATACCGGGGATGATGGGAAGTGCGTTAAGCTCATCGCCCAAGTAACTCTTCTCGGTACGCACCCGAACCAGATAAAAGGAGTTCCCCTCCTCATCCTGGATCGAGTCCGCACTTATCTGTTCAACCTTGCCATGCAATCCTCCATAGATTGTAAAGTCGTAGGCAGTGATCTTGACGATGGCATCCAGCCCCGGTCGCAGGAAGGCGATATCTTTCGGCGACACCTTGGCTTCAACCAACAAGGTGTCCTCCAGCGGCACTATCTCCATCAAATCCATGCCGGGCTGCACCACGCCGCCCAGGGTGTTGATCTTGAGTTTCTTGATGGTGCCCTTGAGCGGAGCAATCACGCTGGTCCGATCAACCCTATCTCGCAAGCCAACCTGCCCTTCTGACAACTGGCCAAGTCGCCCCTGCTTCTCATTCAGTTCCGTCTGGGAGTCAGCACGGAATTTCAGCGCTATGTCATTGCGCTTGGAAATAGTCTCACGCAACACCGAATTGAGTTTTGGTATCAGCAGACGGTTGCTCTCCAGCTCCCCCTGCATCTCGTTGACCTGCCGCTCCAGCTTAATTAGCTCCACTTGAGGCACTATACCCTCTTTTGCCAGTGGACGGCTAATATTGAGCTCTTGTCTGGCCAGATCCACACTGCGATTTACTGTGCGAATTTTGGCATTCAGTTCAATCAGTTCCTGCTCTTTCTGCTCGATCTGTTGACCAAGAATATAGAGCTGGTTCTTCAGGTTATTAAGGCGATCCCGTTGTACCGAGCGTTCACGGTTGGCATATTCGGGAAAGACGGTTTCATAGCCATCCGGGAACTGAATTGGCGCTTCTCCCACCACTACCTGTTCACGCCACCCCAGTGCGGGATCATTTTTAACCTCAACACTGGCCATTTCGGCCCGTAACCGTGCAATATCTCCTTTCAGAGTGACCAGCTCCTGCTCACGCTCTCGAAAATCGGAGCGGAAACGGGTGTCATCGATGCGCAGCAGCGGCTGTCCCTTCTCGACGATATCCCCCTCTTTGACGAAGATCTCTTTGACTATCCCCCCTTCCAGATTCTGGATCACCTGTAGTTGGCGGGATGGGATCACCTTGCCCTGACCCACGGTGACTTCATCCAGCTCGGCCCAGGCAGCCCAGACGATGGCACTCATGAAAAAGAGGAAACAGCACCATAACAGGATGCGGGCACCGGTTGGGGTAGTAAGCAACACAGCTGCCGCGCCGTCATCGACAAACTCCAGATGCTCGGGTGCCGGCAATACATCACCGGAAGGCGCATTTTTGCTGCGTTTTAACCAGTTCATGAGCCCCTTAACCATGGGACACCTCCTGCACGCGCACCTTGCCTTCCTTCAACTGCTGCAACACCACCTCTTTGGGACCATCTGCCACAATCTGTCCCTGCTCGATGACGATAACTCGCGAGGCCACATCCAGCATTGAGGTCTTGTGGGTGATGAGGATCAAGGTGGTTTCCGGGCCCAGTCTGGCGAGCTCCTGTTTGACCTGCATCTCGGACTGGTTGTCCATGTTGGAGGTAGGCTCATCCATCACCAGAATGGGGGGATCATTGAGCAGGGCGCGTGCCAGCAGGATCGACTGACGCTGGCCACCGGAAAGCTGACGGCCACCCTCACCTATCTGCCGATCCAATCCGTTGGGATCACGGTTGGTAAAATTGGTGACGCCCGCCCGCTTGGCAGCACGCAAGACTCTCACGTCATCCACCAGCGGATTACCCAGCATGATGTTGTCTCGCACCGAACCAAAAAAGAGAATGACATCTTGGGGAACACAACCGATATTGCGACGAATCACCGAGGGAGGCAACTGGTCTATTTCGAAACCATCGATCCGGACCGAACCGTCAGTCGGCCGATACAGCCCCATCAACAACTTCTCGAGGGTCGTTTTACCCGCCCCAATCCGGCCGATAATTGCCACCTTTTCACCCGGCTGAATACGCAAATTGATATGGTGCAGGGTGCTGGTTTCCATTCCTGGATATTTGAACGAAACATTTTCGAATTCAATTCGACCGGCAATCACCGGATGATGGATATATTGCTTGCCTTCCTCCTGCTCACCCGGGGTTTGCATGATTTTTTCCAGAATATCCAGTGCAGACTTGGCCTGGTTATAACGGGTCGACAACACTGAGAGTTGCACCATGGGCGCAATGGCACGACTGGAGAGCATCACGGCAGCAATCATCCCCCCCATGGTGACTAAGCCTTCGGAGATCTGGTAAACACCGACAATCACCAGACCGACCGTCACCACCTGCTGGATATAACTGGCCAGTGACGACATGGAGTTGGTAATTCGCCGTGTTTGTACACCCCAGGTGGAAATATGGGAAACAGCCTGCTCCCAACGGTGCTGGAACAGACTCTCGGCGCCAAAAATTTTGACCGTTTCCAGCCCGGAAATACTTTCGATCAGGTTGGCATTTTTCTGAGAGGCCAGCCGGGAACCCTCTTCGATGGACTTTTTGAGCGGCTCTTGAATATAGAAGCTGTAGGCGATCAGGATCAGCATGGCGACGATGGGGACCACCACCATCACACCGGCAAACATCCAGATAATAAAAAGGAAGAAGACGGCAAAAGGCAGATCGATAAGAGTAGAAACCGTCGCGGAAGTGAAAAACTCCCGCACCGATTCAAATTCCTGCAGATGTTTGGCGAAAGCGCCGGTGGAAGCGGGACGAGACTCCATCCGCATGCCCATCACCTTGGCGAAAATCTTGGCGGACAGCAGCACATCAGACTTTTTGCCAGCGATATCGATAAAGTAACTGCGCAACTGCCGCATCACAAAATCGAAGGTAAAGACCACCATGGCCCCGACCGCCAGCACCCAGAGCGAATCAAATGCCAGATTGGGCACAATCTTGTCATAGACGTTCATGGTAAAGAGGGGGCTGGCGATGGCAAACAGGTTGATCAGAATGGAGGCGATCAGCACATCGCGATAGATTCCGCGAGATTCAAACAAAGTGCTCCAGAACCAGTGGCCATCACGGGTCTCCAGCACCTTGGGAGAGCGCTCGTCAAATTTGAACTGCTTCTTAACGTAAAAGAGACGCCCCAAATACTCATCACCCAGCTGGGCAGCAGTCAGCCATTGGGCGGCATCACCTGCCTGCGGGAAAATCACTTTCCCCTGGCTGCGATCTTCGTTCCACTCCAGCAAAATACAGGCGCCACCGTTACGCATCTGCAATACGCAGGGCAGCAGCAAGGGAGAGATCTGATCAAGCGGCTGGATCACTTCACGGGCAGATAGCCCGCCCCGCTCGGCAGCACGACAAAAGAGTGCTGTAGTCAGTCGTCCGGAGACCAGTGGCAACCCGGTCGTCAGGGCATCCTGGCTGTTGGGCACACCATAAAAGCGGGTCAAGAAGACCAGACACTCCAATAACTCATCGATACGACTTGTTTCTGCTTGCATAGCATCCCGTCACTGCATTAATAAGGTCGATACGAGAGGGGTATCACTCATATTTTCCTGCTATAGCGACTCTAAAAACGAGCCCCCTCCCACAGATGAGCCTGATCAGGGAATAAACCTATCCGGATACATCGTGACACTCACCACCAATTTTCCTTGCATGATGATTGGTAAAACCAGCCTGTGAGCATCATGCCGACGCCTCCCTCAGGTAAATGGAGGTGTTAATTGATAATGGCATTTATTGTGGCGCATCACTATATCAACCTGCAGGTACCAAAACTATAGTTTATGGTATGAACTTTTTATATAACCCTATGTTTTACGTGAAAATAATAATTACGAACTCAATTATAGGTCAGGAAGTATGAAGGGTCTTCCCAGTGCATGACCCTGAGGGCCACTCAAGGAGAGTGCTCGTGCAATGTCCGCCATCGCAGTCCAGCGATTCTCGCACCAGGCGGGAGCAAGCAGGGTTGGGCGGCGCGCGGAGGCCGAAATCCGGTGATACACCACCTCGGGCGGCGTGTGCTGGATCATGGCGACAGCGGCTTCCACATACTGCTCCAGCGTCAATACCTCAAGCCGCCCCGCCTGCCACGCTTTGCCGAGAGTACTGCCTTCAACCACATGAAGCGGATGCAGCTTGATCCCCTCAACACCGGTCTCAACGATACGATGCAGGGTATCGAGGCTGTCCATCGGCACTTCGCCCGGCAGGCCAACGATCAGATGAGCACATACCTTGATGCCGCGCTGATGGGCACGTCTTACCGCATCCTCATAGGCGGCATAACCGTGGCCGCGGTTGATCCGTTGCAAGGTATTGTCGTTGGCACTTTGCAGCCCGAGCTCCAGCCACACCTCGTAACCCCGGGCCTGATAGCCCGCCAACAGATCCAGCACCGCATCCGGCACGCAATCGGGGCGAGTGCCCACGCAGAGCCCCACCATATCGCTCACCGACAGTGCCTCTTCATACATCCGCTGCAGATACTCGACCTCGGCATAGGTACTGGTATAGGCCTGAAAGTAGGCAAGATAGCGCTTGGCACGGGTGACTTCGTCTCGGCGAGCCAGCAGTTGTTGCACCACTGAGAGTTGCTGAGCCGATTCGTCAGCAAAAGAGGATACATTGCAGAAGGTGCAGCCACCACGGCCCAGGGTGCCGTCCCGGTTCGGGCAAGTGAAGGCCCCGTGGATGGAGAGTTTGTGGATCTTCTGACCGTGACGTTGCTTGAGATCCTGACCGAATGTATTGACGAGTTCGTGTAACTGCATGACACCTCCGCTAAAGGAGCGCCATTGTACGAGCTTGCGCAAAACAGGGGCTGAGCTGGATCAAGCTAGCGGAGAGGGTAAAACATATAAATACCCGACCAATTTTGAATAAATATAGAGAAAAAGCGCAAAAAAAGGATTTTTACAGTTCTTTGACGATTCAAACAGTAAACATCCATATGAAAATGAGACCTGATAACCCACTGTTGAACAATGAAAAATTCAAAGAGACCCGACAGCACACAATTGCAAGCATGGGATATTGAAAATGTGATCCCTTCCGCTGTCGGCCACATCGGGTTGGTAAAATTACTACATTCGCCCATCGTCGCCGAGCGCACCATTGAGCCCGTCAATGGCGATATATTTAACCAACAAAATCAAGCCACACAGAATAAACACTCCATAACTGCGAGCTAATCCCCCTAACCCGACATTTTGTTATGCGAATGTAACCATGAAGACAAACCTGACCTGCGATTGACCTCGCCAGAAAATCCCATTAGTTTGGAGATTCGCCACGTCAGGCAGACGGAACCACAAGAGCCAATCGCAATTTATGCAGTCAGGTGATGACTGTGCGATACAAGGCCGAGCAAGGGAGAAATGCAATGTCACTATATGATCCAAAGCTGGAGAGGGATAACTGTGGCTTCGGCCTGTTGGCCCACATGGAAGGGGAAGCCAGCCACAAGCTTGTCCGTCTCGCGATGTCAGCATTGGCTCGCATGCAGCACCGCGGCGGGATCTCCGCCGATGGCAAGACCGGCGATGGTTGCGGTCTGCTGCTGCAAAAACCGGACAGCTTCTTCAGAGCTGTCGCCGAGGAGAAGGGATGGCACCTTGGCCGCAACTATGCGGTCGGCATGCTGTTTCTCAACCCTGACCCCGTATTGGCCCAGCAGACCCGCGACATCATCGACGAAGAGCTGGAAAAAGAGACCCTGAGTCTGGTCGGCTGGCGCAAGGTGCCCGTCGATACCAACGTACTGGGTACCATCGCCAAAGCCTCCCTGCCCAGCATTGAACAGGTCTTTGTCAACGCCCCGCCCGGCTGGGTCGACAAGGATCTCGAGCGCCGCCTCTATATCGTGCGCCGCCGCATCGAAAAGCGCGTCAACGACGACTACTTCTATGTGGTCAGCCTCTCCAATCTGGTCACCGTCTATAAAGGACTGTGCATGCCGGTGGACTTGCCGCGCTTCTATCTGGATCTCGCCGACATCCGTATGCAGGCGGCCATCTGCGTTTTCCACCAGCGTTTCTCCACCAACACCAGCCCGCGCTGGCCGCTGGCCCAGCCGTTTCGCTATCTGGCCCACAACGGCGAGATCAATACTATCGCCGGCAACCGCCAGTGGGCCAAGGCGCGCAGCTACAAGTTTGCGACGCCGCTCATTCCCGATTTGCAGGAAGCGGCCCCCTTCGTCAACACCACGGGGTCGGATTCCTCCAGTCTCGACAACATGCTGGATCTCTTCCTCGCCGGTGGCATGGACCTGTTCCGCGCCATGCGCCTGTTGATCCCGCCAGCATGGCAAAAGCACCCGAACATGGATGACGACCTGCGCGCCTTCTACGACTTCAACTCCATGCACATGGAGCCGTGGGATGGCCCCGCCGGTATCGTCATGACCGACGGTCGCTACGCCACCTGCGCACTTGATCGCAACGGTCTGCGTCCGGCCCGCTACGTCATCACCAAAGACAAGTTCATCACCCTCGCCTCAGAAGTCGGTACCTGGGACTACACCCCGGACGAAGTGCTGGAGAAGGGCCGGGTCGGCCCGGGCGAGCTGTTCGTGGTGGATACCAGCAACGGCAAGGTGTGGACCAGCTTCGAGATCGATGACGACCTCAAGAACCGCCACACCTACAAGCAGTGGATGGATAAACATTGCCGCCGACTGGTCCCCTTCGAGCAGATGGACGACAGCCAGACCGGTAGCCGCGAGTTCTCCGACGACCAGCTGAAAACCTATCAGAAGCTGTTTGGCTACTCCTTCGAGGAGCTGGATCAGATCATCCGGGTTCTCGGTGAAAATGGTCAGGAAGCGGTGGGCTCCATGGGGGATGATACCCCGATGGCGGTGCTCTCCTCCGGCCCGCGCACCCTCTATGACTACTTCCGCCAGATGTTTGCGCAGGTGACCAACCCGCCCATCGACCCGCTGCGGGAGAACCACGTCATGTCGCTGGCCACCTGTATCGGTCGCGAGCAGAACGTCTTCAACGAGACCTTCGGGCACGCCCACCGGGTGCTGTTCCAGTCGCCGATCCTGCTCTACTCCGACTTCCACCAGCTGCTGGCACTGGAAGGTGAGTACTACCGTCATCAGGTGATCAGCCTCAACTTCAAGCCAGAAGAGGGGCTGGAAGCGGCCATCGTGCGCATCTGCGATGAGGCCAAAACCGCCGCCAGGAGTGGCACCGTACTGCTGGTGCTGTCGGATCGCGATATCAGCGCCGATACCCTGCCGATCCCGGCCGCCATGGCGGTGGGCGCGGTACAGCGCACCCTGGTGGACAACAACCTGCGCTGTGACGCCAACATTCTGGTGGAAACTGCAAGCTGCCGTGACCCGCACCACTTCTCGGTGCTGCTGGGCTTTGGCGCGACCGCCATCTACCCCTATCTCGCTTACGAAACCCTGGCCAAACAGGTTGAAGAGGGCGTGCTCACCATGTCCCTGCGCCAGGCCATGGTCAACTACCGCAACGGCATCAACAAGGGGCTCTACAAGGTGATGTCCAAGATGGGCATCAGCACGGTCGCCAGCTATCGCTGCTCCCAGCTGTTTGAAGCGGTGGGCCTGGCCAAGTCGGTGGTCGATACCTGCTTCCGCGGCGTTTCCAGCCGTATTCAGGGTGCCGACTTTGCCGACATCCAGCAGGATCAGCACAATCTGGCCCGTCAGGCCTGGCTGGTGCGCAAGCCCCTCCCCCACGGCGGCCTGCTCAAGTTTGTCCACGGCGGCGAGTACCACACCTACAACCCGGATGTGGTGCAGACCCTGCAAACCGCGGTGCGCTCCGGCAACTATGCCGATTACAAAGAGTACGCCCGTCTGGTGAACGAGCGCCCGGTTGCCACCCTGCGCGATCTGCTGGCCCTGAAGAAGGTCGACAATCCGGTCGCGCTGGATAAAGTTGAGCCAGCCGACAAGCTGTTCCCCCGATTTGACTCCGCCGCCATGTCCATCGGCGCCCTCGGTCCTGAGGCCCACGAGGCACTGGCTGTCGCCATGAACCGCCTCGGCGGTCAGAGCAACTCCGGCGAAGGTGGCGAAGATCCCAAGCGCTTCGGTACAGAGAAGAACTCCCGCATCAAGCAGGTAGCCTCCGGCCGCTTTGGCGTCACCCCCCACTACCTGATGAACGCCGATGTGGTGCAGATCAAGGTGGCTCAAGGCGCCAAGCCCGGCGAAGGTGGCCAGCTGCCCGGTGACAAAGTCACCGCCCAGATCGCCCAGCTGCGCTATTCCGTGCCCGGCGTGACCCTGATCTCGCCGCCGCCGCACCACGATATCTATTCCATCGAGGATCTGGCCCAGCTCATCTTCGACATCAAGCAGATCAACCCGAGCTGTCTGGTGTCGGTGAAACTGGTCTCCGAGCCTGGCGTCGGCACCATCGCCTGCGGCGTGGCCAAGGCCTATGCCGACTTCATCACCATCTCAGGTTATGACGGCGGCACTGGCGCGAGCCCTCTCACCTCGGTCAAATATGCCGGCTCCCCGTGGGAGCTGGGTCTGGCTGAAACCCAACAGGCGCTGGTCGCCAACGGTCTGCGCCACAAGGTACGACTGCAGGTGGATGGCGGTCTCAAAACCGGCCTCGACATCATCAAGGCGGCCATCCTCGGCGCCGAGAGCTTCGGTTTTGGCACCGGCCCCATGGTGGCACTCGGTTGCAAATACCTGCGTATTTGCCACCTGAACAACTGCGCCACCGGCGTTGCCACTCAGGATGAGAAGCTGCGTCGCGAGCACTTCACCGGCCTGCCGGAGATGGTGATGAACTACTTCAAGTTCATCGCCGAGGAGACCCGCGAGCTGATGGCTCAGCTCGGCGTCACCCAGCTGACCGACCTGATTGGCCGCACCGATCTGCTGGAAGCCCTGCCCGGCCTCACCGCCCGTCAGGCCAAGCTGGATCTCTCCGGCATTCTGGCCCGTCCGGTAGCACCGGCAGGCTCCAGCCTGTTCAGTCAGCAGCACAACCCCACCTTCGACAAGGGGCCGCTCAACCTCAAGATGGTGGAAGATCTGCTGGAAGCGGTGGAAACCTCAAGCGGCGGCGAGTTCCGCTACGACATTCGCAACACCGACCGCTCGGTGGGCGCGCGTCTCTCGGGCGAGATCGTCAAGCGGCACGGCAACCAGGGTATGGCGGCGGATCCGGTCAAGGTGCACTTCAACGGCACCGCAGGCCAGAGCTTCGGCGTCTGGAACGCTGGCGGCCTCGAGATGATCCTCACCGGTGACGCCAACGACTATGTGGGCAAGGGGATGACCGGCGGCAAGCTGGTGATCAAACCCCATGTCGGTGTGGCGTTCAAATCCCACGAAGCAGCCATCATCGGTAACACCTGCCTCTACGGCGCCACCGGCGGCAAACTCTACGCCGCAGGCACTGCTGGCGAGCGTTTCGCGGTGCGCAACTCAGGTGCGCTCGCGGTGGTCGAGGGGATTGGCGACAACGGCTGTGAATATATGACCGGCGGCATCGTCACCGTGCTCGGTCAGACCGGCGTCAACTTCGCGGCGGGCATGACCGGCGGCTTTGCCTACGTGCTCGACGAGTGCGGCAACTTCGCCAAGCGCACCAACCCCGAGCTGGTGGAACTGCTGGACGTGGCGGATCTCGCCATCCATCAGGAGCACCTGCGCGGCATCATCACGGCGCACCTCAATGAGACCGGCAGCTCGCGCGCCGAGGAGATCCTGGCCAACTTCGACTCCTATGTGCCCAAGTTCAGGCTGATCAAACCCAAGTCCAGCGACGTGAAATCGCTGCTGGGTCACACCAGCCGTTCCAGTGCAGAACTCAGAATCCAGGCGCAATAAGGAGGGAACCCTATGAGCCAGAACGTATTTCAGTTTATCGATGTCCAGCGGGTCGACCCGCCCAAGAAGCCGCTCAAGATCCGCAAAATCCAGTTTGTGGAGATCTACGAGTCCTTCAATCAGCCGCAGGTACAGATGCAGGCGGATCGCTGCCTCGAGTGCGGCAACCCCTACTGCGAGTGGAAGTGCCCGGTTCACAACTACATCCCCAACTGGCTGAAACTGGCCAAAGAGGGGCGCATTCTGGAGGCGGTGGAGCTCTCCCACCAGACCAACAGCCTGCCGGAAGTGTGCGGTCGGGTCTGCCCGCAGGATCGCCTCTGTGAGGGATCCTGCACCCTCAACGATCGCTTCGGCGCGGTGACCATCGGCAACATCGAAAAATACATCACCGACAAGGCGTTCGAGATGGGCTGGAAGCCCGATCTCTCGAACGTGGTCAAGACCGGCAAGCGGGTCGCCGTCATCGGCGCCGGCCCTGCTGGCCTTGCCTGTGCCGATGTGCTGGCACGCAATGGCGTCACCCCGGTGGTGTTTGACAAATATCCGGAGATCGGCGGCCTGCTCACCTTCGGCATCCCCTCCTTCAAGCTGGAAAAAGAGGTGATGCAGCGTCGCCGCGAGATCTTCCAGGGGATGGGCGTGGAGTTTCGTCTCGAGACCGAAGTTGGCAAGGATATCACCTTCGCCGATCTGCTCGGCGAGTTCGACGCGGTCTTCCTCGGGGTCGGTACCTACAAGTACATGAAGGGCGGCTTTGCCAACGAAGAGGCGCCGGGCGTCTATGACGCCCTGCCCTACCTCATCGCCAACGCCAACCGCTTGCTGGGGTTCGAGAAGGCACAAGCCGACTACATCGACTTCGCCGGCAAGCAGGTGGTAGTGCTGGGCGGTGGCGATACCGCCATGGACTGCGTGCGTACCGCCATCCGTCAGGGGGCTGACAAGGTGATCTGCGCCTATCGCCGCGACGAGGAGAACATGCCGGGCTCCAAGCGGGAGGTGAAAAACGCCCGCGAAGAGGGGGTTGAATTCATGTTCAACCTGCAGCCGGTGGCGGTCGAGCTGGATGCCAACGGTCGCACCGTCGGCATCAAGGTGGTGAGCACCGAGCTGGGTGAACCCGATGCCAATGGCCGCCGCAATCCGGTGGTTATCGAAGGCTCCGAGCAGGTGCTGGCTGCCGATGCGGTGGTGATGGCATTTGGCTTCCAACCCAACCCCCAACCCTGGATGGCGGAGTTCGGCATCGAGCTCGACAACCGGGATCGCATCAAGGCCCGCGAGCAGGCGGAATATGCCTTCCAGACCAGCAACCCCAAGGTGTTCGCCGGTGGCGACGCGGTACGCGGCTCCGATCTGGTGGTGACCGCCATCTACGAAGGGCGCAAAGCGGCCGAAGGGATCATGGACTATCTGGCGGTCTGATCTGACCGGCCACAGCCGTGATGTTCCCTAACAGTCAGCCCTGCCAATGCGGGGCTGATTTTCTATGCACGCTCACCAACCGCTCATACGCTCCTGGCAGCCGTGAAGATAACTAGATGCAGTGCCTTGCGATGGCTCCTACACTGGGCAACTGCCACGGGAAAAACTCCAACCATTTGAGGCAGAATTTGTGACGTCTATCTGTTACACTTCGCGCCCGCCATTTTCCGGCTCACTCTCTGACTTGATGTCAGGCGCAGCCGTCGGTGGTTACAACCTCCGTCTCGCTCATGCCGAGCTAACCAAGCCAAACACAGCCCAGCTGGAACACAGGAACCCATTATGAGATTTGAATCGTTCGATTTTGCCCCCGAGATTTTGCGTGCTGTCTCAGATTGCGGTTATCAGGAGATGACCCCTGTGCAGCAACAGGCGATCCCGGCCATTCGCCGTGGCCGCGATGTGCTGGCCAGCGCCCAGACCGGTACCGGCAAGACCGCCGCCTTCGCCCTGCCCATCTTGCAGCGTCTGGTAGACAATCCGGCTCCGGTCCAGCCTTCCAACGCCCGGGTGCTGATCCTGACCCCGACCCGCGAGCTGGCGGCTCAGGTGGCGAGCAACATCAATGACTTCGCCAAGTATCTCGATATCACCACCATCACCATCGTCGGAGGTGGCAAGCAGGACGTGCAGGCCAAGAAGCTCAAAGCGGGCGCTCACATCATTGTGGCCACCCCGGGCCGTCTGCTGGAGCACCTCACCGCCTGCAACCTCAGCCTCTCTGGCGTCGAGTGTCTGGTGATGGATGAAGCGGATCGCATCCTCGACATGGGCTTCAGTGCCGATGTGCAGAAGATCCTGCAAGCGGTCAACAAGACCCGTCAAAACCTGCTCTTCTCCGCCACCTTCTCCGATGCGGTGAAGAAGCTGGCCAACCTGATGCTGGACAGACCGCAGATCGTCAGCGTCAACAAGCAGAACTCCACCGCCGACACCGTCAGCCACACCGTCTATCCGGTCGAGCAGAAGCGCAAGCGCGAGCTGCTCTCAGAGCTGATTGGCAAGCAGAACTGGCAGCAGGTGCTGGTGTTCGCCAGTACCCGCGAGAGCTGTGATGTGCTGGTCGAGGAGCTGAACCTCGACGGCATCAAGTCCGCCGTTGTCCATGGCGAGAAGGCCCAAGGCAACCGTCGCCGCGCCCTGCGCGAATTCATGGAAGGCAAGGTGCGGGTACTGGTCGCCACCGAAGTGGCCGCCCGTGGTCTGGACATCCCGGACCTGGAATACGTGGTCAACTATGATCTGCCGTTCCTGGCGGAAGATTACGTGCACCGCATCGGTCGTACCGGTCGTGCCGGCAAGCGCGGCATGGCCATCTCCTTCGTCAGCCGTGAAGAGGAGCGCACCCTGCTGGAGATCGAGGCCCTGATCGGCCAGAAGATCCGTCGCATCATGGTGCCGGGCTATGAGGTGAGCAGCCGTGACGAGCTGATCAAACAGCTGCAGGAGCGTCGCCGCTTCGGCAAGCGTCCGCAGCGTGAAGATAACGCCGTGGCCCAGGTGATGGCCGAAGCCAAGCTGCAGGGTCAGCGCCTCAAGCGTCTGGCTGCAGCCAAGAAGCCCCGTCAGCCGAAATAAGGCGGGCAGTTGCTCTATTGAACCGCAAAGGCGCCACTGGCGCCTTTGCCATCTCTGTCATCGGTGTTGACCCCTGGTGGTCAACTCAAGGATTGCTTATGACCTCTCCGACCTACAATCAGGCCCTGCTCGAGATGGCCACTCAAAGCCTGGCCGAACTGGCCCGCACCGCCGAGCAAAAGGCGGGCAAGCGCACTCCGGCGCAAGAGAGCCACTTTCTCTGCACCTGGATGGCCGACTCCCTCAAGGAGAAGCGTTTCTCCCGTCTGGTGATGGAGGATTTGAAAGCTTGGGTGCAGCTTGGCCGCACCCTGGGAGCGGGCGCCGATCTCAAGGGATTGCTGGAGCGCATCGCCTTCCAATACCAGTGCGCCATGACCAACTCGCAACAACTGGGGGCCAAGCTGGCGGCCCTGCTGGAGGAGCTGGCAACGGCAGGCTGGCTGGTGCTGACCGAGAGCGAGGTGAACACCAAGCTGCGCTTGCAATCGGGCGGTCAGGCGAGTCTGGTGGTAAGCCATAGCGAATATGCAGGCCATATCGAGGACGGTGAGCTTGTCAAACCCCTCACCCTCTATGTGCGCGGTGACGAGAAGGTGCTGGCCGAGGCGGCCTTCAAGCACGGCCTGCTGCTGAGCCAGGGCAACAAGAAAACCACCCTGGTCAAGCACCACAAGGCCTACCGGCTGATGCCGAACAACGCCCAACCGGCGCTGGCACTGCTGAGCGAGGCTCGCCAGAGCGCCTGACCTCGCCTGTTTTCAGCAATAAAAACGGCAGACCCTCATTTAAAGCAGGGTCTGCCGTTTTTTATTGTTCGATGTTTGATGATGAAGTGTGGCTATCGCTTAGCGGATCTTGATGCCAATCTGACCCGCATCACACCACTCGAACATCACCTCTTCGCTCTTGCCGCAGCAACTGCCACCACAGACCCGACTCTCGCGCTTGATGACCCGTCCCTTGCGCATCCAGACGCCGAGCATGGCCTCCACCGCATCTTCCGAGGTGTGGAAGTGGCGAGCCAGATCGCGCCGGCTCACCTTCTGCTGCGCGGCGAGGTAATCCCCCAGCTCGCGCAGGATCATAAGGTCACCACCTTGCGGGCGACGATGTCACCGTGACGGCGACCGGCCCACCAGAGCAGTACCAGAGAGAGGCCGTAGCTGACGATCCAGAACAGGCTCTGCTCCGGATGAGCGGCAAAGGTGGCCACCTGATAGAAGAGGGTGGCGCACATAAAGGCCATATAGTTGCACCATACCGCCGTCATTAGCGCCCACTGACGACCGGTTTCCCGCACCAGGGCACCCATGGCAGCGGCGCAAGGCATGTAGAGCAGCACGAACAAGAGGTAGGCAAAGGCACCGGCCGCCCCGTCGAAGTGGGTCTGCATGTTGCCGTAGGTGGAGACATCGACCTCCTGCGCCTCGGCGGCAGCTTTCTGGTCGTCGAGGTTGCCAACATCAAGCCCCATGGGGTCGCTCGGGTTGATCTCCGCCAGATTGGCCGCTACGGCATCGATCGCATCGTGAAAACTGGCCACCAGCGAGAACTCGCTCTCCTCCTCTGCATCGCCACCACCAGCGTAGAGGCTGTTGAGAGTACCGACCACTGCCTCTTTGGCGAAGATACCGGTGACGATACCGACCGTGGCCTGCCAGTTGTCATCGCGTACACCTATGGGGTGCAGCACCGGGGTCACCGCCTTGCTTATCTTGCTCAGGACCGAGCTCTCCTGCTCCTGATGACCGAAGCTGCCATCGGTACCCAGGGAATTGAACACGCTCAGCACGGCGACCACCAGCACGATGGTTTTACCGGCACCAAAGACGAAGGATTTGAGCTTCTGCCAGGTCTTGATGGCAACGTTGACCGGACGCGGCCACTCGTAATCCGGCATCTCCATCAGCATGGAGTCGCTCTTGCCCGGCAGCAGGGTGCTACGCAGCAACAGGCCGGTGAGCACCGCCACCAGAATGCCGATGAGGTAGAGACCGAACACCAGGTTCTGACCTGACTCGGGGAAGAAAGCCACCGCAAACAGGGCGTAAACCGGCAGACGGGCACCGCACGACATGAAGGGCGCCATGGCGGAGGTCATCAGCCGTTCCCGCTCGGAGTTGAGGGTACGGGTCGCCATCACCGAGGGGACGGTACAGCCAAAGCCCATCAGCATCGGCACGAACGCCTTGCCCGGCAGGCCGAGGCGGCGCATCAGGGCATCCACCACGAAGGCGGCACGGGCCAGATAGCCGGAGCTCTCCAGCACCGCGAGGAACAGATAGAGGCAGCCAATCACCGGAATAAAGGTGGCCACGGTCTGCAAACCAACGCCGAAGCCGTCTGCCAGAATGGCGCCCAGCCACTCGGGGGCATTGACCAGCCCCAGCAGGTGGTGCACCCCATCGACAAACAGGGCACCGCCCATGATGTCGAAGAAGTCGATAAAGGCGCTGCCGACGTTGATGGCAAACAGGAACATCAGGTACATGACAAACAGGAAGAAGGGGATGCCAATCCAGCGATTGAGCAGCACCCGATCCAGCCACTCGCTCTGGGCCTCGGTGAGCTTGCCCTTCTGCTGACGAGCCTGTTGTACCCACTGGTGGATATGGCCGTAGCGAATATCCGCCAGTTGCAGGTCGATATCCTGTCCCTGATGGGCGCGAGCCACTACATTGGCGGCGGCCGCCTGCTGACCGGGCAGCAGGGTCTCCTGCATCACCGCATCCTCTTCCAGCAGGCGCAGGGCGCGGCCACGGGTAGTGAGGTGATGCGGGGCGAGCAGGGTCTCCAGCTCCGCCAGATCGGTTTCAAGCTCTTGGCCGTAATCGAGTTGCAAGGCTGCTTGCGGCTGACCGATAAACTGCCGGATCTGCTGCTTGAAGGCGGCAACCTGCTTGCTGTTGTGGGCAGAGAGGGCCACTACAGGGCAACCGAGGGATTTGCCGAGCTTGCTATCGTCGATGACGATGCGGCGCTTTTGCAGGATATCCAGCTTGTTGAGCACCACCACCATGGGCAGGCCCAGTTCGCGCAGTTGCAGCGTGAGGTAGAGGGAGCGCTCCAGATTGGCGGCGTCGATGACGTTGAGCAGCAGGTCGGGTTGTTGGCCCTGGGCAAAGCGGCTGGCGATCTGCTCGTCCAGACTGCCATCCTGACCCGCCAGGCTATAGATGCCGGGCAGATCCATCAGCTTGAAGTGATGCTCACCCGCGCTGAACTCACCCATCTTCTTGTCGACGGTGACGCCACTCCAGTTGCCTACCTGCTGGCGGGCGCCGGTCAGGGCGTTGAACAGGGAGGTCTTACCGCTATTGGGGTTACCTACCGTTACCAGGGAATAATTCATACCAGCTCTACCTCTATTTTCTTCTGAACCCGCCGCGTGCGAGTGGCAAGCTGCTTTGCAGGTTCGACTTCTTGTCTCTGAACCGCTCCCGGTGACTTTCTTGACCGAAGCGGTAGCCGAACAGGGGGTTATACCGGCTCGACTTCTATTTGCTGGGCCAGACTCTTTTGCATGGAGAGACAGATCCCCTGGCACTGGATCTGGAGCGGGTCCCCCAGGGGGGCGGAGCGCAGATAAATGACTTCAGTCTGGGGCAACAGGCCCATCACCATCAGTTTGCGGCGCAGCGGCCGGGCGAGCTGATTCATATTCTTGATGCGAGCACTCTGTCCCGGTGACAACTGCGTGAGTACCATGACTGACTCCTGAAGTTAAACAATAATAATTCTCTTTTACTTGGGGCATTATAAGCTGTGTCTTCAACTTTTATTTGAGTAAAATCAAACTCCGCTTAGCTAACCCATAAAGTAATGCCATGAATCACGACAACAACAGCCGCCTCGTTTACAGCACAGATGGCGGCATGATCAAGGAGCAGAGCGCTCCCCAATCCGCCTCCCCCTTCCCCACTGACGGCACCGTGCGCATTCGCCGCGAGACCAAAGGGCGCAAGGGCGCCGGGGTGATCACCATTCATGGCGTACCCGCCGATCAGCAAAAATCCCTGGCCACCCTGCTCAAGAAAAAGTGCGGCACCGGAGGCGGTATCAAGGAGGGAGTGATCGAGATCCAGGGGGATAAACGGGACCTGATCAAAACCGAGCTGGAGAAAGCCGGTTTCAGCGTCAAGCTGGTGGGTGGCTGATCCCCTTGTCACTCATGCGGTTTTTCCCTAGAATGCCCGCTCCCATCGAGGGGGAGTAGTCTCGCACGCCGGTGCCATCCATTTCATGAATACCGGTTTGCGACCCTGATCAACATACTTGGTGCCAAATCACCATGGTCAGGGTGATCCATGCCAGCCATGGATTTGACAAGACCTTTGACGGGCCAGTGCCAATACCGGGGACGGATGGCGCAGGCTTGTCTTTGGTTTATAACAATTCCGTCCCCCGGTCATTTTTATGGAAGCCTTGTTAACCTCAACCCTCAGCGTCGCTATTGCCGAGATCGGCGATAAAACCCAGCTGTTGGCGTTGCTGCTCATCTGCCGTTTTCGCAAGCCCTGGCCCATCATCGCCGGCATGCTGGCGGCTACCTTGCTCAACCATGCGGGCGCTGCCTGGATTGGTGAGTTCATCAGCCGCTGGCTCGATCCCAAGATAATGACCTGGCTGGTCGCCATCGCCTTTATCGCCATGGCTATCTGGATTTTGGTGCCGGACAAGGTGGATGACGAGGAGAGCTCGCTGGATAAATACGGCCCCTTTATGGCCACCTTCGTGCTCTTCTTCATCGCCGAGATTGGCGACAAGACCCAGATCGCCACCGTGCTGCTGGCCGCCAAATATGATTCGCTGGTACAGGTCATTACCGGCACCACCCTCGGCATGATGCTGGCCAACGTGCCTGTGGTGCTGATCGGCAAGCTGGGGGCAGACAAGCTGCCGCTCAAGGGGATCCGCATCGCCTGCGCCATCCTCTTCGTCGGCCTCGGGGTGAGCACTCTGATCTTTGCCTGATCGCCTTTTCCGCTGCTCAAGCCCTCCCCTGTGGAGGGCTTTTTTGTTTGCTGCTGTGTCTATTGCGTAATCCGCTGTCGCACCACCAGCCGTAGAGCTAAGGGGCAGTGCACGGTTGCGGGTGCCTCATGCCATAATGGGGCAAACCTCGTGGAGTCCCCCCATGCACAACGTATCAAGAGAGACGCTTCTCGAATGGGTCAAACAGGGACGGCTGGCGCCAGAGAAGCTGGTAGACGCCCTGACCCTCGCCGATCTTCCCCCCCATCCGGCGCGCTGGCAGTGGCTGTTTGACCGGCTGCTGCTCTGGCTCGGCGCCATCTGTATCGGGGCTGGCCTCATCTTCTTCGTCGCCTTCAACTGGCAGGAGCTGGGCCGGGTCTCCCGCCTCGCCCTGCTGGAAGCGCCGCTGCTCGCCATGCTGCTTCTGCTGTGGCGCAAACCGCCGGGGGATACCCCCCGTCAGGCGCTGCTGCTCGCTATCGCCCTCAATATCGGCGCCCTGCTGGCGCTGGTGGGTCAGACCTACCAGACCGGCGCCGATCCCTGGCAGCTGTTCGCCACCTGGGCGCTGATGCTGGTGCCGCTGGCGGTATTTGGCCAAAGCCCCCTGCTCTGGACCTTAAGCTGGCTGCTCGGTCAGCTGGCGCTGGTGCTCTACTGGCGGCTCGGTTTGTTCACGTTCTTTTTTACCTTCGATGAAGAGGGATTGGGCTGGTGCCTGACCCTGCTCAACGCCGCCCTCTGGGGTCTGCTTCTGCTGGCACCAAACCGCTGGCGCCTGATGCCAAGCTGGCTGGCGGGCCTTGCCGCCGGTCTGGGAGCCACCCTGCTCACCCTGCTGGCGCTGTTTGATGCCGCCTCCCCGCTGGTGTGGCCGCTCTGGCTTGGCTGGCTCGCCACCGCCTATGCCTTGTGGCATCACAGATTTATCGCCGGACTCGCCATGGGGAGCCTCAGTCTGATTGCCGTCATCCTCGCGGCGCTGGGCAAGTGGATGGAGCCCGACATCAACGGCTTCTTGCTGCTGAGCCTGATTGCCATCGGCCTTTCTGTCACCGCCGCCCGCTGGCTGCAACAACAACGGAGGTCTCATGAGTGATCTGACCCTTTGGCAAGCACTGCAACAGGCCAATCTGGTGGAAGGGGATCAGCCCCGTGATACCCAACCCCACTGGTCGAGCCGCTTTCTGCTCGGGCTGGTGGGCTGGATTGCCGCCCTGTTCCTGCTCTTTTTCCTGTTTCTCACCTTCGAGCAGCTGACCCGCGAGGCCAACAGTGCCCTGCTGCTCGGGGCCGTGCTGCTGGCGGGGGCCTACGCCCTCAATCGCAGCCAAAGCGGCGATCTCTGGGATCAGTTCGTGCTGGCCCTCACCCTGGCGGCTGATGCCTGGCTGCTCTATGGCCTGCTCGATCAGCTTGATCTTCATCACGCCCTGCTCTGGTTTGGGTTGTGCCTGCTCTCCCTTGCCATCGCCATGCTGTTCGATCACTGGCTGGTGCGGCTGTTTCACAGCGTGGCGGCGGCACTGCTGCTCACTCTTGGCCTCGCCTGCCTCGGGCTGCAACTGCTGGCCCTGCCGCTGGTGATGGCGGCCATCACCTTCTGCTGGCTGCGGGCAGATAGGGATCCAGAGCGCCACCAGCTCTACCACTCCATCACGCTGGGGCTCGCCCTCTCCCTGCTGGTGCTGGGCCGTCTGCACCATCCGCTGTGGGATGGCGGCAGCAGCGTGCTGGACGAACTGGGGCTGTCCCGCCTGCCGCTCTGGCTCAATCCCCTGTTCTGCGCCGCCCTGCTGCTGGCGGTGATGGTGAAGCTCAAGCTCCCTCTGCTGTTTGGCCTGCCGCTGGTGCTGATCAGCGCCGTTATCCCCGGCATGGGGGCAGGCGCACTGGTGCTGATCCTCGGGTTTTATGCCGGCAGTCTGGGGCTGATGACCCTCTCGGCCCTGCTGCTGCTCGGCTATGGCTCGCTCTATTACTACGATCTGGGGCTCACCCTGATGACCAAATCCTGGCTGCTGCTTGGCTCCGGCATCCTGCTGCTGGGGGCCCGCCAGCTGCTCACCACCTTCGCGGCAAGGAGCGATTCATGAAACCTGTGACCCGACAGCTCGCCCTGTTGCTGAGCGGCCTCGCCATCCTGGCGGGCATCAATGCCACCGTCTGGCGCTATGAGTACGCCATGAGCAGCGGCGAAGTGGTGCTGCTGCGGCTCGCTCCGGTCGATCCCCGCTCCCTGATGCAGGGGGATTACATGCGGCTCAACTATGAAATTGCCCGCGAGCTGACCAGCCGCGACGCCAGAGCTAATCAAGACAAGGGCAGCGACACCCTGGTGATCCGCCTCGATGCCCATCAGGTAGCCACTCTGGTGGTCGATGGCAAACCGGATCGACTCGCCAGCGATGAGCGGCTATTGCAGGTGCACCAGAGCGAGCGGCAGTGGCAGTGGCAGTGGCAGATTGGCCCCGATGCCTACTTCTTTGAAGAGGGCACGGGGGAGCAATACGAAACGGCCCGCTACGGCGAGTTCCGGCTGCAAGCGGATGGCAAGACCCTGCTGGTAGGGCTGCGGGATGAGGCCTACCAACCCATCGGGCAGATCCGCGCCCGCTGGTAACGGCAGTGAGTGGCTATTTACTCTGTTCATGGTCACACTCAAGGGAAGGTTGATCGCTAAGGATGTTCCCAATGAGGATATGGCTGATCTGTCATCTGTTGCTGCTCTGCTGGGCCTCGACGGCCCGGGCTGATCTGGGCAAGCTCGAGTACCTCACCGAAGAGTACCCCCCCTACAACTTCAGCGATCCGCAAGGCCAGCCCACCGGCCTTGCGGTCGATCTGCTGCAGATGATCTGGCAACACAGCGGCGTGACACCCCAGCCGGTGCGTATCCTGCCCTGGGCGCGAGGTTATTACTTGCTAACCCAGAAGCCCAACGTGGTGCTCTTCTCCACCGCCCGCACCCAGGCGCGGGAGGATCTCTTCAAGTGGGTCTGCCCCATCGGCTACTCGGAGTACATACTGCTCGGCCGCAAAGCGCAGAACATCACCCTGACCGCCTTCGATCAGATGAGCCAATACAAGATCAGCGCGGTGCGCTCGGATGCCGCCGAACAGCTGCTGCTCAACAACGGCATGGATGACAACAACATCATCCCGGCCAACCGCCTGTCGCAGGGGTTGAAGATGCTGCTCTCCGGCCGCGCCGACCTGCTCGCCACCAGCAAGCTGGCGGGATATGACGCCATTCGCGAACTGAAGCTGAGCAGCGACGACTTCAACGTGGCCATGGTGCTGAGCGCCGAGCAGCTCTGCTACGCCTTCAGCCGTCAAGTACCAGACAGCGAGATCACCCTCTTTCAGCAGGGCCTGACCCGCGCCCTCGCCTCGGAGGAGTTTCGCAAATTGCAGGCCAAATACCTGCCGGTGCGCTGACTCTCGGCTGCAGCTGGAATGGCCCCCTCAGTCGCACTATGGTTGCCCGTCAAGGAGCTGGCTATTGCGAACTCGAGCCGTCACACTGTTTGGCATCGTCGATATAGTGAAGGATCTCTTCCATGCGGACATGGCATCTCTCCCACATCCTACTCCTTCTGTGGGCCAGCTTTGCCCGTGCAGATCTGGACAAGCTCGAATACTGCACCGAAATCTCCCCGCCTTTTAACTTCAGTGACGCACAGGGTCAGCCCACCGGCCTTGCCGTCGAACTGCTGCAGATGATCTGGCAATATAGTGACCTTTCCCCCCAACCAATACGCATTCTGCCGTGGGCCCGCGGCTACAAAGAACTAAGCAGCAAGCACAATGTGGTGCTGTTTGCCACCGCACGGACACCCGAACGGGAAGCGCTTTTCAAGTGGGCCTGCCCCATCGACAACTCGGACTTTGTGCTGCTTGGCCGCGCAGCTGACAAGCTGACCCTTGTCTCTGCCGAACAAATGAAACAATACAAGATTGCGGTGGTGCGCTCGACCGTATCGAGTCAGCTGTTGCAGGAGCGGGGTCTGGATGAAAGCAACCTTGTCGAGGCAAACCGTCTCAGCCAGGCGGCAAAAATGCTCGCCTCGGGCCGTACCCATCTCTTTGCTACCAACAAGCTGGTCGGCTATCAAACCCTCAAGGACCTCAACATGGATCTGAATGACTTCAATGTGGCCTTTGTGCTCGACAGCAAGCCACTCTGCTATGCCTTTAGCCGTCAGGTGCCAGACAGGGATATAAGCCGCTTTCAACAAGCTCTGGATCGTGCCCGGGCCTCCCCTCAATTTTCGCAACTGCAAGCCAAATACCTGCCACTGCGCCAGTCTCTCTGACCCTCGCAACACAGCACAACATGCCGGCGGCCTCCTGCACTTTTTGCCAAACTGCAAACCCGCCTTGGCGAAATCATCCGGCTTGGTCACAATTGAGCATAGGTATTCCCTTGAGCAGGATAGAGAAATGAAACCATGGATCGGGTTGGCCACACTGCTTGTTACCTCCTTTGCCAACGCCAGCCCCGAGCTGGCAAAGCTTCACTACATTACCGAAGAGTACAAACCCTACAACTACGCCGATGCCAGTGGCGCCCCCACCGGCCTCGCGGTCGAACTGCTGCAACTGGTATGGAAAAAGACCAATACCCCGGCGCAGCCCATCACCATCATGCCTTGGGCGCGCGGTTACTACCTGCTGACCCAAAAGCCCAATGCGGTACTCTTCTCCACCGCCCGCACCCAGGCGCGGGATCCTCTGTTCAAATGGGCCTGTCCCATCGGTTACGCCGAAATCGTGCTGGTAGGGTTGGCCGAGCGCAATATCACCATCACCAAGCTCGATGATGCCAAAGCATTCAATATCGGGGCGGTACGGGCTGATGTGGGAGAACAGTTGCTACTCAACAACGGCTTTGACGAGACAAAGCTGATGGCAGCCAATCGGCTGGCACAAGCGCTGAAGATGCTCACCTCAGGTCGAATCGATCTGGTCTCCACCAACAAAACCACCATGGAACAGCTGATCGTCGAGCAAAAACTCGACCCCGCCCGCTTCAAGGAGCAGTGGGTACTTAGCTCGGAGCAGTTCTGCTTCGCCTTCAGCCATCCGGTAAGCGACGAACTGGTCAAAGAGTTCCAGACCGGCTTGACCCAGGTGCTGGCGAGCAGTGAATACCCGCTGCTGCACAGCAAATACTTCCCTGCCCCCGCCGCCAAATAGCGGCGCAGCGAAAAGCGCCAACAACAAGGGGTCCGCTGCGGGCCCCTTCGCTTTTTACCGTTTGCTCTCACCTGGCCACGTACCAGCACAGCAGCAGCCACCTTGTGAAGGGCGATAAGCTGTTCGATATCGAGCCCCACGACGGCGCCATTCACACCCGCCACTTGTCGCCCACCATCAACCGATCGGCCCGTTCGGCGCCACACAAGATCAGCGGCCTAACGTCGCAGTGCCGCCACGCAACCCAGCTGCTGGGAAGATCTGAAATATAGAAAATCAATTAGATAGCAACATGCCTCGCGGCATCCAGGCATCAATTGCTATCCGCATTCGGGTGTCTGTGCCGGGCATGAAAAAGGGGAGCCAGGCTCCCCTTGTGGCACTTGCGGCGTTAGAACTTGTAGAGCCAGGAGATAGCGGTGAAGTAACCGTTATAGTTCTGGTTAACATGACCCATGCTGTACTCCTCACCGGTGTAGAGGTAGTCCACATCGTGGTAGAACTCGTAGCGCATATCCCAGCGCAGTGACTGCTTCTCGTCGAGCTGATAGAGGGCATAGCCTTCCAGACGGTGTTGCTTGCTGGTCAGGTCGGGGTAGTCATAACCCTTGCTGGCATCTGTCTGGCCACGGCCATAGGAGAAGCTGTAATCCACCCCCAGTTCCAGCGCCAAATCAAACGCCTTCTTCTGGCTTAGACCCACTCCCAGAGTAGTGATTTGGTCACGAACCCGGGTCGAATAGGGATCCCAGTCCGGGGCACCTGTGTAGGCATGGTTCTGGCTTGAGGTGATCCACTGTACGTTGCTGAAGAGATGGCCACTGAGGTTCTCATCAAACTGCTGGTTAAGGGTCAGATCGATACCGTAATCCTCCCCTTCACTGAGTCCGATGTCGGGCTCCGGGTAGTTGGCCCGTGCCCACCACCCTTCCAGCGAGGAGCTTAACTGCTCGCTGAAGGCATACTGCAGATCGCCGCGCAGTTCGAACCTGTCACGATTGGCCAGATAGAACTGGCGCAAGGTCGGGCTGACATTGGGGTTGTTATTTTTCCACTCAGAGCCATCCCGGGTGCTCCAGGAGAGTTTGCCCCCCAGTTGCAGATCGCCCACCGGGCGATAGCGACTCTTGAGGAACAATGTCTGCTCATCCGTCTTGCGACGATCCGCGTACTCCCGTTCATCGGCACGATACTGGTAACCCCCGGTTACCTTGACCGATCGACTCAGGCGGTAATCCGCTTCCAGATTGGCTTTACTGTGAGAACGATCCCCCGGCTGCCGTTGTTTGCCAATAACAACCTGCTTGTCCGAGTTGTCCTGCCGATCCCGGTATTCGCCCCCGGCCCGCAGAGTCAAATCCCGGCCAAAACGCCCCACCCATTTGGCATTGGTCTGGATGGTATCGATCTCACCGTGGAAATCGCTCTGGGTGATCGGCACCTGCCGGAAGGCGGCTAGATTGCCATCCGACGTTGTTCGGCTGCTGAGAATGCGACCGCTCAGACTCTGCCTGTCCCAGTTGTACTGGCCGGACAAACTGACCTGATGGAAGCTGTTGTCGGGTTCGTAAGCCCGCTCATTGGCATAGGGGTCGCTGGCCGAACCGAAATAGAATGCGGTCTCCTCGTTGCGATAGAGTGAGCCGTTGTAGGCCAGATCAACCAGCCAGCCTTCACCCAGGTAGCTGATGCCACTCTTGACCAGGGTGGTACTGCTGCCATCGACCAGCTTGGGTACAAAGCCCGGCATGCTGCCTATCCCCGGGATGCTGGACTGATAAGTGGCCAGCGTTGCCTCTTTTTTCTCATAAGAGAAATCGGCATAAGGGCGCCATGGGCTCTTGGGGGTATAGGCAAGCCCCATGGTCAGCTTCTTGCGGACCACCTCCTTGTCAAATTCGGCCAGAGCGCCAGCCGTCATCGGTGTATCGTCAGGGCGATAGACGCTCTTGCCATGGCTGTTCCAGTAGAAGGGGGTTTCGGAGTAGCCAATTTTGGCGCGCGCGCCATCATAGTACCCTTGCTCCAGTGCCATGCTGAAACGGCGCATTCCGAGATCCCTGGCCTCGAGTGCCCCATAACGGGATCCCTCCCCCCGATACTGCAGGTCAGCGTTGAAGATCCCCAGCATGCCGGTATCGTTGACGGCGGGCACCCAGTTGCGAAAACGGGTCGCGCCATCATCGTTGATGTAGCCTGTGCCCAGCCCCACCTCACCAAACCAGCCACTCTCGCTTTCACAGGATGCACAGCGCCAGCGTGCGGTTTTGGCCTCCTTGGCCGATTGCAGAGAGTAATCCTCGACAGCCAGCGACTCCTCGGCGGCATGGGCCGAGAAGATGGTCAGCAAGGAGAGCCAAAGTGTTGATTGTTTCATGACATCTCTCCTCAACGTCGCAGGGACTGCCCATTCGGATGGTTGGTCCCGTGGATCTGGTTATGACAATTCAGGCAACTGCCGCCACGTACCTTGAGATCCCCCTCTGGGATGGACACGTTGGCATGGGGGGCGCTGTGACACTCCTGACACAGCTGGGGAACGCGCTTGTTGAGCAGCGCCTGATTGATGGAGCCGTGGGGGCTGTGGCACAGGGAGCAATCCTCGGTCACCGGCTCGTGCTCCCACAGGAAGGGGCCCCGCTTCTCGGCATGGCACTCGTAGCAGCTCTCGTTGACGGTCGGCTGTTTCAGACTGGCCTCATTTTGTGACTGGTGCGGGTTGTGGCAACTGGAGCAGGGCATTTCGCCATTCAGGATGGGATGACTGGTGCGCTTGTGCAGATCCGATTTCTCTGCGGCATGGCAGCTGGTGCAGGTCTCGACCTGTTTCTTGCTGTCCATCACCGGATCCTTGGCCTGGTGCAATGTGTGGCAGCTGGTACAGGAGAGATCCTCGACCGCATGAACACTGGCATGCCAGCCCATCCGGTTGGTATCGGTATGACAGGAGAGACAGACACTGTTCTGCTTCTCGACCGGCACAGGTGAATCGGGACCAAAGGTGATCATCGGCTCCCGTTTCTCTCCTTTGCGAGGATTGCGCGTGTGGTTGCCTGCCGGACCATGACAAGCTTCACACTGCCGGTCGGCCATGGGGCCATTCTGGTTGCCCAGATTGCCGTGCACACTGTGGAATATGCCGGTCGCGGGTTTGCGTGAATCTGAATCGTGGCACTTGAGGCAGGTATCAGCTCCCTTCGGGGAGTATTTTCCCTGGTCAAATTTCTTGTCCAGAGCCGATTCAATCTGGAGTCGCGGATCTGCATCGCCAGCGGGTTGCGCGGCATCGATCTTGGCCCAGGCTGACAGGCAGCTCAGGGCCAGCATGCCAGCCAATAACCACTGCGTGATGGTCTTTTTCATCTTGTTTCCTTCAACGGCGAAGGGCCAGGGGTTACCCCCTGACCGCAGGATTTCATCAACGGAAGTCGTAGACCTTGTGAACCTTGTCGACACCCTGCTCCTGCCCGACGGCATGGCAAGAGGCACACTGTTCAACACCGGTTGCGGCTTCGATCGTCTCTGCACCAAAGACGGCGCCGTTATTCTTCATGTGGGTAGCCCACTCATCCCCTGCCACCGGGCTATCCGGCTTGACCAACCCCAGCGGTGATTTGAGGTGGCAGCTGGAGCAGACCACCAGCACCGGGCTGAAGTATTTGGGCTGTTTGTTGTCAGCCGTGGTGGCGACCAGAGAGGGGCGCGCGTTCTGCTGGTTGGGCAGGTTGTATTGCCCCTGGGTATGACAGGACTCGCAGTTGCTGATATCGCCCGGGAAGGTAGCACTTCCCCCATGTTTGGCGCCCAGCGCGTGGAAGGAGTGGACGTGATATTTCAGGTCCCCCGGCACCCCCGCATAGAACGAGGTACGGGTCGCGTTGTGGCAACTGGTGCACTGGCTCATATCCTTGGCCGCATGATTGCTCATGTGGACTGCCAGATCCTTGTGACAACTGTTGCAGGAAGCGAGATCCGCACCGGCCTTGAGCAGATAGCTGCTGTCGATGCCCCCTTCGGCACGGAAGTAGGCGCTGACCGGATTGATGGCGATCAGGGAGAGTGCGCTGGCAGTACTGCTGCAAGGCAGCAGATCCCCTGCGGCAAACGCCCCGTTGCGATCGGCTTTACGCGCCACACAGACTCTCAAGTCAGCGATGGTCGCAGCCAGGGTGCCGTTGACCTCGTTGCCCGTCTCTTTGCTGCACAGGAAGCGGCCTGTGCCCTGGCTGACACACTTGCTGAACTCGATCTTGTTGCCAGAGACGAAGGTCTGCGGATTGGTGGTGGCCAGCTCGAATCCCTGGCCCTGATCCCAATTGACCAGAATGGCCGGATTGCCATCTTTGACATATTTCAGCACGTCATTAACGCTCTCGGCCGGCGTACCGTCGACGGTGACGGTCAGTTCGATCTCGATATTGGGAGCGGCATAGCGAACGTCATCGAACGTGAACTGCAGCTTGTCGCGTCCAATCGCCTCGTTGGCCATGTAACCCAGGTGGACCATGTAGGGGGACTTGCTGCTGGCCGGATCAGCGCCATGGCACTGGGTGCAGACTGCGCCACTGTTTATCTTGCCAGTGATGTGAGCATCAAAACCTGTGGAGCTGGTTGAATCGGCATGACAGGCACCACACGCTTTTTCCTGGGCATGTTGCCAGTTACCGGCATTGAGGGTGGCTGGCGTGGCGTCCTTGTGACAGGTATCGCAGTTGCGCGAGTCTTGCGGGAAGTGGCTGACCGTCTTGGTATCCGTACTATCCAGATTGCCATGGTACTTGTGCACTATGGTCGTCAGAGAGCGGCGGGTAGCAATGGCCGGATTGCTCTCGTTGTGACAGGTGACACAGAGTTTGGGGTCAGCGCGATCCGCGTGTTTGATCGCTTGCTTCATGTGACAACTGTTACAACTGCTCTGATCCACGATATCCCGGGTCAAAGCGGCGCGCGTCCCAGCCGGCACCCAGTCCAGCACATAGTTGGTGACGGGGACATTGTTACTGCCACCAAAAAAGATACCCACACGATGAGTCGCCGTTTCATCCCAACTAATCACGCCATTGTTGCTCTGTGAATCAGCAGGATAGGGATCCGGCACTGTGGTGGGGTTAATAGCAAAGGTGTAGCGATATTGCCCATTGCCCAGTGACTCCAGCTTGCCGCTGTTTTCACTGGTGGCTTTGCCGGAACGGTAGATAAAACTCTTCCAGATGGCCGGGTCTTCACGTGTGGCATCGCGGCCGGGGATCATCTTGTTGAGGGTGAATGAGGGGATCGTAGCGCCCAGGTCGTAACCCGAGCCCTGTTTGTCCGTCACGTTGAACTGTACCGAGAGCTGACCATCCGGGGTGAGAACCGGTGTCGACGCCGAGATAATCAGAGATCCAGGGGTTCCTGGAGGAGGGGTGGGTGGCTCACTCTTATCACTGCCATCCCCCCCGCCACCACAGGCCGAGAGGGTGAGCACCATTGCAGCTGCCACCAGCGCTTTCCAGTATTTCATCTTGTTTATCCTTTTTTATCGGATTTTTTATTTCATGTATGAGCTGTCTCAGAAAAGTCCCAAAAACATGCAACATTGAAGCCTTTTGAGCCCCACCTTGGTCAAAAACCATTTCCACCCAAATTATAAGGTTTATGTGGCTCTCGACGTTGACAGAAGTCTCAAAAGCGGGACTGAGCCCACTTTTTCGAATAAAAAAACGGTATAAGCTGTCTTTTTCGATTTTTATGTCAAAGGGAGTGCAAAATGAAGCGAAGCATGAAATGGGAAGTGGTGGGGTTATCTCTGTTGATTGGTTCAATTGGGCCAGCCTTTGCCGGGGTCGACGAGATGGCCAAAACATGTAACGCATGTCACGGTAATCAGGGGATCAGCTCACATACAGATATTCCGACAATCGCCGGAATAGCAGAATCTAATCTTGCGGAGCAGATGCGAAGCTACCTAGATGGCCGCCCTGCTAAGACCGTTAATCATGTCACCGGTGACACCAGCAAACAGGGAAACATGACCGACATTGTTAAGGGTCTTAGCGACGATCAGATCGACGAATTGGCAGCTTACTATGCCGAACTGCCCTACCAGCCGATGAAGCAGCCGTTCGATGCCGCACTGGCCAAAGCAGGACAAAAACTGCATGAGGAGTCAGGTTGCAAGAAGTGTCACTCCGAAGGTGGCTCCGTTGCCGACGATGAAGCCTCCATCCTCTCCGGTCAGCCAAAAGGTTACATACTGATGGCCCTGCAAGAGTTCAAGGCCGGCAAGCGCAGCAATGACGAGAAGATGAATAACGCCATCATTGCCATGAGTGATGCCGATCTCCAGGCGTTGGCCGAGTACTACGCCAGCCAGCAATAACCAAAGCGGTCAGGTTTATCCATTGATCAAGCCCCCACTCTGTCGTGGGTGGGGGACTCTTGCCCGTTTCTGGCATTTTGGGAGGTATTTGTCGCTCTTTTTCTTGTCAGGGGGTGGATAACGCCGCTGAACCTCTTTGATCCGGAGTCCAGTATGAAAAAAATAATGCAGTGGGCCTTGCTTGCCACGATCTGTCTGGGTGCAAGCGAGTTTGCCCTCGCAGCGACCGCCGTCGAACCAGCGTCTGCTGCCGTCAGCACTGTGGCCGATAGCAGTGCCGCCGATGCACTGGCCGCACGCCAGGCCAAAGCCGCGAAGAAAGCCGCAGCCGAGAAAAAAGCGGCCGCCCGTTTCGCCAAGTGTGACAAGTGCCACGACGGAAACGAGGGGATGCATGGCAAGCATGCCAGCGTCACCAACCCCAATACCAATGAAGCGGTGACCTGTACCAACTGTCACGGCAACCCGTCAGCCCAGCACCGCAAACAGCGTGGTGGCATTGTCGACGTGATGCGCTTTGGCGACGATGCCTTCCCGCTCAGCCAGCAAAACGGCGTCTGCATGAGCTGCCATGAGCCCGACGATCTGCGCAAGGCGCTGTGGGCTCACGACGTGCATGCGACTCGCGTGACCTGCACCAGCTGCCATCAGTTGCACCCGGCCAAAGAGCCCATGGTCGGCATCCCCGAGAAGGCCCGCATCAAGCTGTGCGTCGACTGCCACAGCAAGCAGCATGAGGCCAGGCAGCAAGCCGCGGCCAAGGAGGGCGCATGAGCACGACCCGTCGCGAGTTTATGGTGGGGATGAGTGCCAGCGCCTTGATCCTGATGACGGGGTCGCCCCGCGCCCTGGCCAACAGCATGACCATCGGGGGGGTACGCTACGGCATGATCCACGATGAGACCGCCTGCATCGGTTGTACCGCCTGCATGGATGCCTGCCGGGAAGTCAATCAGGTGCCACAAGGGGTAGCCCGCCTGCAGATCCTGCGCTCCGGCCCTGTGGGTGAATATCCGGATCAGGAGTACCGGTTTTTCCGCAAGTCCTGCCAGCACTGTGATAACGCCCCCTGTGTGCATGTCTGCCCGACGGGTGCATCCCATATCCGGGCCGAGGATGGCATCGTCGACATCAACCCCGATCTCTGTGTCGGCTGCCGCTACTGTCTGGCGGCCTGCCCTTATCAGGTACGCTTTATCAACCCGGTCACCCGCATTGCCGACAAGTGCGACTTTTGCCGCAAAACCAATCTGGCCAACGGCAAGCAACCCGCCTGTGTCGAAGCCTGCCCTACCAAGGCGCTGGTGTTCGGCAATCTGGATGATCCTCACAGCCCGATCGCCAGACGGCTGGTGCATGAAACCACCTATCGCTACAAACAGTTCCTCGGCACCTCGCCCAAGATGTATCGGGTACCGAAAGGGGAGGTAAAATCATGAGTCCTCATAACCCGCATCATGACGGTATCCCTCTGCAGATGGTGAGTAGCGAAACGGGAGGTATGTACCATGTGGCATAACGCATTTCACTTCGACTCACTGGTCTGGGATGGTCCCATCGCCATCTACCTCTTTCTGCTGGGGATCTCCGCCGGTTCAGTCACCCTCTCGGTGCTGTTGCGCCAGCGCGGGGCCGGCAGCGAGAGCGGCATCATCAGGGCGACCGCCATTCTGGCCCCGCTCAGCGTGATACTGGGGCTGCTGATCCTCATCTTCCACCTGGCTCGTCCCTGGACCTTCTGGAAGCTGATGTTCCACTATCAGTTCGATTCCGTGATGTCGATGGGGGTCATGCTGTTTCAGGTCTATATGACGGTGTTGTTTGCCTGGCTGGCGGTGGTCTTCAGAGCCGAGATCGAGGGGTTGCGGCGGCACCTGCTGGCGGACAGGTTCGCCTTCATCGATACCCTGATAGGCAAGATGGCACAGATCGAGCGACAGCTTACTCCCCTGTTGTTGTTGCTGGCCGTACTGCTGGGGGCCTATACCGGCTTCCTGCTCTCGGCGCTCAAGACCTACCCCATGCTCAATAACCCGATCCTGCCGGCGCTGTTTCTGGTATCCGGTATCAGCTCAGGGGTCGCCTCCACCATCTTGCTGGCGGTGACTCTGTTCAAGGAGAGCAGCCATAGCAAGGGGGTGAGCTTTGTGCACCGCTTCGAGCGTCCCATGGTGGCTATCGAGATCTTCTTGCTGGTCTGCTTCTTCACCGGCCTCTACTTCGGTGGCGGCCAGCGGGAGGCAGCGATGTGGGCGGCCATAGGCGGCGGCTTCTGGTCGCAGGTCTTCTGGTTTGGCGTGATTGGCATCGGCATCCTGCTTCCCCAACTGTTGGGGCTGTTCAGCTCGCCAGCTCGCCAGCACCAGCGCTCCCACCTGGTGCTGGTCTGCAGCCTGAGCCTGGTGGGGATCTTGCTGCTGCGCTACTTCATCCTCTATGCCGGTCAGATGACGGTGCTGTAACATTGCTGCGTGGATGGGCCAGAGATGTGTTTAGTCCTTACACAGGCTTACACATTTTCGGCTCGTTCTTCTCCACGCAGACTCCCCAACCTTCTCGGCATCCACCATGGGGCCAAAGGCCGGATAAACAACAAGCGCCCAGCCGGGCGCTTGTCGTAGTTATCGTGATGACCGGATTCAGGGTGTTGGGCAGGCGCTTGGCGAACCGCTGTTGCGGGGCCAGAGGGTGGATCCGTCGCTTTCAGAGAGCAGCAGGAATGTGACGCCTTCGCTCATGTTGGCAGGGGGCAGGTCATCCTCCAGCACATACATCCCCATCGGCAGGCTGCCATAACGCTGGTTGGCCTGCACCTGAGCGACCGCGAGGCTTGAGTAACGCAGGCCGAGCAGATCGAAATGATTGCGCCAGTCCCAACCGGTGAGCCGACTGAGTGCAACCAGCATAAAGTCATTGCCCGGTATGTCGCGCACCCGTTTGCCGCCATAGACCGCATGCCCCGAGTAGGGGAACAGGCTAAAGCCGAGCCTATCCTTGTTGGCATTCCACTGCGCTTCACTGTCGGCTGCCGCGCCGAAGATCCGTGAATGCTGATAGAGCAGGGTGAAGATAGTGAAGCCATCGTTCAGCCGGGTGCCATCAGTCAGGAGCATACGGTGGGCGCGTAATACCATCTGGATATAAAACGCCATGCGATAGCCGTTGTGGACGGCGTAGGCATTGCTCTTCCAGGGGGCTTCGTAGCGACTCTCGCCGGTATCGAGCACCTTGCAGTTGGCCCCGAGCACGAGGCGGTTGCCACTCCTGTCCCTTACCTGCGCCGCATCAGACATGAACACATAGAAGAGATCCTTGTGATTCATGTGTCCATCCTTGATGGGCGCCGTGTTGCCATCTCTCAGATAATGGGCGCGCCACTTCACCACATAAGGGAAGATGTTGTTGGAGTTTTCCCCCGCCCGGCTGCCGTAGCCACTCCAGTTGTCGGCATCGCCTGCCGCAGCGTACTGCACGTTCAACCGGTTGGTCTGCAGGTTGTGGCCCAGTTCGTGATTGTCGAGCCAGCCGGTCGGGCTGATGCTGCCGGAAGAGTCCCACGGGTTGCCGCTGCAACCGCTGCCGCAATGGGCATTCTGGTCATAGTTGGCATGCTGGATGATGGTGCGGGTATGGAGCGATTCATCGAGACACCCCTCCCCCAACAGTGCCACGCAGGCGTTTTTAACATCCGCAGGCAGCGACTCATCGAGCCCCTTGCCCTGAATTTTCAGGCCCGCCAGGGTGTAGACACCATTGATGTGATCCCGGGCGATGCTGTCGAGCAGGGCATTGGTGTCGGGGATGACGCCACCCACCGCCTTGGTGAAGCGATCCCGGCGCAGATGCTGTTCTGCGCCATCGGCCCGCAGATCGATATGGGGCAGCTCGGTTTGTTCCAGCCGCTCGTTGAACTCGCGGATCTGCTGCTCATCACTGAAATCCATGATGGCCGGATGACGGGTGACGCCCGTGGCGCTCACCTGGACGGCCAGCGATGCAGCCGCCCCTTCCAGATAGAGGTAGATAGGGCCGCCATAGGGCGAGGTGAAGGTGACGCGGCCCCCCTTGGCCAAGATCAGTCGTCCGGTGGTCAGCTCCAGCGGGGCTCGATAGATCTTCTGCTCATAGGCGCGATTGGTGTTGGGCCTGTGGTAGTTGAGTCGGACGGTAGCGGACACATCGGCGTTATCGGTGCGTCTCAGGGTGATGGTTTGTCCCGGCAGGGCATACCAGCCGGTGGTGGTCCACTGCCCGCTGTAGGGAACCGCAATGCGCCGACTGTCGGTGAGCGTTGCGGGATAGGCATAGTGAGCCGCTTGTCCCTTCACTACCTTGCTGCGATCGGTGACGTACTCCCCCAGATCGGGTTGGGCCGGGGTACGAGTGCGGGCATAGCTCACCAGCCAGTCGGCAAACATCGCCTGCTGCCAGGATTGATGCTCATCCCAGGCGATGGGGTAGTCGATGGCGGCACGGTATTTGTCGGCCAGCAGCAGGGTGGCGGGCAGCAGTGTCGCGCCCTCACGGGCAAAGGGGCTGATCCCGGCCTTGTCGAGGGTGATGGCCCCATTTCTTAGCCAGTCGGCCCCCTGCTTGAACTGCTGGTTGAAGCTCTCCGAGCCACCGCAATTGATAAAGTTGCCGCCGCAGCTATCGAGCCACTGGGTCGTGAAGTTGCGATCCTGAAGGTTGCCAAGCAGGGTATCGACCGCCATCAGCTGGGGGTCGGGTGCCATGATGGAGGTCACTGCCAGATCACTTGCTCTGAGTTTTGACCAGTAGTTGCCCCAGGTGACCAGCCCCATATCGAGATAGAGGGGGCTTAGCAGCGGGCTGGCATCGCGCCGATAGTTGGAGAGCAGCAGCGGGATCCCGGCCGCTTTGGCCTTGGCAATCCCCTGTGCGATCCCCTGATACCCCAGCCCCTGGCGGTCGATATCGCTGATCACGATAAGCTCCGGCGCCATGGTGTCGATACAGTCGCTCAGCGCCTGATAATCGCAGGTATTGGCCGGGTTGATGCTGTGCTTGTCGGGATAGATCGCCTTGAGCCAGTCCCGCATGCCTTCGTTATGGGGAAAATAGACGCTATCGGCGCGACTAGGCATCTGGGTGGTGAGGATGCGCAGGCCATCGCTATCCTTGCCCCGGGTCAGCCAGCCAATCAGCCCCTTGAGCAGCGCCTCGCTCTGTGGGGTGCGGTCAACGGAAAACAGGTTAGCCCCCATGGCAGCCTGACGGTAATCGGCTTGCTCGGAGACCATCACCAGCCCCCGGATCTCGCTCTCCCCTTTGCCATTGATGTTGGAGGGGAGCAGGGTCACCGTGCTCTCAGGCTGGAAGCTGGAAAAGGTGATGGAGTCGTGGCTCGGGTTCCAGCTGATCTGTGCCATTCCCTGATAGAGGCTGCGAACCAGTTCGGTGCGGTGCGCCTCACTGTCGGCAATCGTCGCACGGGCATGGGCGTTCAGGGATTGCTCGCTGGCAAGGGTATGATCTTCCCGGGCAATCGCATTGGCGGCATCGCTGATAAAGCGGGCCGAGATCTGACAATCGGCGCGCATGGGTGCTGTGGTGTAGGTGTTGCCCGTCAGGGTGCCTTCACACCCTGTGATGTTTGCCAACACGAAGCCACTCTCGGGCTGCACGGTGAAACGCCCCTGTTCACCCGCATTCAGGCGCAGGTAGTCGGGACTGACCGCGCCTCCCAGAGAAGCTTGGGTGGTGACGTTGAAATAGACGGCTGCACTCTCCTGCGTGAAGCTGGCCGAGATCTGGCAATCGCTGCGCATGGGGCCAGTGGTATAGGTGAGGCCGTCCAGGGTGCCATCACAGCCGCTTATCTCGGTCAGGAGGTAACCGCTGTCAGCCTGTACCGAGAAGCGCCCCTGTTCACCCGCCGCCAACCGCAGGCTGGTGGGGTTCAACTGTCCGCCCGCGCTGCTCTGGCTGGATGCCTCGAAATAATTGGGGGTGACAGGGGGGCGGATAGGGGTCTCTTCCTGTTCGCCATCACCGCCGCCACAGCCTGTGATCAACAGCGCCAGTAAGGGGGTGAGAACCGTCTTTTTCATTGTTTGATACGTTCCTTGTGTTACGACGGGTGGGAGGAGTCGGTAGTCTAATGAGCGGTTTCGTTTATTTCAACGCTGATTGAATGGTTAATTATCTTTATTTTCAGCACCTTGCATGCTTTTTGGTCGATTGCTGCCCTTGCTGGCGCAGCAGAACCGGTACAGATGGGCCGAACAGCCCATAGGCATACCCGAACTCGCCGTTCTACGTCGGTTCACCGGGTTTACAGGGGGGCGCCGGGCCGCAGGTTTTACCTGCAACCCGCACAGGGGGGATGTCAGACGGATGGATGAGCGGCGGGGTCGATCGTTGCCAGCGCCCGCATCTCCAGCTGCTGCTCGCCGGGGCGACAGACCAGCACCGAGCCTTGCTCGAACCAGTCCCCCAGCACGATGCGCCGCGCGGGCTGGCCATCGAGGATGAAGTCGTGGATGGCGGGTCTGTGGGTGTGGCCGTGGATCATCATCCGGCAGTCTTGCTGGCGCAGCATCTCGTCCACCGCCGCGGGCGTTACATCCATGATGATCTGGCTCTTGTGGGCATTTTCCATCTGGCTTTGGCCGCGCATCTTGCAGGCGATGGCCTGACGGCGGGCGAGCGGCAGCCGCAAAAAGAGCCAGCGCAGCCACTTGAGCTGGGTGATGCGACGAAACTTCTGATACCCCTCATCCAGGGTGCAGAGCAGATCGCCGTGGCTCAGCACTACCCGCTCCCCATAGAGGTCGATCACGCAAGGGTCACCCAGCAGGGTCATCCCCGCGCACTTGGCAAACTGCTGGCCCAGCAGAAAGTCGCGGTTGCCGTGGATAAAGTAGATGGGCACGTTCTGCTGGCTCAGGGCCAAGAAGGCATCGGCCATCTGTTGATGGAGCGGATTGGGGTCATCATCGCCAACCCAGAATTCGAAGAGATCCCCCAGCACATAGAGGGCATCGGCGCCGGGGGCGTCGTGCTCGAGAAAGCGCACCAGTGCCGCGGTCATATCGGGCCGCTGGGCAGAGAGGTGAATGTCACTGATAAAGAGGGTGCTCATGATGTGGGGGTCGGGCTCTCGGTCGAAACAGGGCAAACAGGGGTGGCAGAGGTAGTAGACACAACAGGGGACGAATAGTGCGCTGCGGGCGCCATCGCGCCAGTTGAGGTATGGATATCGTCACGGGATGGCGGCTGCCATGCCAGCTCGGCAAGATTGCGTCCCTCCAGCGTCAGCAGCGCTTCATAAGGATCTCCCGCCAGCCCAAGCAACCGGCACATGGCCGCCTCCCCTTTTAGTCCCTCTTCAAGGCGCAGACGTAGCACGTCACGGTAGAAGGCATCACCAAAACGCTCTAGCAGGGCCGCCATCAAGGTGAGGTGGCGCCAGCCGTTCTGCATCTCGATGGGAGCTGGGGTGACATAGAGCTCCAGCGGCCAGCTGGTGGTGCGGTTATCACAACCGTTATCGGCACTACTATCGGCAAAGTGCTGGTCGAGGCAGGAAAAGGTGCGCTGCAGCAGCCAGATATTGTCGCTCTTGTGGCTCGCCAGCCAACCTTGAGCTTCGAGCGTCGCGGCAAACTCGGCGGGATCAGCATGCTGGCAGAGAATATCGAGATCGCTGCCCGGCCGATCGAGGCCGATGGTGAGCGTGCTCACCAGCGCCAGATCGGCGCACTGCGCTGCCAGCTCATCCCACACACCGGCGGTGAGCAGGGCATGGGCCGAGCGCTGGCGCGGGTTGCCGTGGGCCAGATAGTCGAGGCGGCGCCAGTTTGGGCTGGCAGTGGGGGAGGCAGATGGAAAAACTGCGGCCGGGGCCGCAGTTTTGTCAGTGCCGAGTCGGCAGAGATCAGTCAGCAAGGGTCACCTTGGTGATCACCACGTCTTCGGTCGGAACGTCCTGGTGGATACGGCCGTAGTTGCCGGTCTTGACGCCCTTGATCTTGTTGACCACGTCCATGCCGGCGGTCACTTCACCGAATACGCAGTAGCCGAAGCCCTGAGTGGTGGCGGATTTGAAGTCGAGGAAGTCGTTGTTGTTCACGTTGATGAAGAACTGGGCGCTGGCAGAGTGCGGCTCCATGGTGCGAGCCATGGCGATGGTGCCGATCTTGTTGGACAGACCGTTGGCCGCTTCGTTCTTGATGGGAGCGCGGGTGTCTTTCTCTTCAAAGCCCGGGGCATAGCCGCCGCCCTGGATCATGAAGCCGTCGATAACGCGGTGGAAGATGGTGTTGTCGTAGTGACCGTCACGGCAGTATTGCAGGAAGTTGGCCACGGTTTCCGGGGCTTTTTCAGCATTCAGGGTGAGGGTGATGTCGCCGTGATTGGTGTGCAGAGTGACCATGATATGTCCTTTCATTTGATGCGGACGACGAAGTGCCCGCAGGTGTATGGCATAAAGTGGTGGCAATTCTAGCCCATCAGGGGCTGGCGGCATAGTCTCTCTGGCGCCGTAACCGTGCTGGCAGGCGGGATTGGCCACGTTTTCTGCCTCGTTTTCTGCCCCTGAACGGGGTATCATGACCAACCATTTTACTCACAGGCAGTGGTTAGAAGATGCTGAAGATATACAACACACTCACTCGTCAAAAAGAAGAATTCAAACCTATCCACCCGGGCAAGGTGGGCATGTATGTGTGTGGTGTCACCATCTACGATCACTGTCATATCGGCCACGGCCGCACCTTCGTCGCCTTTGATGTGGTCGCTCGCTACCTGCGTTACGCCGGTTACGACCTCACCTACGTGCGCAACATCACCGACGTGGATGACAAGATCATCAAGCGTGCCGCCGAGACCCAAGTGACCTGCGACGAGCTGACCGAGCGGCTGATTGGCGACATGCACGCCGACTTCGACGCCCTCGGCATGGTGCGCCCGGATATCGAACCGCGCGCCACCCAGCACATCGAAGAGATCATCGAGCTGGTGCAATCCCTGCTGGAAAAAGAGCACGCCTACGTGGCGGACAACGGCGATGTGATGTTTATCGTCGAATCCTATGCCGACTACGGCAAGCTCTCCGGGCAGGATCTGGAGCAGCTGCAAGCCGGTGCCCGCGTTGACGTGGTGGATGCCAAGCGCAACCCGCTCGACTTCGTGCTGTGGAAGATGTCCAAACCGGGCGAGCCGACCTGGGAAAGCCCCTGGGGCCCGGGCCGTCCTGGCTGGCACATCGAGTGCTCCGCCATGAACTCCAAGCACCTTGGCAACCACTTCGACATCCACGGCGGCGGCTCCGATCTGCAGTTCCCGCACCATGAGAACGAGATCGCCCAGTCCTGCTGCGCCCACGGTGGCGACTACGTCAACACCTGGATGCACAGCGGCATGGTGATGGTGGATAAAGAGAAGATGTCCAAATCCCTTGGCAACTTCTTCACCATCCGCGACGTGCTGGCTCACTACGACGCCGAAACCGTCCGTTACTTCCTGATGTCTGGCCACTACCGCAGCCAGCTCAACTACTCGGAAGATAACCTCAAGCAAGCCCGCGCCGCGCTGGAGCGCATGTACACCGCCCTGCGCGATCTGCCGGTGGCCGCTGCTGCCGGTGGCGACGAGCAGGTGGCTCGCTTCAAAGAGGCGATGGACGACGACTTCAACACCCCGGAAGCCTACTCCGCCCTGTTCGATCTGGTGCGCGAGATCAACCGCCAGAAGGGTGAAGACATGGCCGTTGCCGCCGCGCTGGGCGCCCGTCTGCGCGAGCTGGGCGCCGTGCTCGGCATCCTGCAGCAAGACCCCGAGGCTTTCCTCAAGGGTGACGAAGCGGATGAAGAGGTTGCCGAGATCGAGCGCCTGATCGCCGAGCGCAATCAGGCCCGTGCCGACAAGAACTGGGCTGCTGCCGATGCCGCCCGCAACCGTCTCACCGAGATGGGTATCGTGCTGGAAGACAGCGCCGGCAAGACCAGCTGGCGCCGTGCCTAAGGGCCGCCGGTTGACGATCTGACGCAGAGCGCAGCCCTTGGGCTGCGCTCTTTTTTCAGGGCCCGGCGCTTTGTTCAAGGCGCGGCCCATGCAAGCGAACATAAGGAAGATGGCACCATGAAGATATCCAGCTGGCCCGTGCTGGCACTGGCCCTCTCTGCGGCGGCCCTGATCGCCCCGGCCCATGCGGGCACCACCACCAGCGGCAAACTCGATCCGGCCGCCAGTGCCCGCGCCAAGGCTAAAGTGGCCCAGTTTCTCGACTGGGAGCGCCAAGTCAAACCGAGTGGCCTCTATCAGAGCGATCTTGGCGGCACGCTGCCCACTATCGTCTCCCCCGAGCTGCTCTGCCTGCTCAATGCCGCCTCAAAGGCGCGCGAAATAGCCACCCGCCAGGCCCCCGACGAGAAGCCCCCCTTTGTCGAGGGCAACCCCTTCCTGCCCAACGCCTGGGATAACCTGCTGGGCTCGGAGATCCTCTCCTCGCGCGCCATCGCCGGCAGCCGGGATCGCAGCGAGGTCAAGGTGCGCTTCACCTTTGGCGAGCCGGGCACCCCGCTTGACGCCCCCAGCGGCACCTACCGTTTTGTCAGCACCTATCTGGTACTGGACGGGCCGCAAGGCGCCCGCATCACCGATATCGACGCCGGCGGCAGCTGTGATTTCTGCCAATCCGGCAGCCTGCGCGCCGCCCTCTATGAGACGCTCACCGCCTATCCCGCCGCAGGGGGAGAGCAGTGCAAGGGGTTGGGGAAATAGAAATCAGGAATAAAAAAAACCGCAGCCGAGGCTGCGGTTTTTTATTGTGAGAAAGGAAGTTGAGAAAATATCATGGTCCATATGTATCATATTCAAATTTGATCATATGTAAAATTCAGTTGCTGTAGGATTTCTGTTGGTTGTCGCGCTCTTTGATTTTGACCATAACCAAACATTCTTCCCGTTTCTGAAATAAGATGTAGATTCTTTCTGGCTCTAGAGGCAATAACATATATCAATTTTTTGGCACTTTCTACAGAAAGGTCATTGAAATTAGGTACTAGACCTTGAAGAAGGCCGAAGGAGATAACAACATCATATTCACCGCCCTTTACTCCATGTATTGTTGACACTTTGATTCCGGTTCTGGGTTTAAATGCTTTTCGAAATGCAGCAATGTCTATTGCAAAAAACTCATCTTCTCTATTTAGTCGTTCAATCCTATTCTGTGAGCTATTGAAAAACGATTCGTGATGTTCCTTTAACATTGGATATAATGTGAAGGCTATGTCCAATTCACTAAAAAGTTTTTCAAAGAAAATGCGAAGATAAGTTAGGCCGTCATCTTCATCTATAAAAATAGAGTTAATCATCTTCAGTAAACATTTTGGTGTTAGTAAATGAACATCGACCTGCGCAAGTTCTAGGTCATATAAGACATCCGCTGCCCACCGAAGGCGCTTAACATACATATTTGGTGATGGTTCTGTTAGGATGATTTGAGTCAATTTGAACCAAAAATTATCAATATCCCTTGAGAAGGGTACTAAACCTGGGCCATCAAAATTATATTGAGGTAATCTGTTTACCAAGCTACGAGTTAGTGACGCCAAGTGCGTCCACCAAGGTGCAATGATACAAATCTCCCTCTCCAAAATACCAAGATGATTAATGCTGTGTTCAATATGCCTGCTGATTTTTTCAACGAGGCTATCCTTATGAGTAATTCTGTCATAAGTAATAATGCTTGGATAATTCTGAAGTTGTCCTTCTGATATAATTTCACTAGGGAAAACATTAAAGTTACGATAATAGCCGATTATCTTTCTAGAACTTCTATAATTTTTATTTAATGCCATGATGGTAAATGGCACTTCGGCTAACTGCTCTAGTTCTTGTTGGGCTATTGCATAGCCTCCGAGCGAGCTATAAATAGCTTGATTTGGATCTCCAACAATGAATGCTCTTACCCGACCTTGTCTAGATTTTATAATGCTGGAAACTATTGAATACTGTATTTCTTTGGTGTCTTGGTATTCATCAATGAATATATATGAAAACAAATTCGCTAGTATCTTAGCAATAGATAAATTGTTAGATAGAATTTCATGAGTGAAATATAAAATTTGTTCAAAGTCAATTTTATTGTTTTCTTCAAGATGGTTGTGATACCTATCTAATACCTGCCTTGCTAGTAAATACTTATCCCCTGCGCTAGTTAAAGTTAATCCACGAGGCGTGTAGTAATGACTGCACTCTCCATAATTAATTCGTTCTGTACGAATGCTAGCGCATATCGTCGATATTATTTCTTCAGAATCATAAGAGTTAATTATTTTAAATCCATTCTTTAGCTTTTCATGGTATATTCCATATGGTTTCAATATCCATTCTAAACAAAAAGCATGAATAGTCCCTATCCACAACTGAGATGTATCTACACCAAGAATTTCAATTCTATCGCGAATCTCATCAGCAGCTCTATGCGTGTAGGTAATGGCGACGACCCACTTTTTAGGGTCATTTAAACTCGAAAGCTCATAAGCAATTTTGTAGGTAAGTGTTCTCGTTTTACCACTTCCAGGACATGCAATTAAGAAAACATTGTTCGGTTCGCTAATCGCCGCTACTTGCTCATCATTTAGATCACTTTTATCCCACACAAACATAATTAGATCCTTGTCAATATACCATCTCTCTCAAAAGGTAAATCGTTTATTAGATCTGTCTTGAGTGCATTGATATCGCCATATACTGGACTAAATGTTTCCAATTTTGGAGTGAATATCGCCAATCCATTCTCATATGGAGTCAAGTAGGATTCCCATTGTTGCACTAGACCTGCATTGCCCTCTAAATTAAGCCTGTCGATGGTTTTTCTGCCAAATTTGACATGTTCAATGACTGAGTCGTAACGGTGCTTAATCATTTTTAAAATAAGTCCTGCATTGAAGTCACCGTGCGCAAACTTGATAGCATCTAAAATGTAGTTAGGGATAATTGTTTTAAAATCAATGACTTTTCCTAGTGTGAGAGCAAACCAACCTTTACCTTGATAGTTTGCCATAGTTAATGCTCTTGAACCTGAAATTGCAATATCGGTTGAAGATAGCTCAGTAATAGAAGTATTTATCGTAGCTTGCTGAGTGTAGACATCCTTGACAATTAGCTTGAGGTAACAACTGTTAGAGGATTTTATGAAATCAACTTCAAACGTATGATCTGCATAAAAAGTTGAAATCCAATTGTTATTTTGACAGAAGGCATCAAGCCTTATTTTTCGAGCAAGCCCAGTTTCTTGAGAACCGAGGGCTTTTTCTTTTTTATTTTTATCTGCATCACTATCTTGTGGAAGGATTGTAGTATCAAAAAAGGCTTTGTCTAGGTCCGTTATAATACTGCAACGCTTTTTTATCCTTTCATCATCAAATAACATTGCAATATTTTCGAAACCAGTGCTTCTGATATTAACTAGGGTAATTCCAATTTCGTCCAAGCTCAATCCTAAAACTTTTTTAAGTAGAATAGGAATCAGGATTTCTTCGGCATCTCCTTCGACTAAAACAACACTTTTAGCAAACAGTAAGTTACTGCGAATAGCATCAAGGTAACGTTGAACGAATCCCACACGCTCTTCACTGAGCCCTACTGATGGCTGAAATACCTCACAGAAGCCATCAACAAAACCAATAATATTCATGTTCTTAATATTACTCACTTCTGAGATGTGTGATGAGTGCGTTGAATATATTATTTGGGTGTTTTCATAGCTAATATTGTCGAATAGGGACTTTTGAATATGAGTGTGGATATGTGCTTCTGGTTCTTCAATTAACAAAAAATTTGCAATTGATTGATTGGCTTTCTGGTATTTGAATTCCAGTATCTTTAATGTGAGAAATAATAAATTAGCACCACCTAAGCTCATTTCATGGATAGTTCCTTCATAGCCATCATTCGACTCTGCAACAAAGAGCTTTAATGACTGAAATAGCTTGTCCGATTCATCAGTTAAACTAGAGCGAATAGAGATTGAGTTAGGTGAATATGTATCTCCAACAGTATCACTGATAGTGGTAACTATATCATCACGAACTTTACAAATGTCTGATAGACCTTCAATTTCATTATTTAACCTCCCAATCAAATTAGCAATTGGTTGGAAATCAGCTTGACTGATGTCACCTGATTTACTTTTTAAAAGTGTGAGCAAAGGGTTGGTTCGGTTGCTATGAAAATCCGAAACGACATCCCTGAGAGCTTTAATAAAAGTAAACGAAACTTCATTAGGCATATTGAGGATATTAGGTAAGCGTATACCGATATCTGGGTTATTCAATCCTCTAGGGAAAACTACTCTATCGAAATCACCAACTATGTTTCTGTATACTGCGGGGTCATTGAAATTAGCGGTGCTTTTCCCTGTGAGAATGGTTTCATAGTCCTCAATAGTTATGCTTTCCAGATAATTTCTCATGGCTACTACATCCCCAGTTGGAAGCAGTGCCAGTGCTTGGCGAATGTTTGCTTTAGGTCTGAAAATTAGATTGTACGTTGCTCTAGTAACAACATCATCTTCCGCGTTTCCTACACCATGAAGAAATAGTGATTGACTAGTTTCATCACCTGCAATGTCATTAAACTCAAGGCTAATGACGATCCAGTGGCCACGCCAGTCTCCTAATGCCCTACAAAAATCCAATTCGGTAAGCTGTGTGGCCGAGCGAGGCATTGAATTATCAAGTAGAAGTCTCATCGCTCGGAATAAATTGGTTTTGCCAGAACCATTCTCGCCAATAATAGTATTTATACCATTATTAAATAAAAGCTTTGCATTCTTGAAATTCCTATAATTTACTAGGGATAGCTTTGAAATGTGCATATATCCTCTTGAATTCAGTTTTATTAGATGTTTAGGACCGTAGGTTCGATTAGCGAAGCGTAATCGGACGTTCGAGAAATCAGGTGTTATTACGGTGAAATACTTACTATCGGGCCTTCAATATAAAGCCGTTTCCCGATAGGCATATCTGCCGCTTGCTGTTATACCCGCCATGATTTTTTCACCTATGCAACCATGTCGATGGCGCTTGTTGCATAGGTGCGACAATCTGCTCTCTCCATGGGGTGGGCGAGGGGCTGACTCTGAGCTAACAACCCGCCCGATCTTTGCCCCAAATAGGCTGGGGTGTGTTACCGCGGTGCAATGCGCTGCGCTTATTGCACCCTACGCCTGTTAACTGGCCTCGGCACTGCGGGTTGGCTGTTGCCCCCTGTTGTTCGCCGGGGTGAGCCCATTTGGCCATTACCGTAGGGTGCAATGAACGAAGTGAATTGCACCTCAATTGGACGCGGGGTTGCTTGTGGGAACAGGCTTTGCAGATTGCGCCATTGGCTTCACCTGCAAGGGGAGCGGTTAGCACGGACGATTACGCTACGCTACTCGACCCTACCGACCCTGCTGGTGAAGTCATGCCAACGGGGTTGGCGACCCCTCACCCTGGCCCTCTCCCGCAAGGGGAGAGGGGATGGTTACCTTGGTGCAATGCGCTGCGCTTATTGCACCCTACCGCTCACCCGCAGGGGGGAGAGGGGACGGTTACCCTGGCGCAGGGGCGGGAGACCGGCTGGTCTCCGTGAAAGACGCTACCGCCCCTGACTGTCGCTGCCACATTGCGCCGTTGACCTTGGTTTGGGAAAAGGGGCCAACAGGCGCCGCCAGATATCTTACGGATTCATTGAGCGCTTAACTATGGCGGCCATCACGCAACTATCAGAAACCAGAGGTTTTTTTGCGCTGGCACAAGCTTTTGTTAATTACTGATTGATTAATTGCGGGGCAAGCCTTGTGCGGTTGGTCGCCTTGGGCAATCCGTCGCTATCACCTTGATTCAAAACGGCGATCACAGACTTTTTGCGCCATATGCCTAGACTGGGTTGGCCGCGGTCGCTGGCCGCCGCCTCTGGATCAGCAGACAGGGTATAACTGAGCTGGCTCACCCCTATGTGTTACTGATGGAGGAGTCGGCCATGTCCGCTACCCGTATCTGGATTAAAAACCCCCTTGCCACCTTTACCCCCGAAACGGTCGATGGCCGCGGCGGGCTGGTGATTGAAAACGGCCTGATAAGCGAAGTGCTGGCGGCAGGCCAGCAGCCTGCCCGGCCTTGCGATCAGCTGTTCGATGCCCGCGACCATGTGGTGCTGCCGGGCCTTATCAATACCCACCACCACTTCTACCAGACCCTGACCCGCGCCTGGGGGCCGGTGGTCAATCAGCCGCTCTTTCCCTGGCTCAAGACCCTCTATCCGGTCTGGGCCAGATTGACGCCGGATGGGCTGGCGCTGGCGAGCAAGGTGGCGATGGCGGAGCTGTTGCTCTCGGGTTGCACCACGGCGGCCGATCACCACTACCTCTTCCCGCGCGGGATGGAGGAGTCCATCGATATTCAGGTGGCGGCGGTGCGTGAGCTGGGGATGCGCGCCATGCTGACCCGTGGCTCCATGAGCCTTGGCGAAGATGACGGGGGCTTGCCGCCGCGCCACACGGTGCAGGGGCAGCAGCAGATCCTCGATGACAGCCTGCGGCTGGTGCGCCAGTACCATGAGCGCGGCGCCGGGGCGCAGATCCAGATTGCGCTGGCTCCATGCTCCCCCTTCTCGGTGACCGAGGAGATCATGGTGGAGAGCGCCAGACTGGCGGCCGAGCTCGATGTGCGACTGCACACCCATCTTGCGGAGACGCTGGATGAGGAGGCGTTCTGCCTTGCGCGCTTTGGCCTGCGCACCGTCGATTATCTGGAGAAGGTGGGCTGGCTGGGCGATCGCACCTGGCTGGCCCACGGCATCCACTTCAATCCGGACGAGATTGCGCGGCTGGGGGCGGCGGGCACCGGGGTGTGCCACTGTCCGGTCTCCAATATGCGGCTCGCCTCCGGCATCTGCCCGACCCTGGAGCTGGAGGCGGCCGGTGCGCCGGTGGGGCTCGGGGTGGATGGCTCGGCCTCCAACGATGCCTCGAACCTGATGCAGGAGGCCCGTCAGGCGCTCTATCTGCAGCGGCTGCGCTACGGCGCCGAGCGCATTACTCCGCGCAAGGTGCTGGAGTGGGCGACCGTTGGCTCGGCCCGGCTGCTCGGGCGCCGCGATCTCGGTGAGCTGCTGCCCGGCAAGCAGGCGGATCTGGCGCTGTTCAAGCTCGACGATCTGCGCTTTAGCGGCAGTCACGACCCCGTCGCAGCCCTGATCTTGTGCGGTGCCGAGCGGGCCGATCGGGTGATGGTGGGCGGCAAGTGGCGGGTGGTGGATGGCGCCATCGAGGGGCTGGATATCGAGCAGCTTATTGCCCGTCACAAGGTGGCCGCCGCCGCGCTGGTGCATGGCTAGCCGACTCTGGTGCCACTCTGCCAATAGCCGCAAAGCTGTTCTCACTGGTGAGCCGCGGACCACCTTGCTCTGCTTTCGGGCAAGACTTGGGCCGATAGCATCGGCCCGCAGCCTGCGGCTTCCTCTCTCTTGGCCCTTGCCTCTTTCAAGGAAACCTCTGGATAGACAACTGGTACCAGCCCCTCTCCTTTCTACCGGGGCAGAACCTGAGGCGCCTGTACTTCCCCCGATAGGGAGGGCCTATTTCATCAGGCAGCCTCTGCTGCTGACCAGCGCCCCTTACTTGTGACCCCATGGAGTCGGATAGCGAAATGGAGGGATCTCCCGTTTCAATTGGGAGTAGATGACAAGTGCAGGGAGGATAATCCACCACCTCACAGCCAGGCATAGCAAGCATATGAGGGGCTTTTTTCCCCCTGCCGGAACATGCTTCCCCTAATCTCGGAGGAATATCACAAGGCCTGATTAGTCGACGAGAGACAACAAAAAACCCGCAAAGCCTTTGGCTATGCGGGTTTTGATATTTTTTAAGACTGTAATATGGTGCCGAGGCCGGAATCGAAGATGACGCACCAAAGCCTCTAAAATCAACGAATGCGCATTATAAAAAACTCATCGTATACCTATCCGTATACCAATAATATTTTAGTACCACCGCCCTGCTGCATATTCCGGCCGATCATGAACACCGATTCCGGTTCAACGTGAACACTTTACCTCTCATTTCCTGAGACAGTCTTCAACAGTCAAGGTGGCAGTTGCTTCGTAGACTACCGAGAAATCAAGCCCGGAAAATATCCACTTTCGTTTCTAAGCACTTGCGTAAACTCAAATCATGTGTGCCCACTTCAAACCAGCCACTTGGTTTCTGGAAAAAATCCAGTCCTCGACCAATCTTGATGACCCACCCATTGTCGATGCGGATCTCCCGATCGTGCATGTTCGGATTGAGTTTCACTTCCAGTTCCACATCAAGCTCCAAAAGGCTCTGCTTCAATTCGTCGAGTTTTTGTTGGATATCGACCAGCTGCGTATTGTCATCGTATCCGGTAACAAGGTTGATTTTCTTCACTGTCCCAGCTTTCAAAATACATTCACAAAAGCGAACGAAATTCTGGATCTGGTGCTGAAGCCGAACATAGGGTTCTTCAATGACGACAGCCTTAGCCCCTTGTAGATAAGGGCCAATGATCGACTCATAACTATGTCCCATATCCCCATACATGATTGTGAAATGGCGTTCGATCAATTCATCAGGCACAACGACAGAGGATATCGGTTCATCTTGGATTGCAGGTAACTCTTGTCTAACCTCTGTCGCCACGTTACGTTCATGTGCACTCTTGTCGTTGAGTTTCCGCCGCAAAGGCTGCTGTGTTGCTGAAGCATCTTTCGACTCAGGGCAATAGACAATCACCTCTTGCCCCTGCGCATTAAGGAATGAGAGATCGATGCGCGCAAACTCATCATCGGGTTTGCGTTTATTCATCTGTTCTTTCACGCGTCGACGGCACTCGACCGCATAGGAAACATATTCTTCGAATTCCTGATCGGTCGGAGAACCAGTCGGGTGCAGAATTTTCAGGAAGGCACAAACGGTTTTTTTGATGCCTTTTTCATCACGGCCTTCAACACTCTTGCCTAGACGGATCCGCTTGCTGACCTCTTCATATCGATTGGTATGCTTGAACTGGTAGTGGAATGCTTCCGCCAGGTAGTCGGTAATGAACCCGTAGCAGTTGGTTAGAAACTCACTACTGTTCTTGGGCATTTCCCAACCAGGTATATAGGCTGCAAATCGATCCATGATGGCGAGGTCAAACTCTGCAGGTAATGGCTGGAAAAGATCATGTTCGGCCGAGTTAACTACTTGGCTGATAGAAAGGTCGAAGTTGCCAACAAAGCTAAGACTGGCATCAGCGATCACTTCTGCGCCGCGTGAAAAGCGTCCATTCGCCATGAAATCCTTCATGATCTGAATAGTGTCTGGATCTTTGACTTTGATGCCGCCAACCTCATCAAACGCTACCGTGTCCCAAAAACCTACCAACCCAACCTTACGACGTGCGTTGTTGTAGAACAGTGCCGACTTAGTCGCCTGTCCACCAGAAATAAGTGTGGCGTAGGGGGAAAATTCACTGAAGAAATACGACTTTCCAGTGCCTCGTGGCCCAAGCTCAATGTAGTTGTAATTAGGCTCAACGAGTGCCGCTAGGCGCGCAATAAAATGCATGCAAACACGCTTTGAGAGCTTTGTCGGCTCCAGGCCAACGGTACGCAGGATCACCGCGATCCATTCATCACGGGTGAACTTCATTCGACCTTCACAATATCGGTCAAAATCAAAGCGGCTGATCTGGATGGGACGTAAGTCCTCAATGTAAAACGCGTAGTCGTCTTCCTCGATGGCGTTATGTGCCAACGTTACTTCAGCCCAAATCCCCCCTTCCAGCAAACGGTCATTGTCTCGATAAAATTTATCACCGATAGCGATACGCTGTGAGTTGAAGTTTTCCAATGAAGCCCAATGGCGCTTTTCTTTCTCGACATACCGCACATGAACCTTGTCGATAAAGCGATGCTTGCCCTTGGTTGCAACCTTTGACTGCGCGGCATTGGCCTCGTCAGGTTTTACATAATTGTCTTGCAGGCTGGCTAGTACCGCCTCCATACCAGCATCCATTTCTGCTTGATCGTCACTCGCACAAAAGCGCGCAAGCAGGAACTCCAACACAAATGTCGGAACGTTAGTTCCCTTCTTGATTCGATGGAGTAGATCCTTGCGCAACACCTTGCCATCAAAGGTATCAGTTAGCTTTTGGTCAAGTTCATTCATCATTTTTACACCGCATAGTCCGTTTCTAGGTCAAGTTGGCAATACACTGCATAAGTTGTTGGATGCAAAGCCTTTACCTTGAATTTACCTTCGAAATCCATGTGCATCCTGAGTGTGACTTGAACCTTGTCACCGGGCGTCAAAGATAATGTTCCTGTGGCCGGGTTGACAACACCTCCCGCTTTAGCCTCGCCCACTACATCACCCTTTTTATTGTGGGCTTCCAGCAAAATTTCAAAATTGTTTTCAATCGAAAACATATCTGTTGTTTCAATTGCAAGATCGATGACGGGCATACGAGTAGTAATTGCCTTGGCACCGTTTTTGTAGCTCATCGCTACTGAGGCTTTCTGAAGAGCAGGCTGATTGGATGCTTTTAACTGCATCGTTATCACCGGCACAACGCACTCTTGAAGCGAAATACCGCCGTGATAATAGAGCAAGCTACTACGGTAAGCCGCCAGTGAATATGGCGCTACTAACTTGGCAAAATCGCCCCGTATACCCATCTTCTCAGCTGAGATAACCAAGTGGTTCCCATCGCCAGCACCGTCACCCAGTGCGCACCGGTCATGAATGCCAATCCAGTTGCCAGCTGGCTTGCTGCAAACATCGCCCGCACCTGCGTGGGTGTTCATGAAGAAGCCGTGATCGGTCGCAATCACTACCTCGTGAAAACCTCGCTCTTTCAACTTATGGATAGCGACCCGAATACGCTTCAGCGCATTGGTAATCTCAGCAGGCGCAGTGTCGGGGTGATTTTCAAAGTGGCTATCTATCTCAACCGCACGCAACACTAGCAAGTCGGTTTCAGGGGAAATATCGAAACGTCCGCGAACAAAGTCTTCTAGGCGCCCCTCTTCGAAACGTTGGCCGTACTTTTTATTAAGCACATCCATACGCTGAGCGACTGTGCCCACCGCCTGATCACCCAACATTGGTAGCAGACACTGTTCATCGTTCTTGATACGAAGTTGCTGCCCAGCACCTGGCAGCAAACTCGCCATGCCGACAGGCGTGATACTCGGTAACTGCGCCATGGCAGCTTGAATTTCAACTTGTCCGTCTTCCAACAGTTGTCGCTCTAGCGCTACACCTAATTCGTAGCGCAGCGCATCGATCATGAAGTACGCCACCTTGTGGCCGTTCTTTTGCAACTTGGGCGCGACTATGCAGTCGAACACATCAGCATTCGATAGCTGTCCAGCTAGCGGCCAGCCGCTTTGCTGCACATGCCGGGTAAAGATCAGCTGCACCTTCTCAGCCAGTTTGCCATACTGCTTGCGCACTTGCTGTTTGACCGGCGTCATGATGCTTTGCGTATCTTGCCAGTCGAAATCACCCACTGCCTGCTCGAACTCGCGATGTAAGCGATCAACCTCACGCAGGTTGCTCACATAGAAGGCCACCAGCATATCAAGATTACGAGCGTTATCAGAAAGTTGCCGCTCCATGTCATCACAGGTTTGCAGCAACTCAGCAGCAGATCGAATCAAATCCCACTGGGCACGGCTCTCGCCTTTGCCTGTCCACACCGACTGCTGTCGGTGTTCTGAGATACTCATTACCAGGTCAATGTCATCGCGTAAAATACCGTTGATAGCGCGGCTCAAAAATGTGCGCTCTTCAAACGGGAACGTATCTCGATTCCCCAAATCAGACCAACCATCAAAATGGCTGACCAGATTGAAATCCCTCTCCATTTCCTCTGCGCGTTCAATATAGGTAGTCTGGGTACGGCGATCATTACGCAGCCGCTCACACAAGTCTTCAATCAAAGGTTTGGCATGTACCTCGGCTCGCGGCACATCATTCAAGTTGGCAGGCAAGTTACCAGGCAGATCAAATACAAACTCGCTGAACAAGACAAAACGCCACAACTCGTTGGCCACAGAGTCCCATGTCTTGCCCCGAGTCTTCAATGTCAGCCCCATGCTATTGCGGAGTAAATCACGCGCCTCTGTCACCCAGCTATCGCTGCCTTTCAATGCGGCCTGCTGCGCATCGTTTGGCACAAGCAGCGCAAACAGAATGTCCCGGGCGGACTCGACTGCCAGTAGCGCACGCAAGTTGGGCCAGCCCAAGCCGCCGCCAATCGCATCCACCACAGCAAAACTAGGTGAAGCATCCTGCTCGAAGATAGCCCGTATCGCCGTGGTGTGATCTGGCTTCGCCTTCAGGCAAAGGCTTTGAAAGCTGTCACCATCCCCTTCAGGGAAAATTGCTCCCGCTGCAGCGATGGGAGCGAATGGATCAGTTTGCCGTTCTTCATCGCTTTCGGGCGCTTTTGCTGGCACATAAACCAAGATCCCTGCGAGCTGCCGATCGATCACCTCACGCAGACCCTGCATGGCAGCAACCCGACTATCAATACTGCTCTTTGATGCATCTACAACCAGCAGCTTTTCGTCGGCTAAACCGTTACAGACGTTTTGGTAATAGCCTGCGGGGTCATATACAACGAGGCTCCCGGCTTTCTGCAACCGAGGCCGCAATATTTTGTCCTGGATAAATTCAGCAATACTCATGCGTTAGCTCCCGCTTTCTTTTTTCCGCGCGTTTTCTTGGGAGCCTTCTCTGGCTCGATGTACAAATCTTCCAGCCCATGGGCGATGGCAAGGGATTTGTCGGTTTTGCACTTCTCGCGCACGCGATCTGGCCAGTAGGCCATGGCCAGGTGTGCCCAGTCGTAGTCGCCTTTTTCCAGCTTGGTCCAGGTGTCTTTCAATACCTTTTGCCAGGCCTTGTGGCGGAATAAAGGCCAGAGCGGCGCGGCGGTGATTTGTACACCGTCATTGTGGTTAGGCTGGTAGGTTGGCGCGATCTTAAGCAAGGTGTCGCGCAGGTCGGTGAGCTCTTGCTCGAAGGTTTGCAGCGCCTCAAATTGCTTTTCCTCATCACGTGAACGACCGCTGCCCTTAATACGCAACTCTGCACATTCACGGCTGACTTGTGTCAGTTTGCCGTTGGGGCCATCGAGGAAATCATTCACCGCAGTGAACAACGTTTGGTTGTTCATGGATGGGTAATAGACCCACAACGTGTAGCTGCCAGACGCGGTGGACAACGGCCAATAGATAGGCGCTTTGCGGCGGCTCTTGGAATAGCGCTGCAGATGGAAGGCGAAGAAATCCTTGCGCAGCCAGCGACGCACATCATCCGGAACGGACACATCAACGCGGCTCAGCACTTCTTCAACCAAGCGAGCAAGATCGTGCGGATGCCCTTGGTCGTCTACCAGAATGCCAGCATGCGCATGGAACGGTTCCGCGCCATCTGGCAGCATGCCGGGGCTTTTAGCTGGTAGCGGATCGAATGGTTCTGGCTCGGCGGGTGCTGCGCGCTCACCTGTGGCCAAGCGCCAGTCGAAGCGACCAAAGGCCACGCCGACGGCCCAGCTCAATAAGCCGGCCGTGTGGTCAATGGAGGCTGCGCTGTCTTCTTCGTCGCCTTCATCATCTGCGCTAGCCTCGATATCGCCATCGTTGGTCACATCTTGGTTGCCTTGCACGGCATCACGATCAACTTCGCTAAAGCTATAGAGATCAAAAGCAATGTCATCAATCTCGGATTGAATGCGCATTAACTCAGCTTCGGTAGCAGGCGGGTTGTAATCGGCCAATCGAGCACGCAATGCTGCGGGCAATGCGAAGGCATGGGAGGTTTCTTCGATGGTGTCCAGTCTGCGCTTCAACGACCAAGCTCGATTAGCCAGCACCGCAAGCGACTCTTGTCGCCTTTTGCTGAGATTAGGAACAGGGATTTTTTGAATCGTTCCAACTTCATAATGCTTCCTTGCCTCAGCAGCCAGACCAAGTGACAATGAAACTAAAAATCTAAATGGACTAGAGTTCATTATTGCCAAGTTAGATAAGATCGTTTCGGCTTTATCTTCCGCAAAGAAGGCTGTACATCCCATGTGACTAAAAATACAGTTCTTCGGCAACACTCGTACATTCAAGTCCAGTGTTGTTGAGTTAGGCCAGGTAACACCAGGTCTAAGGTAATAGTCGATTGCATTAATCCATCGAGACCATTGCCCAGGCTCACCAATTTTGTGGTCCAAATATTCTTTCAACTCGATCCCATTCTTGGCCCAATTTATTACAAGTGGAATATCAGAGTAAAACTCAGAAAATGCACCTCCTTTTGCAAGGGGCAGCCAGTGGGTGTTTTTTACTTCCCAAAATGAGCGAATAAAACGCTCATCATTAGTCGTAGCCAGACCTTTTGTGGCTTTTCTAATTGCGGCATCGACTTCAAAGGGGTCTAGCTCAATGTATAAGTTTCTAATTGCGTCACTAATCCAATACGCGAAGGGTGCGCCGGGTATTTTTTTAAATTCTTCTGAATTCACTTCAAAGCATTGGGACTGATTTTTTGCTTCTCGGAAATCATTACATGACTGCAATAGTGCTTGCGATTTATTAGCTGCACTAAAAAGTCTCAGAAAATGACTCATGCCCTCTTCTCCAGTACATATGCAGCGGCTTCAACCATCGCGTCATCCATCACGCCATACCCCAGGTCAGCCATGACTTCAGGCTTAGCGATTCCCAAGACTACTCCCTCGCGCCACTTCTGATAACTCGAAAGGAAGAAGCAAGTCCGCGATGTGATGGCACCAATGCGCCCGCCAATACGCAGAAGTTCCAGCCCGCGCTCTACCATAATGGCTAACAGATCGTTCTTACTGCGGGGATAGGCTTTGGTGAGCTGGTCTTTGGTGTTAGCGGCAAGCGCGCCAAAAGGCGGGTTCATCACTACCACATCGAACATTTCGCGACACAGATCAATGAGGCGCAATCCTTGTAGCGCATCTTGAGCAAATAGACGCCCTTGGTAGGTCGATTTCGCGGTCTGGGCAAATTCAGTTAGTTCAGCGCGCAGGCGCGCCTCAGCTTGTTGCCAGCTTTCCTGCTCCTGCGCGGCAAACAGGTCTGTGCCCTTGCCCACATAGACTTGGCTAATCAGATTCGGTAGCTCGCGCTCGACTTGGAGCAATACGCCCATCTCCGGTAAGCCCTTTAGTAGCTGCAGCGTCTTTTCGAACAGTTCGGCATCGCGTTGATCGAGGTTGGCGGCAAACTGTTGGCGCAATTCACGTTCAGCGGGTGGTGCAATGGCAGCTACCACATGGCCTTGACCAATACACGGGCGATCTTTGGCTTTCACGTTGGTATCATGCCAAGCACGCTGCGCCCGTAGCCACAGCGCCAAGGTGGCGATCTGCGCGGCGCGCGGATCGATGTCTACGCCGTAGATGTTGTATTCGATAATCAGACGTGGCACATCGCGTGCAAAAGCAGCTTCGTCCTCATAAGTCTGGCTCAGTGGCTTAAGTGCAGCTTGGGGATGGGTCGAGACATCGAGCGAACCTGGGCCATGTTGCTGTTCCCAGGCCCAGGCTTCACGGTAAATCTCAAGGAACAGATCGAAAGCATACAGACCGAAGTGCATAGAGCCGCAGGCCGGGTCCAGCAGCTTGAGGGTGCGTGGGTCGCGCAGTTTGATGGCTGCTTGCGGTTGCTCATCAGGCTTGGCCAGCAAGTATTGGCAGCGGTCCAGCAGTTCTGTTTGTCCGCCCGTGGCGTTAAACCAGAGACGCCCCAGCGTGTTATCGACCAAAAACTCCACCACATAGCGCGGCGTAAAGAACTGGTTGCGAACGGCCAGCTCGCGGCTATTGCGTGGAGCCTGGCTGGCATCGCGCATGGCTTTGCGCTCTTCTTTGGAGTTGAAGTACTGGTAAATCCAACCGATGGTTTCGTCTGCAGCCCAGAGCGGTGCAATCTCAAAGTGGTTAAGCTCATCCAGCAGTGCACGCAGGGCGGTCTCACGCGGGAACAGCAAACCGTTGGCAGCATAGCGATCAAATAGAGCAGGTAGCTCTTGCGCCAGCTCGTCGAACACGCTGAACAGATAAACCTGATATGACTGACCGGTTTCACCCAGCGCCGTACCGGCAATGCGACTATAGAGCTGGTAGCCACGTGATAGGTAGCCTTTGCTGACCGACTCGATTAACTGTCCGCGCGCTTCCATCATCAACAGCGCAGCCAGTCGATTGAGCACGGTAAACGCTTGCTCGCGCACCATACGGTCGAGCACTGCAATGCGGTGATTGGTGTCGTCGGCATCTGCCCCCAAGTAGTGCGCCTGGGTTTGGCGCAGCACTTCGGCCGTGTGACGCTGGCGGTCGTCCAGATGGGTAAGTCGGGCCATGGGCGTGACTTCACCGGTGTTGGGGTCCAGGCCGTAGGTCTGCTGAAGCTGAATGCTGAATTCGTCGGAGAGCAGGCTGCGACAACTGTTAACCAGCTTTTGCAAACGCCCACGGGTAGATTGATCAAAAGCCATGCTTATGCGTCCCCCTCTTCCTGCAATTCGAGCTTGAGCGCAAACTCATGGGCATATCTCAGTTCACCACGCAGTTGTTGCAGTTGCGAGATCAGGGCATCTAGATCATTCAATGAAGTAATCTTTGTCTTCGCTTTGAATTGACGCTGCACAATGGGTTTTGGCTCATGTGCCTCTTCCGGTTGTGTCGTTTCTGCTTCTAACTCTTCCCTGATGCGCTGTTGCCCCAAGCGCTCGATGCGATGCTTGAGCGATTGCACTTGGGATTGCAGTTCGTAGTCCTTGTTGAGCATGGTGGTGAGGCCCGCCAAGTCGGGGGCCACATCTACAATCAGGCGCTCAAGGTTGCCCAGCAGTTCGGTTTGCTCTTGCTGGGTGAGCTTGACCCATTCCGGCACGCGCTTAAGGTCAACCTCGGCCTCTTTAATGCGTGTTTTGAGCAGGTCTTGCATCGCAATCACCGTATCGCGAATGCGGGCGCGAATGGTGGTGAGGCTGGTGCTGAAATCGGCAGCAAAACGATAGAAGTCTGCCTGCTGCAGGCGCTCCTCAATCAGGCTGAGCGCCTCAGCCAACTCTTCTTTTAGCTTGGCCAGCAAGGCCACATTCGGCAGGCTGGCAATGGCCGTGCAGTGCTGACGCAGATCGCGCAGCGTTTGCTCCAGGCCTTGCTCCAACTTGAGTTTGACTTCGGCCGCCCATTTGAGACTTTCGAACAACTCGGACTGCTCGTTGCCCAAGCGGCGCGGCGCATCCGACGCATCGGTGAGCAGCACGTCGTTAATCTCGTGCGTGAGGTTTTGCAGTCGATTTACACCTGGCAGGTTGAGGCTGCGCAACTTCTCGGTGAGCGGGCCATATTGGTGCTGCAGTTGTGGAAAGAGCTTGGTGGTGACCTTGCTGATATCGTCTTCCAACGGCACGACGGTGTCGCCCGTGAGTTCGGTCAACCGGATTGCAGCGCGTGCGAGCACGTCGTTTGACGGACGGTCGCCGCCGCGCAGCGAAATACCGATGCTCTTGAAGGTGTTGTTGGTCTTGATAGCGTCAATGGCTTGCTGGCCGTTGACGGTCACTTCGCGCCCCGCCACCTTGAGCTTGATCTCACCAGCCAGCAGCATGGCTGCCACCAGATAGCGCAGTGTGTCTGCTGACCATCCAAAAGGCGCATCAGCAAAGACGTCGGTCAGGCGTTTGCCGTCCACGGTGCCATTGCGATCGATGTAATCACGGATGCTGATCATGGCCAGGTGGTCGGTGCGAATGCTATGCCGCCCGCCTTGGGTTTGCACAAGGTTCAGCGGATCGAGCGCGCTGGTGATGCCCGACAAATTGCCGACTCGGAGGAATTTCTCGGCGAGTTCGGTTCCGGCGCGCACCGGTGCTTCTGCGTAGCGATCGAATACTTGTTCGGCAACTTCGCTCAGGTGCTTACGCGCGGCATCCTGCAAGTCGGTTGCCAGCGTATCCACTGCAACAACCTGGCCTCGGAAGATGAACGAGCCTTGCAACAGACTGCGCTGGATCTGCGCCCTCAGTTTGGTGCTGAGGTGCTCGGCACGGTCGGCTTGGCCGTTGCAGTATTCGCGGATCTCTTGATCCGGATCGCTGCGGTAGCGGTTGGCGATTTCTCGGCAGCGGTGGATGTCGGCCGTCAGTTCATCCATTTCCGGCGTGGTGCGACCCACCAGATAGATGTTGAACTTGGACGAGTTGTGACGCGATTCGTCAGTGAGACGGGTACGTGCGTTATCGATTTCTTTGGGGTCGACCAGCTCTACAATGGTTTGGATCTGATTGCGCTCACCCGCCAACGATGCGGGCACGTTGCCAGCCGATTGCGCCTTGAGCCCGGTAGAGACGGCGTAGGAGCCGTGCAACTGGGTAGCCGGCAGTGGTGCATAAACACTGGTTAATGCTTCATTGACGATGCGCCGCAGCTCAACACCGCGAAGGGCAACTTGGCTGCGTTCTTGCTCAATGTCGTTAAGCTTTTCGCTGAAGAAGCAAAGGTTGCCGTCTTGTTCGCCAAAGGGAACGATGGGGTCGTTGATTAGCTCTTCAACCGCTTTGGCCACCGCATCTGCTTGAGATGCCCCGGAGATGCTGGCGTGCATCAGGCTGGTGACGTTTTGCCGGGTGATAGGCAGGTTGCCCAAGATTTGCAGAACAGCGACGGTCTTGGCGATGTTTTGATGCAGCTCGGAATGCGAAAAGCGGATTTTGGTGGCTTTCTCGACCGATGCGTGCAAGGTGGCGAAAGCGCGTTTGATGTCTTTATCCAGTGCATCAAACAGCGTCACTGTAGTAACTAACCAGCCAACCTCTTGCTCTGCTACGGCTGGCTTGCTCTCTGTGCCGTCGATCAGAATGTCTTGTACCACCTTGATCGCCGAGCGCAAGCCAATGCCCCCCGTAGACTTAGCCAGTGCACCGAGCAAGTGCAGCAGGATGTCGAAGTGCGCAGGCAGGAACGGGTAGAGATCGACAAAGGCCTTGCGATCGAAGTCGACGCCATAGACACGTGCATCGACCAGCTTGGTGTTCTGACGCAGCTGTTGGCCATACTGATCAAACAACCCGCCCAATTGGCTTTCAGCTACTGACGACTTGCCCAACAACCGCGTGTAGCAAATTTCCTTGATGTCGTTGGATTCAAGAGCGATTTGGATCGGGAAGCGGTCGTTGAGCTTGAAGAGCTCCGGCGAATTGAGGGCAGCCTTCGCGTCATCAGCGGTAAGTGTTTGCTGCGCTGTACCGACAATCCATACCTTGCCGTCACCGATGTTTTTCAGGTTCTTCGCCAGACCATCGAGGTTCAGGATCAGGTTGGGCCGTGGGCCAACGTACTGACCGACTTCATCAATGATGAAGATGATGTATTCCTTGCCCGATGCCTCGCGGGCAATCTCCAGCATTTCACGCACACGGTCGTTTTCGAACACGACGATCTCACTGGATTCGGTGGTGAACGAGGTGGGCGTCTTGAAAAGCGTGGGGTACAGCTTATGCGCGATCTCAGGGATGAGGCTATCGACCACCAACTCGTCATTGCGGTAGTTGTTCCAGTCTTCACCGCCCGCAGCTTCTTTGAATGCATCAAGGAATTCGTTGTAGCGACCTTCCTTCTTAAGTCTACGTTCCAGCGCAGCAACTTTAAGATTGCGCGAGTAGCCCGCCCATTGCAGGACCTTGTAGAACAGGACTGTTGACACCTCTTCCATGGTCGCACCGGCGACCTGTTCGCTGGCCAGGTCCAACATCAGCACTGCAGCTGGAAAGCGCTTTGCTACGTTCGAAAGCAAGGACTTGGTTTGCTGACGCTTCAGGCGATCTTGGAGATGCTGAATAAATGGAACACCATCAATAGTGATGCTGTCATCAAATGCCAACCCCAGATACTTGGTAAACGAGCTCTTACCGGAGCCATAGAAGCCTGACACCCAAACGCCGACTTCATTTTCGCCACCAATATCCATGGCGGCTTCCATTTTGAGCAGGAGATTCTCGAACTGCTGGTCGATGCTGTCGGTGACCACATATTCGGAGATTTCCGATTTCAGGCGCGCCTCTTGTGACACGCCATAGGTAATGACCTTTTCAATGCTGCGATTGATGTTCTTGCTGGGGTCGAAGAGTTTTTTGATCGTCATGTTTTACCTCAATGATTAGCCGCCGACGTGGACAGAGCGGTAGTTGCCATCGTCGGGGTAGAACCCCAGGAATTTGAGTCGGGTCTTGCCGGTGCGCACACCAGGGTAGAAGAACACCGTGGGCACATGGAACTTGCCTTGCAGCTTGCCTTCGATGACTCCGATGCGTGTGTAGGGATGCAGCGCCTCAAGATCGGTGACTAGCAAAATGGCCTTAGGCTTGCCCTCAAGCGTGGCCAGCTTGGCTTCGATGCGTGCCTGTAATGCGCCGTTGCTGATGGCATTGGCGAGCGACGCATTGGTCTTGCTCCATGCCAATGGTGCCTTCTGATCGGCCGCAAGCCAGATCTTGCGAAGTGGAGCCTTCTCGATAATGTCAGCAACATGTTCGGCGATCGAAAAGGTCTCTACCTCCCAACCTTCATTGCGCAGCCTATGCACCCACGCAGGAGTTTCACGCTTTACATTGAGGATCTGATTGGGCGGAAAAACCAAGTAGAAAATGGGCTCAAAGCTGGCATGGCCAAACTCGCGCCCTTGCTTGATTCGCTCCATCAACTCATTGAAATCAGCTTTGAGCGATGACATCGATCAGTTCCTCCATGCTTTTATAGGTCCACCCGATATGCACGACATCAGAGGCGGCCTGGAATATGAGCAGGCCTTGTAATGACAGACGCTTGAATTGATCACGGACGTCGGCACGTTCCAGCCCGAAGAGATCCCAGTCGGAGCTTGAAACAATTTGGTTGTCGCCGAGACCACTGAACTTCAAGTCGTAGGCCAAGTAGGCTGCGACCTTTGGCAAGATGCGATACGCAGCAATCGAGCGCTGGTTGCGGCCTGTGGTGGTGAGCAATCCATAGTCGGCGCAGCAGCCCATCAAATACGAGGCATTGCGCTTTACCGTGATGTCCGACCATGGCGCTTTGGTTTTGCCTTCCCGGACATTGTGTGTAATGAATTCATGCGCATCTTCCAGTTGAAGATCATTTCGGCCAGCTGCGTATCTGGGCCAATAAACCTCTCGCACAAAGTCAGCTAATAGAAGATTGGCGCGTGCAGTGTAGAGGAAGAACAATTGATTCAGCTCGGAGGATGTGAAGCGACCCACCAAGGTTTTGAGGCGTAAAGCAACATATGGGTCACGCAGGTAACGTGGTGCAAAGCACTCTACGATGATATTGCGTAGTCGCCGCGCAGTGACCAAAGGAAAGCGGCCGGATGTCAGTGCAGCCTCATGTAACTGTGATGCATTCATTCCAGGTTGATAAACCTGAAGCAGCTGCCTAGTTTCGTCTAAAAGTCCCAACCCCGCGGATAGCTGGGTAGTGTAAAGCTGCTGATTCACTCAGCCTCCCGAATGTAGGGGAACGTCTGGATTCCGGAGGTGAAGGCGGCACAATAAAAGCCCGCAGCACGTTGTAATTCGGCACTGATGTCTTGACTCATCAGCCCCAGTGACACGGGGCCTGGCGATGCGGATTCTGTTTTTTTTGCCAATTCAGTCAAGCGTGTCAGCGCAAACTCACGACTTACCAATCTAGCTTGCACTGCTTGAACGAAAGTGATGTCGTTCAGAGCGTCAGCAGAAGCTTGCTCTAACCCAAGCGGCAAACGAAATAGGTGATAGATACGGCCAACACCAATGACCTCGTCGTGAACCTTAGCTGCCGCCGCAGTTGACCCCTGGTATTGGGCAAGAAACAGAGAACGGTTAAATATTGGAGCCAAAAAAGCAGCAGCTGTAGCACCAAAGAATTGGCTGCCCCACCAATTAGCTTGGTCGTGCTCCCCTAGGTAGCCAACCAGAACCCGTAGTTCTGCGATTGTTTTTGCGATGGTATTCATCAAAGATCCTATATCGATTTTCAACGGTGCCGCTAGGCTGAACTGCTATAAGTTGCAGTTGTATCGCCCAGACTGGGCTCTTTGCACAAATGAACTCAAGAGAAACCCGCGCATTCTAGCGTTCAAGAATATTTTGTTCCTGAAACGTTAAAGTGGATCACCTGACAAATCAAAGAGATGACGATGTTAACATAAAGAGTTTCTGTCAATCAGTAACGAAATGAACAGCAAGCCGCGTTCAAAATTGACCAAGGTTAAGTTTCTGTCAATCAGTAACGAAATGAACAGCGAGCTGTGTTCAAAATTGACCAAGGTTAACAGGTTAATTTTCGCAGTCCTGTAGGATCTCACGACGCAACCAATTCGGCTCGCGCGCCCGGCCAGCTCCCGCCCGGTATTGCAAGAGGTGGTAGCGTGACCTTGTGCGGTTGTTAGGCCTGCGCTCTGCACCCACTGCGCCCATCTGCAGATCCATACAACCCCACCCTAGCCCTGATCCAGCGCATCGAAGCATTTGAGGAACATGCTGTTCGGTATCATCCAGTTCAGATCTGCATCTCGACTATGTTGGGTGGATTAACAAACGTGACTGTCGATTTAACCTGCATGCTCCCGTGGTTAACGCCCGAATTTTCTCGCCGCCCCCCATCGCCATACTTCTTGGGAGCCAGCTTTGCGGCCAGCCATTTACGAGCATCGATCTGCAGGCGGGCACGAGCAATCACATCATGGTTAACTTTTACGTTCCCGTTGGCGTCGAGGAAGGTGTCATTGCTGCCGTCATCGGCGATTTGGAGGATCTCGTCGGCCAGTTTGTCGGCAAGATCCTCGCGCGCACACACGTACTGGTCCCTAAATTCTACGTAGCGTTCATCAGCCAACCAGCGCATCACCATGGATTTGGACGGCATACCCGGACGAGCCAACACTGCGCGTAGACTCACCCCATCAGCAATGGCGCTACATATGGCCTCCCCCAACTCGTTCGTGTATGCGCTCCGACGGCCTCTTGTTACCGGCTTGGGATTCGACGTATTGGTTTCCACCGTGGAAACCTGAGGAGTGACAACTGGGATCATAACTTGAGTTGTAGAATCCACGTGTTCTGCGCCACTTATAGGAGCCGTAGGCATAGCTGAAGATGAGGCAGCGTTAACAGGTGTTGTGACTCTTGACCATTTGTGCGTCTTGGCCCGCTTGTTAATGGCGGTATGTGAAATGCCGTGCTCTATCGCTATCTGGCGAACACTCTGGCGGCCAGCACAGTACGCAAATTCGATACTGTACCAGTCTGGGGAATCTGTTGAATGCATAGGGGAATAGATCATAGGCGACCAGTATTTCCGAGGAGGCAAGTAGGTATCCAGCCCTACAGGGGGAGCCCCGTCAGTGCAAACGCAGCTGTGTGTGGCAAGAAGTTGTCTGTGATAGTCACTTGGTCACTGTTTTGATAAACATCCCGCCATCATTGGGCTAGCAGCTAGTGACCATGATTTTTCATGGTCTCTGGGAGTCACTCACATCACTCTTTTGGGCACTGCTTTCACTGATCCACTCATTGCGTCATCTCCCATCTGCCATCCATCAAGAAGCATCAGGGCAGTGACCCAGTGACAAACAGTGACCATGAATCAATGTTGGTCACTGCATCCCAACCCGTGCAGGACAAGACATTCACACAGTAAAGTGACTCAGTGACTATGAAATGGGGTATGCCCCCTCCCCTCAAGTTAGAAAAAAAGGCCCCGCAAGGAGCCTTCTTGTCACCACCGTTCGGCCTCATTAAGTAATGTCGGCCTTCAGGGCCCGCGGAAGGTACTCCTCTGCCAGTTCGGTGAGTGCAACATTGGTTTGAGTTTGGCCATTGGTCTTGCGCGTCTTGTACTCCGCGCCCAGCTCCTTTGCAGCCTGTTTAACGGCTTTGCTGAATGAATTAAGCGAGAGTGGGCGGTTCAAGCCGTGGTACTCCAGATAAGCCAGGTAGAGGTGATACAGGAATTTTCTCGGCTCCTTCATCACGGCGACATTTCCCCCCATACAGAACCCTTGCGGCTCAGCCAGAAACGCCAAGGTGGCGCAAAAGTCGAGTACGTGGTCAGCCTCGCGTTTCACCGCCAGTGCATCAGCACCATCCCGTTGCTCCTCCAGCAGACGCTTGGCCAGGTCAGGGTCGGCAAACCGGGTCAGCAGATGGCGAATGATCACCGGTAACTCAGCAGCAATCTTGTCGCCAAGCGCCCCATCCCGATCAGCCGATGCCACCACTCGTCCGAAGTGGAAGATCACCCGGCGACGAGCGATCCCCCCGTTGCGCTCGTTAAACACCATCGGCACGTTGTTGGTGGCCAGCAACACAGCTGGGATCCGAGTGCTGAAAATCGCCTTACCTTTAGGGTTGACCGATACTTTATCGCCACCAGTGATCGCCTTGAGCACGTGGCCATCGCCAACGTACGAAGGTTGGTCCGGCAACAAGATCAGGCGTTTGTCCCAGACATTCTCCAGACCAAAGTTGCTCTCGAGCAGTTTCATCGAGCTACTGCCCACGTTTTCTTGGCCAACCAGCAGCTCGCACAGACCTGCCATGACCGATTTGCCACTGCCGCCTTCCCCCGTCACCTCCAGGAACAACTGCCAGTCGTAGCGATTCGCCAGCACCATAAACAGCGCCGCGTTAATGCGATCCATCTTGGCCGCATCATTGTCGGTTGCGTAGCTCAGCCACTTCATGAAGTGGGGGGCACAATGCGCCAGGGTTTCCCCCACCAGCGGCTCGCTGTACTCGATCCCGTTGTGAGTCAGCAAACCATCGACGAGGGAATGCGGGCGAAACGCGCGGAGCACTAAGTCATAGACCCCATTGGCAAAACCAATCAGGTTGAGCGCCGGACGCGGTATCTCATCAAGGCCCAGTTTCATGGTATCCACAGCAGTGTTGATTATCCGGGCACTGTGTTTGGCGCCTTGCTGCTTAAACATTGCCGTCATACAGCGCGCAAGCACCGCATCCGGCATCGACTCCCACAGGCTGCCGGTGTAACGGTACACCTGGCTCGTGTCGACATTGATGGCCAGGGTTCCCAGACTAGAAACCAGTGCCTCCCCGCGCTGGCAGGCACTCATCTGATCCAGCATCAGCGCCGCGTCGTCCTGCTCAGGGCGCAGAGAAACAACATTAGCCGCCAGCAGAGAACCTGTTTTTTGGTTGCCCTTCTTATCGGCCAACAGCTTACTTTTAGGCGGGGCTTGGCGTGGCTCCTGTATCCCCTTCTGGTGCGCACTGGCAATAGTCGCCTTGACCTCCTGTACCGATTGGCCAGACGCCATGCCAGCAGCAAACAACTGACGCTCAGCGTCGGCGTGGCAGATCTCTCCACCAGCGACCAGTTGCGCCACCCCCAGCGCCTCCCGGTTGAGCGTCTCGTTCCGGCTCCCCATCGGCGCGCTGACAATCGCCTCACAGGCACTCGTCAACGCTCTCTCTCCATAGCGGCTGGTCTCTGCGGAGCTGACCATGGGGGCAATCACCTTTGGCTCATGTTTGGGCTTGGTGATCCACCTCAACAAGATGGCAGGAGCCTCCGGCAGAGCGGCCAGTTGGGGGATGGTATCGCCGCGCAGCACCTTACCGGCTTTGATGTAGATCAGCTGATTGCCGGTCTTTACATCTACGCCGGCCAGTCCATTCGCGTTGTTGACGCTCTGCTTCAAGCTGGCAAGGTCTACCCCTGCTGGCAAGCGGAACAGCCAGTGATACGAACCGTCAGGCAGGGTGTCGGTGAGCATCCGGTACTGGATCGGGAGCGTCTGATTGGGCAATCCGAGCATCGCCAGCAGATCCCTGGGGTGCGGCGCCTCGGGTACCTTGTTACCGTCCAGGTCCAGCAGGACCATTTCATCCAAGCGAACACCAAACAGGGTGTCATCCTCACGCACCATGGAGGACGGGTAGCGCTGCTCATTGCCATAGGGTTTCGGGTTGCCGTTGTCCTGATACGGAATGACAGCGTGACCGTTGGCCTCGATATTTGCAGCCTTGGCTTGCAGGGTTGCGTTCATACCGTACCCCCTACCACGCGCAGCATGGCACGCTTGTGATCGAACAGTGACACGCCGTCATCGTTCTCATAGGCTTCCTGAAGGCGGTGCATTTCCTCGATGCGCGCGCTGTTGGTGCTAGGGGAAGCACCATACAGGGCGAACTGGCCACAAATAACATCCCTGCTAATTATCACCGACTTTGCGCGGCACAGGCTTTTGCTTGCCAGCGAGCGCGCAGGTGCTACGCTCTCAGCGCTAGGTTTAATTATCTGGCCAATATCAAACATGCTAACCGAAGAGGCCGCCGTACCATGGCGGCTCTTTTTTGCGTAATTGGTGACTGTCATCCTCGCCTCCTTACGCCTCACGGCTCTTCTGGATCTGGGCGATGAGCCATGCTTCCAACTCCTCTTCAATCCAACCAACGGCTTTTGCGCCGATGGACACCGGTTTGGGAAAGGTCGGGTCATAAACATTGGGGTACTTCGGATTGGGACGCATTTTGGCGTAGATGGTAGAGCGGGACAGCCCGGTGCGGGCTTCAACCTCATTACGGCGAATAATGGTCAGAGTGGGTTTGCTTTCTTTAGCCATGTTAGTCATTCCCTGTCATGTACTGGAACGAAATGCACCAGCATGGCTCCTTATTTTTATCATTTCGTCACCAATTCCTAACCCTACAGGGGGAAACCCCGTCAGAGACGCACTTGACAAGGGAAATTAAATGGCGAGTAGGTGTGGATGACTTCCTGGAACAGCAACGAAATCTGCTGTTGAACGGCGGAACCGGGACGGGTCAAACCCACCTGGCATCGCCTTGGGATGCAATGCTGAGGGCCGGGTCAAGCGAGTGCGTTTCTATACAGTGGTGTACTGGTCAGCGAACTGGAGCAGGAAAAGGTGGCAGGCAAAGCCGGGCTGCTTGCCATTCGGTTGGTCAATGTCGATGCAGTGATTCTGGGCAAACTGAGCTATCTGCCGTTTGCCGAAAGCGGAGGCGCTCTGCTGTTTCACCTGATCAGCAAGCTGCGCAAGCGCACCAGCCCGCTCCTGACCTCCAACCTGGCCTTCAGCAAGTGGAGAAGATGACAACGGTGATGCTGGATAGGATCATGTGAGTTTATCGAGACAGGCAACGACGCCTATCGCTTCAAACAGAGGATGAAATCAGCCAGCTAACCCTGGTCAATGTTGGACGCTGATCCCTGGTCATTTTTCGATGCTGATTGACAACCCGATCCGTCTATACAGACAGACTGTTTGGCAAGTGAATTACATTGCTCTCCAACCCGGTAAATTCATGGGGTGGCACATAGTGATGCTTGCAACAGTCCAGCCAGTCAGCCCACCATTGCACCATCTGTTGCCGCTGGGTGATAAATTCGGCCCGATGAATGTAAGCCGCCCGCACACCGTTACGCTCCTTATGGCTCATCTGCCGTTCAATGGCATCCGCACTCCATTGGCCTGATTCAAGCAACGCGCTGCAGGCCATCGCCCGGAAGCCATGACCGCATACCTCCACCTTGGTGTCATAACCCAGGCGGCGCAAGGCACTATTCACGGTGTTTTCACTCATGGGTTTTGATACATCATGGTCACCGGCAAATACCAGATCAAAACGCCCGGTCAAAGGGCGGATCGCCTCAATGATGGCCAGTGCCTGGCGTGACAACGGCACAAAGTGCGGTTCTCGCATCTTGGCACCACGATGTGAATGTTTAACCCCTTCAATGGGATCGCGGGACGCCGGGATCGTCCAGATTGCTCGCTCGATATCGAGCTCATCCCAGCGCATGAAGCGCAATTCACTCGAACGGACAAAGGTTAACAAGGTGAATTTCACCGCCATCTTGGTCAGCAGACGTCCCGAATAACTATCGAGACGACGCACCAGCTCGGGAATATCCTGCAGCGGCAGCGCGGGATGATGCTGGACTTTGCGAACCGACAACGCCCCCGTCAAATCAGCGGCAGGATTGGCCTCAATCAAATCAGTTCGCATTGCATAACTCATTATGCCATTGATGTGTTGCCGCACTCGTCCTGCCAAATCAAGCGCATTTCGCTGCTCTATCTTACGCAGTGGAACAAGCAGGTCACGAGTCTTGAGTTCGGCAACGGGGCAATGGCCAATCAATGGAAACACGTCTTTTTCAAGCCGGGTCAAGATGCGTGAAGCGTGATCGGAGGACCACTTGCCAGCATTATTTGCATGCCATTCACGGGCAACAGCCTCAAAACTATTCACTTGTTTGCGGGTAATGTCGTTACGCACCTGCTGCTTATGGACGACAGGGTCAATACCCTTGGCCAACAAATTTCGTGCGGCAGCGTGTTTGGCACGGGCCTCCGTCAACGACAGGATGGGGTAATCACCAAACGCCATCAGCCCGGCCTTACCATCAGGCTTAGTGAACTTGAAGCGCCACGAACGGGTACCGTTCTTTTTGACCAATAAGTGCAAGCCATTCCCATCGAACAGGGAATAGTCTTTTTCTCGCGGGCGGGCATTGCGACACTCGGTATCAGACAAGGGTCTGGTGGTTCGCGGCATTGGTATACGACTCCTTTATCGAATCGATGTATACCTAAGCGTATACCAATTTATAGCGGATGTGTTAGGAATGACTCGGAATGTTCTGGACGTAAAAAAACCCAGAGACGTTGAATTCACTGGGTTTTTTGAACTTTTTCGGAATACTTTGGAAGTATTAATGGTGCCCGAGGCCGGAATCGAACCGGCACGACGCGAACGTCGAGGGATTTTAAATCCCTTGTGTCTACCGATTTCACCACTCGGGCACCGCAATCGGTATCAAGCTCGCGTGGCGGGCTTGTCAATATGGAGGCACGTTCCGGAGTCGAACCGGACTAAACGGATTTGCAATCCGCTGCATAACCGCTTTGCTAACGCGCCATGCAAAAGAGAGTTGGCTCTCTATTGTCTGAATTTGGAGCGGGAAACGAGACTCGAACTCGCGACCCCGACCTTGGCAAGGTCGTGCTCTACCAACTGAGCTATTCCCGCATTGGTCTGGCTGACTGCCTGACTACGAGGACGCATTCTAGCGATGTTCCTCGCCCAGTCAACCAGAAATATTTAATTACCTGATCGTTCGGGCATTTTTTGCCCTTTTTGAACAGTTTTAGCGCCTTTGGCCGTTTCCTGCCTCAAATCAGCGGAAACCTCACCTTGCGGCGCCAGTGACTCACAGGTTGGCGTGGTGGGTCAAATCGCCCCAGGCCGCCTTCATGTACTGGAACATCGACCAGAAGGTGAGCACTGTAGCGACATAGAGCATCACATAGGCGAGCCATACCATCCAGACGTTATATTGCCAAATCAGACCGGTGAGTGACACCATCTGGATCATGGTCTTCCACTTGCCAATCCAGCTGACCGCAACCGAGGAGCGTTTGCCGAGCTCGGCCATCCATTCGCGCAGGGCGGAGATGATGATCTCGCGGCCAATCATGGTCATGGCGGGGATGGTCACCCAAATGGTGTTGTAGTGTTCGACGATGACCACCAGTGCGGCAGCGACCATGATCTTGTCGGCAACCGGGTCAAGGAAGGCGCCAAAGGCGGTGGACTGATTGAGCTTACGAGCCAGATAGCCATCAAACCAGTCGGTAGCAGCAGCCAGAATAAAGATGATGGCGGCAGCCAGATAGGACCATTGATAAGGCAGATAGAACAGGATGACGAAGACGGGAATGAGCAAAATCCGGAAAAACGTCAACAGGTTAGGTATGTTTGTCATTATTTTCAGCCACTTCTTGTACGTCGCTACATAGTGCGCCAAAGCCGATTTGCGATGCAACCGCACTGGCGCCCGTCTTGGTCTTTTTAATCCATCAATCTTCTCAAAATGCGAGGGCCATTATGGCATTTACGGCCCCCCCGCGTCACGGCTCTTGTGCATCAAGGAGTTAGCGATGTTGCCATACCGCTAACCCTGCTCAGGCGCTGTGCAAGCCATCGTGGATGGTCTGGGCCAGCTCCTGACTGATGCCGGGAACCTTGGCCAGTTCATCCACGCTCGCCTTTTTGACCTCCTGCAGGCCGCCCAGATATTTGAGCAGCGCCTGCCGCCGTTTCGGCCCCACCCCCGGAATATCCTCCAGACTGCTGCTGGTGCGGGCCTTGGCCCGTCTGGCCCGGTGGCCGGTAATGGCAAAACGGTGGGATTCATCGCGAATATGCTGAATAAGGTGCAAAGCGGGCATATCTGCCGGTAAATGCAACTCTTCGTGACTCTCCCCCATGATGAGAGTTTCCAACCCCGCCTTGCGGGTGACCCCCTTGGCAATCCCCACCAGCAGCGGATATTTGCCGCCGAGGAACTCCAGCTGACGGGCCAGGATCTCTTCGGCGCGGCGCAACTGGCCGAGGCCACCGTCGATAAACAGCACGTCCGGCACCTTGTCCGGCTCCTGCGGCTTGCCAAAGCGGCGCTCCAGCGCCTGCTCCATCGCCGCGTAGTCATCACCGCCAGTGATACCGTCGATATTAAAACGACGATATTCCGATGAGAGCGGCCCCTCCCGGTTGAACACCACGCAAGAGGCCACGGTGCGCTCCCCCATGGTGTGGGAGATATCGAAACACTCCATGCGGGCGATGGGGCGCTCCAGCTCCAGCAGCTCTTCCAGCTGGTTGTAGCGGGCGGTGATGGTGCTCTTGTGAGCCAGCCGCGAGCGCAGCGCCGTCTCGGCGTTGATGGAGGCGAGCTTGATAAAGCGGGCCCGTTCGGCGCGGGTACGGCTCACCACCCGCACCTTGTAGCCTGCTGTCTGGCTCAGGGTCTCGGCGATGACGCTCTCGTCCTCCAGCGCCACATCGAGCAACACCTCGCTCGGGATCTGCCGCCCCCCCTGCCCCGACAGATAGAACTGCAGCAGGAAGGATTGCACCACCTCGTCGAGCTGGGTATCGGCCGGCACTTTCGGGAAGTAGCTGCGCGAACCGAGCACCTTGCCCTGACGGATAAATAGCACGTGAATACAGGCAGCACCTTGCTGGAAGGCCACCCCCACCACATCCAGCTCGTCCAGCACGTTGCCGCTCACCGACTGCTGCTCGGTGACCCGGCGTAGCGCCAGGATCTGGTCCCGGTAGCGGGCCGCCTCTTCAAAGCGCAGATCGCCGCTGGCGGACTCCATCTTGCCCACCAATTCGCCAATCACCTGCTGGTTCTTGCCCGCCAGAAACAGCTTGGCCAGCTCAACCTGCTGGGCATATTCGGCCTCGCTCACCAGTCCGGGCACGCAAGGGCCGGCGCAGCGCTTGAGCTGATAGAGCAGGCAGGGACGGGTGCGGTTGGCATAGACCGCATCCTCGCACTGACGCACCGGAAAAATTTTCTGCATCAGGTGCAGGCTCTCGCGCACCGCACCGCCAGAGGGGTACGGGCCGAAGTACTCTCCCTTGATCTTGCGGGCACCGCGATGGACGCCGATGCGTGGATGCTGGTGCGCGGTGATGATGATCCAGGGGTAGGATTTGTCGTCCCGCAGCAGCACGTTGTAACGGGGCTGGTACTGCTTGATGAGATTGTGCTCGAGGATCAGCGCCTCGGTCTCGGTGTGGGTGACGGTGACCTGGATATCTGCGATCTGGCGCACCAGGGTGCGAGTCTTGATGCTGTCGACGTTGGTGCGAAAGTAGGAGGCGAGCCGCTTTTTCAGATCCTTGGCCTTGCCCACGTAGATCACGGTGCCACCGCTGTCATACATGCGGTAGACACCGCTCTGATGGGTGACGGCGCTCAAAAACGCCTTGCTGTCGAAGAGAGGTTCGGGAGAGAGGGTCATCAGCTACTCGGCTCACACAAAGGCAAAAATTGACGGGCAGAGCATACTGCCCTCGCCGCCCGAAAAGCAAAGGGGCAGAAAAGCAAAAAGGCGGCACTCGCCGCCTTTGTGACCACACGCCACCCGATTAGAGGGTATCGGCATCCAGCATGCCATAGCGAATGGCCAGATGGGTCAGTTCCACGTCACCGTTGATCCCCAGCTTACTGAACAGCCGATAGCGGTAGCTGTTGACCGTCTTCGGGCTCAGGTTGAGCTGCTCGGAGATATCAGTCACCTTCTGCCCCTTGGTGATCATCATCATGATCTGCAGTTCGCGCTCGGAGAGGGACTTGAAGGGATTCTCGTCAGCGGAGGCAAATTGGCTGAGGGCCATCTGCTGGGCAATCTCCGGGGAGATGTAACGCTGACCGGAGTGCACCAACCGGATCGCCTGGATCATCTCGTCAGGAGCAGCCCCCTTGGTCAGGTAACCGGCGGCGCCTGCCTGCATCACCTTGGTGGGGAACGGATTTTCTGAATGAATGGTCAGCACTATGATGCGTACATCGGGGCGGATCCGCAGAATTTTGCGGGTCGCTTCCAGACCACCAATACCCGGCATGTTCATGTCCATCAGGATCACGTCCGGATGGTGTTGGCGACAGAACGTAACTGCGGTCTCGCCGCTCTGTGCCTCACCCACCACCTTGATCCCGCGCACATCTTCAAGAATGCGTCTTATCCCTGTACGCACCAGCTCATGATCATCGACCAGGAATACATTTATCACCCAAACACCCCGTTTTATCTCGTTTTAGCCGCCCGGTTAGGGTTAACAGGGCGTCTTGCATCATAACCAAACTCGTCGCTTTGGCAAACCATGCACGCCAAAAGTTTGAGAAAACCCATGTTTAGCGTTTAAAATCAAATAATTATATAAATTTTCAAAACAAAAAACGGTGCCTTGCGACACCGTCTTTCATGACTTTAGTGCTGTGGCCATCACTTGGCCAAAAAGGCCCGCACCTTCTCAAGATCGGCCTGGGTATCCACCCCGACCGGCGGCGCTTCAAGGGCCTGGGCGACGTGGATCTTCTCCCCGTACCAGAGCACCCGTAGTTGCTCCAGCGCCTCGACCTGCTCCAGCACGCTCGGTGCCCAGTCTACGTAACGCTGGATAAAGCCGGCGCGATAGGCGTAGATGCCGATATGGCGCTGGTAGTGGTCACCAATCTGCTCATGGCTCTTGGCAAAGCGATCCCGATCCCAGGGAATGCTGGCGCGACTGAAGTAGAGGGCGTAGCCATCCTTGTCAGTCACCACTTTCACTGCGTTCGGGTTGAACGCCTCTTCGGCATCCTTGATCGGCACCGACAAGGTCGCCATCGGCGCCGTGGCGGCGGCCAGATTATCCGCTACCTGACGAATGATGGCGGGCGGAATGAGCGGCTCATCCCCCTGCACATTGACGATGATGGTATCGGCGGCAAAGCCGAAGTGACGGCACACCTCGGCCAGACGCTCGGTGCCGGACTGGTGATCCGGTGAGGTCATGCACACCTCGACGCCGGTGCTCAGCAGTGCCTGCTGCACCCGCTCGTCATCGGTGGCGACGATCACCCGATCGGCACCGGATTGCAGGGCTTTCTCCACCACGTGCTGCACCATGGGCTTGCCATGGATATCAGCCAGCGGCTTGCCCGGCAGACGGGTTGACGCATAGCGGGCCGGAATGACGACGACGAAACTCATGACGGTAGCTCATCGCTATTGAGCGGACGGGCACGGTTCTCCAGCAGCACCGGGATCCCCTCCTCCAGCGGATAGGCCAGCTTGTCAAAACGGCAGACCAGCTCATGGACTGCTTTGTTGTAATGCAGCTTACCCTTGCAGACCGGGCAGGCGATGATGTCGAGCAACTTGATGTCCAAAGCCAAAACGATACTCCTTCAACGATGTCGCGCTGGCGGCTTCATCACGCCAGCGATGGATGTCGAGCAACCAGATATTCCATACGGGGCATATCAACCCCCTGCTCCCCCGCCGAGGCGAGAGAGATTAATCTTGCGCCCTGGCCGCGCCCTTCCCCTTCGTCCCCAGCTTGTGCAGCAGGGCATCGAGCAGGGAGGCGGGCAACTCGGCACTGACCGGCAGATACCACCAGTTATCGAGGGCAAACGGACGACACTTGACCGCATCCTTCTCGGTCATCAGCAGCGGCTTGCTGGCAAAGCGGCCCACCAGCTCATCCCGATCGAAGGGGTGATGATCGCCGTAGGCGGCCTGCTGATCCAGCTGATAGCCGAGCCCTTCCAGGGTGGCAAAGAAGCGGGGCGGATGACCGATCCCAGCCAACGCATCGACCGGCCCCGACAAGGGGTCAGCCAGCGGGGCATCGTCGCGCACCCGGCGCGGGGTGTCGGCGACCAGTTGCATGGGGTACTCCCCCTTGCCCGGCTCGCCGCCATTGCAGATGATGGCGTCCACCCGTTTGAGACGAGTGACCGGCTCGCGCAGCGGCCCCATCGGCAGCAAGCAGGCGTTGCCGAAACGGCGGGCACCATCCACCACCACCAGCTCGATGTCGCGGGCCAGCGCATAGTGCTGCAGGCCGTCGTCGGTGATGATGATATCCACTTCACCGCTCTGCTCCAGCAGTCGTACCGCGTCGGCCCGTTTCGGGGCAACCACCACCGGACAGCCGCAGCGCCGGGCAATCAGCACCGGCTCATCTCCGGCCTGCGCCGTGGTGCTGGTCTCATCCAGCCGATAGGGGTAATGGGGCGCCTTGCCGCCATAACCACGGCTCACCACCCCGGGGCGATAGCCGCGGGCTTGCAACTGCTCCACCAGCCAGACCACCACTGGCGTCTTGCCATTGCCCCCCACCGAAATATTGCCCACCACAATGACCGGCAAGGAGGAGCGATACCCCTTGCGCCAGCCATGACGATAGGCGTAGCGGCGGCTGCCGCTGATGATGGCGAACAGCAGGGCAAAGGGGGCCAGCAACCAGCGCCAGCCACTTTTGCGATACCAGAGCCGTTCCAGCATCAGGCCTTGCTTCCCGCGTTGCCAAACTGAATAGCGCGCAGCTGGGCATAGGTGCCACGCTGCTCCATCAATGCTTCGTGGTTCCCGCGCTCGACGATATGACCTTCGTCGATCACCAGGATCTCGTCTGCCTTCTCGATGGTGGAGAGACGGTGGGCGATCACCAGCGAGGTACGCGCCTTGCAAAGCTCGTCGATAGCCGCCTGAATGTGGCGCTCGGACTCGGTATCGAGGGCCGAGGTGGCCTCATCCAGCAGCAGAACCGGCGCATCGCGCAGCAGGGCGCGGGCGATGGCAACACGCTGACGCTGACCACCGGAGAGGGATGCACCGTTCTCGCCAACCACAGTGTCATACCCGTTGCTCATCTTGCTGACGAACTCGTCGGCATGAGCGATACGGGCGGCCTGCACGATCTGGTCGCGGCTGTATTTGTCTTCTGCGGCGTAGGCGATGTTGTTGGCCACCGAGTCATTGAACAGGTGAACATGCTGGGAGACCAGCGCGTACTGCTTGCGCAGCTCGCTCAACTTGTATTCGCGGATGTTGATGCCGTCCAGCAGGATCTCGCCCTGATCGATGTCGTAGAAGCGGGTCAGCAGGCTGGCAATGGTACTTTTGCCAGAGCCGGAACGGCCCACCAGCGCCACCGATTTACCCGCCTCCACCTTGAAGCTGACGTTGTGCAGCGCCGGGGTGTCCTTGGTCGGGTAGGTGAAGGTGACGTTGCGAAACTCGATCTCGCCGCGGGCACGCTCCAGAGTGCGGGTGCCAGTATCCTGCTCCGGCTCGCTGTCGAGCAGGCCAAACAGGCTGTGGCAGGCAGTGATGGCGCGCTGGAACTGGTTGTTGACGTCGGTCAGGCTTTTCAGCGGCTTGAGCAGCATCATCATGGAGGTGATCATGACGGTAAACGTACCGGCAGTCAGCTCGCTGCGCACACTGTCGATGGTAGCTACATAGAGGAAGGCCGCCAGCGCGATGGAGGCAACCATCTGCACCACAGGGCTGCCGATGGCATCGGCAGCGACCATCTTCATGGTCTGCTGGCGCATGTTGTTGCTGACCTGGAAGAAGCGCTTCTCTTCCACCTTCTGGCCACCAAACATCAGCACCTCTTTGTGCCCTTTGAGCATCTGCTCGGTGGAGGTAGTGATATCCCCTACCGCCTGCTGGATGTGACGGCTGATCTGGCGGAAACGACGGCTGATAAGGCCGATGATGATGCCCACCAGCGGGCCAACCACCAAAAAGATCACTGACAGCTGCCAGGAGTGCCAGAACATCAGGCCGAGCAGGCCGACCACGGTCGCCCCTTCCCGCACCAGGGTCACTAGCGTGGTACTTGCCGCCGAGGAGACCTGACTCGCGTCATAGGTCACCTTGGAGAGCAGATGGCCGGTGTTCTGACGGTCGAAGAAGCTCATCGGCATCGCCACCATGTGATTGAACACCTGCTGTTGCAGACGCATCACCACGTGGTTGCCGACCCAGGCCATGCAGTAGTTGGAGAGAAAGTTGGCGACACCGCGCAGGGCCACGATGCCGAGGACGAAGAAGGGCATCCATTTCAGAACGGTGCTGTCGTTGCCATTAATGCCCTGATCGATCAGCGGCTTGATGGAGTAGACAAAGGTGGTATCCACGGCGGCGTAGCCCAGCATCCCGATGATGCCACCGACCAGGCCCAGCTTGCGATCACGGACATAACCGAGCAGGCGTTTGAATACTGGCCAGCTCTCTTGTGAGGTTTCTTGTTGCATGAATAGCCGTTAGTAATGGAAATGACGGGCTATTCTAGCCAAAGCGCAGGCTTACACCAAGCGCCGCCACCTATATCGCATTCCTACACGGCAGAAATGGCCGATTATTGCTCAAACCACACTCGCGGTCTCCACCACTCACCACTGCGCCGGTACCAGGGCCCCAGATCTCGCTCGGCGGTGACGCTCAAGCCCGCTGCGGTGGGTTCGACCAGAATCGACCCTTGCTGACCGGTGATCCACTGGCGGGCATCCCGATAGCGGGCCACCACATCGGGACGGGGAAAGCCCCACTGATTCATAAAACCGGCACTGTGGATCACCTCCTTTGCCGCCACCGCCGCGACAAACGGGGGCGTGGAGGAGGTGCGACTGCCATGATGGGGGCTCACCAGCAGGGTGCTGGCCAACCCCTCCCCCTCCAGCGCCACCAGTCGCTGTTCGGCCTGCCGTTCGATATCGGCGCTCAGCAATATGCTGCGCTGCCCATCGCTGATGCGCACCACGCAGCCATCGTTATTGCGCCCGCCACCGGGGCGCTCGGGCCAGAGCACTGCAAACGAGAGCCCCTGCCAGCGCCACTGTTGCCCACGCTGGCAGAGCGTTGTTCTCTCACTAAAGGGGTAAGAGGAGAGTTCGTGGCGCACCGGCATGGCGCTGAGCAGTCGCTTGCGATTGCCGGCATGGTCCCGATCCTTGTGGCTGATGATGAGGCGATCGATGACCCGGATCCCCAGATGGCTCAGCTGAGGCAGAATCACCGCGTCCGCCATGTTGTAGCCTCCGGGATAGCGATCACCGGTGTCATAAAGGATGGCACGCTCCCCCTTGCTGATCAGCACCGCCAGCCCCTGCCCCACATCCAGCACCCGCAGTTGCCAGCGGACTGGCGTTGGCCAGAGCGCCAACAACAGCGCACACAGACCCGGTAGCAACAGCCAACGTGCCGGGCGCCACTGCGCGGCGAACCAGAGCAGCAACAGCAGGGTGCAAAGCGGCAGCCACCAGCCGGGCAGTGGCCACCACAGTTGCAGTTGATCGGAAAGCCAATTCAGGATGGTCAACACCCACCCGAGCCCCAGATCCGCCAACCAGAACAGGCCGTAGGCAAGCAAAGTGGAGATCGGCGCCAGCAGCACCCCAATCAACGCCAGCGGGATGATGGCGATACAAAAGAGCGGCACCGCCAACAGGTTGATCACCATGGCGAGGGGCGCGATCCCCTCGAACAACGCCAGTTGCAGCGGCAGCAGACCGAGCAACAGCCAGAGCTGGATCTGCCACAGTCCCGGCTTGTCGTGGAGATATCCCACCAACAGCAAGATGGCCACCGCCAGAAACGAGAGCCAGAAGCCGGCCGAATAGAGGGCGAAGGGATCCCAGAGGGTCAATACCACAAAGGCCCACAGCCAGATGCGCCAGGCCGGCCACTCCCGCCGGCTCCAGCGCAGCACACTCCACACCAGCACCATGATCAGGGCCCGCTCGGTGGCCACCGCAAACCCGGCCAACGCGCTGTAGACGGCGGCAAACAGCAGGGAGGTGATGATGGCGCCACGCAGGCCAAACAGCCTGCCCAGCCACCACCCGAGCACCGCCACCAGCGCAATGTGCTGCCCTGAAATGGCGATGATATGGGTCAGGCCGCTGCCGCGAAACAGCTCCCACTGGGCATCTGTGATGCCACTCTGCTCGCCAAAAGTGAGCGCCGCCAGCAAGGGAGCATAATCAAGCGGACGCCAACTCTCGGTCGCCGCGCCCAACCAACGTTCGCGCCACCCCACAGGTGCCTGTTGAATGTCGATCACCCGGCGCCAATTGCCGGTGGCGGTGATCCCCTTGCCCAGCAGCAGACGCCGCCCATCCAGCCCCGCCTCGTTGGCAAGACCGTGAGCCGGTTTCAACGAGGTCACCAGGGTGATCCGGCTGCCTACCGTCATGGCGGGTAATGCCTGATAGACATTGACCCGGATCAGGGGCTCAGGTGTCACCGGTTGCTCGTCGAGGGTGCTCACCCGCAGCAGCAGCCGGACAAATTTATCCCCCTCGGGCTCTGCACTTTGCAGCTGTGCGGTTATCATGTGGCTCGTCTGATCGCCCAACCGCTCCAGCCAGGCCAGCCGATAGGCAAGATTGGCCTGCATCCAGAGGATGCCGAGCAGGAGAAACAGCCACCGCCAGGCACGGCAATATGCAAGGGGGATCAGCAGGGACAGCAACAGGCCCCCCCATGCGAGTGAAGGTAACCATGGCCAGAGCAGTGAGGAGCTTGCCCCCAGGGCAAACGACAACAGACGCAGATCCATGGAGCAAGTATTTAGCAAGGTTTCAATATGCCCAAACGACTCATTAAACGCTGGATGCCCGATCAGCAAACCCTGAAAGAACACAAGCACCTGCGGCTGTTCGGCAAACTGCTGCTCGATGCCAACCTCTGGCACCTCAACCGCCGCTCGGCCGCCGGGGCATTTGCGGTGGGCCTCTTCATGGCCTGGGTGCCGCTCCCCTGCCAGATGCTGCTGGCCGCCGGTGGCGCCATCCTGTGCCGGGTCAATCTGCCGCTCTCGGTGGCGCTGGTCTGGCTCTCCAACCCCTTTACCATGCCGCCCCTGCTCTATGGCGCCTATCTGGTGGGTTGCCAGCTGCTGGGACATTCAGCGCAGCAGATTGAGATTGAGTTCACCTGGGAGTGGCTGGTCTCGGTGCTGGGCACAGTGGCACCGCCGCTGTTGCTGGGCTCGCTGATCCTTGCCCTGCTCAGTTCTCTTATCGGTTACACCCTGATCCGCACCTTCTGGCGGATCAGCACGGTACGCCAGTGGCAAAAACGCAAGATGGCCCGCCCATGCTGAGTCGCTGGTTTGCCCGCTTCAAGCTCGATCCCGATACCCTGCGCCAGCAGAAGTGGTTTGCCCTGTTTGGTGAGCGACTGCTTGCCCCAGCCCTCTGGCAAGGGGGCACTCGCGCCCTGAGTGGTGCGGTGGCGGCCGGGATCTTCGCCTGCTGGTTCCCCATCCCGATGCACTCGCTCATCGCAGTCGGTCTGGCGCTGGCATTCAGCCTCAACCTGCCACTGGCGCTGCTGGCGGTCTGGTTCAACAATCCGCTGACCCTGCCGTTCATGTACCTCTACGCCTATCGCACCGGTTGTCTGGTACTGCATCAGACGCCGGAGCCTTTCCACCTCAGCTGGACCCTGCACTGGCTGGAGCAGGAGGCGGCCACTCTGGTGCCTCCCTTCCTGCTCGGCAGCCTGCTGCTGGCGGTACTCACCGCCCTGAGCGGCGGCGCCCTGACCGCACTGCTGTTGCAACTGCGCAAGCTGTGGCAAGGTGCCCGCCACCACTGAGCCGCCCTTACCCTTGTTTGGCGATCAGCCGTTGGCGATCAAAAAAGCCCGTCACCAAGGTGACGGGCTTTTTCATGGCATAGTGCTGCATAGTACCAGAGCACAAGGCGATGTGATTACAGCACCTTGGCGATCGCCTCGCACAGGGGATCGATATTGGCGCGGGTGATCCCGGCTACGCTGATCCGGCCTGAACCGACGATGTAGATGGCAAATTCGCTCTTGAGGCGCTCAACCTGATCCTTGGTGAGACCGGAGAAGGAGAACATGCCATTCTGCTCGCGGATAAAGCTGAAATCCTGGCTCACGCCGAGGGCAGCCAGCTTCTCTACCAGCAATTCGCGCATCTCGCGAATACGCACCCGCATGGCAGCCACTTCTTCGACCCACTCGGCATAGAGAGCCGGATCGCTCACCACGGCGGTGACCACAGCGGCGCCGTGTGACGGCGGATTGGAGTAGTTGGCACGAATGACTGTCTTGACCTGGGTGAAGGCCACGTCGGCGATCTCTTTGGTCGCGCTGACCAGCGTGAAGGCGCCGACCCGCTCGTTGTAGAGGCCGAAGTTCTTGGAGAAAGAGCTCGCCACCAGCAGCTCCTCATGGCACTCGGCGAAGATACGCAGGCCTTCGGCATCCTCTTCAATACCACGGGCAAAACCCTGATAGGCGAAGTCAAACAGCGGCAACCAGCCGGCGGCAGCACTTTGCTTGGCCAGTGCGCGCCACTGATCGCTAGTGGGGTCGATACCGGTCGGGTTGTGGCAGCAGCCGTGCAGCAGCACCAGCTCACCCGGCTGCACTTCGGCCAGCGAAGCCTGCATGGCGGCAAAGTCGAGCCCCTTGGTGGCGGCGTCGTAGTACTTGTACCACTTGACGGTCAGGCCCGCGGCCTGGAACACGCTGACGTGGTTGGCCCAGGTGGGATCGGAGATCCAGATTGTCTTGGCCAGACCGTTGCGCACCACGAATTCGGCCGCGATACGCAGGGCACCGGTACCGCCCGGTGCTTGCGCGGTCTTGGCGCGGCCACTGGCAACCAGCGCAGAGTGCTGCCCGAACAGCAGTTGCTGCACGATGCGGCCATATTCGATATTGCCTTCAATACCGAGGTAGTTCTTGGTCTTCTCGTCGGTCAGCAGCTTCTGCTCGGCTTTCTTGACGCAGTGAAGAATGGGGGTGGCACCGGACTCGTCCTTGTAGATCCCTACGCCCAGATTGATCTTGTGGCTGCGAGAGTCAGCGCGGAAGGCTTCGGTCAGGCCCAGGATCGGATCCGCTGGGGCGGCAACAACCTTTTCAAACATGGTATTCCCTGTATTCCGTTGAGTTCGTTGGGTGGCAAAGCGGCTTGATAAACAAAAGCGCTCATCTGGCGAGCGCTTCGTCAACTCTTTATATCACCGCGTTCAATGGGGGAAAACCGCTTTTTGGCTCGCTTTCTGGCCAATTTCAACCAACGGCATGCCACGCTGGTGCCAGCGCGCACACCTCGGCCGACAAGCCACCATTGGACTCAACCAAACCGCTACAAACTGCTAACAATGGCTTGGGGATCCGGCTCGGCTCCCAGGGCCGAGCCTCAGTCAAAGGCTGGGCATACGCGCTGAGGATGGGGGCCAGATCACGGGGCAACCACCAGCTGGCCGGACGACCCAGCCGCTGGGCCAGCGCCTGCAGCCGATCCACCCCGGCAGGGTTGAGGGCGGTGAGATGACTCCACAGCACATTGGGGGGCAAGGCGGCCACCACCTGCTGCAAGGCCAGAGGAGCCGATGGGGGAGCCCACACCAGCAAGGTGCCGGGTTCAAGAGGCAGCTCGGCAAAGGCGCCGACGCTGTCGGTGGTGATCACCCGCTCGATACTCCCCTCCCCCCACAGGATCTTGCCAAGACCCGCCAGGGTGCGCTCGGGCAGCGCCACCTCCCCCAGCGCCTGCAACCAGGGGGCTGCGTCGATCAGGGTGCCGCCGCTAAAAAAGAGGCTGAACGACTGGGCGGCGCGCAAACGCAACAGCTGATCGGCACAGAGCCGGATCCCCTTGTCCTCGAAATCGATCTGCTCGTTGGGGGTGAAGTTCACTTCGCTCTTGTGATAGAGCGCCGCCAGCACCCGTTCATTGACCTGCTCCCCCAATTGCCAGCCCTGAGCATGCAACCACTCCTCGGGCTCGGGGGGCGCGGTGGCGATCTCGGCCAGCATCAGCTCGCGGGTGAGATAGCGCCGTCCGGCCGGGGTGAGCTCATAGCTGTGGCTGCCATGGGCGAGCAACAGCTGGTTATCCTTGAGCAGGCCCACCAGCGGTTGCCACTGGCGGCCACGGATCACCACAGGTGAGTGGCTCAGCAACTGCTGCGCCAGTGCCCGCCATTCGGGGTGACGAAAGTCGATCAATTACAATCCATCCCTGTCAGTGCTCAATCGGATAAACAGCCTGAAAAGGTACCGTTACAGACCGATGACGCCAAGCCTCCCGCGCCAATTACGTGACCTCGCTCCCTGCAATTTTCCCCAAACAGAAGAGCCCACCGTGGGGTGGGCTCTTCCTTGGATAACACTCGACGCTTATTCGACGTTGAGGCGCAGCTCGGCGTCGTGCCAACCTAGTGGCAGGGTCAGCAGCTGATCGATCAGCTCCCGGCGATCGGATTTCTCCAGATAGGCGAGATAGAGCGGACGGCTCAGCGGCTGGCCCCCCTCCACCAGATGGAGCGCCCCTTTCTCGAGGAAGGGACTGACCATCCGCCGCGGCAGGTAGGCAGCCCCACCATTGGCCAACACAAACTGTAACGCCATGCTGGCGGAGCTGGAGTGCAGCACCGGGGTCTTTTGCAGGCTCTGCAAGCGGCTGGGTTGCGGCTCGAAGCTGGTGCCCCAGTCGAGGTGGATGTGCGGCATCTGCATCAGGTTGTCGGCATTGGCGGCCGGATCCCGGCTCACCAGCTCGAACACCAGCTCACCGATGGGATGCAGGGCAATCTCGTCGATCTTGGTGGGCTCGGAGAGCAGGGCCAGATCGAGGGAGCGCTCCAGCAGCTGGCGGCAGAGGTGCTCGCGGGAGGCTGTTTCCAGCCGTACCGCCAAACCGGGCGCCAGTGCATAGATGTGATTGAGCCACTCGTTGAAATCGAGCTCCCAGAACACCGCGGGCGCGCCGATGGCCAACTGCTGGCTGAATCCTGGCGAGAGCGCCACATCCTGCTTAGCACGACCAAGGGTGTGCAAGATGGCGTCTGCGTAGGGCAGCAGACGCTCACCGGAGGCGGTCAGGCGGATGTTGTTGCGATGACGGGCAAACAGACTGACACCCAGTTGCTGCTCTAGCTGGCGGATCCGGAAACTCACCGCCGACTGGGTCAGGTAGAGATTTTCAGCAGCCCGGCCAAAGTGCCGGGTCTTGCTCACCTCGATAAAGGTCCGAAGCAGCTCGGTATCCATTAATCGATGGACTCGTCACTGCCACCACCGCTGCCACCACCGACATCAAAGCTGCCGCCACCGCTGCTCTCTTCGCTGGCGCCGCCAACGACGGTGCAGAGGCGATGAACGCGCTTGGGACCGATCACCTTGAGGTACTTGAACCACACCTTGGCATGGGGGTTGGCACCGGCTTCGCCGGATTTGACCTGCTCGACGAAGGCGGACTCGACATCGTCACGGGGTGCAAGGTTGCCCTGGTAGAGTGCCAGCATGGCGGTACCATACTTTTCCAGACTGTCCGCTTCGGCCACAGTGAATTCGCCACTGCGACGCAGGCCACGGGGAAAATGTTTGAAGTCGTTGAAACGCTTGTCTGATTCGAAGCTCATAGTGCTCTTTTTTCTGGTTAGTTTGACCTTTGCGGGCAAGTATCATCAGGCCATCGCCGAGTGCAAAATCAATTTTTTCACTATGTTAATAAATTTCTTTTATCGAAGTCACTTTGCCCCATCGCTGACGCCGATTTTGTGGCATAACACACAAAAAACGTTGATAAATAATAAACTTATGTAAACGTGCAGCCAATTTGCACGTCACTTTTTGGACTGTGCAGGCAAAAATAAAGCGCCATACGGCGCTTTATTTATCACATCAGGTGAACCAGCTGAACCTTTGGTTCAAACATGCTTACTCAATCATGGCCGGTTGGGCCAGGTTGTCGGCACGCCACAGACGGTAGCGCACTTCATACTCCTGCGGCACGTAGATCACGAACGGCAGTTTTGAGTTGTAGTTCACGAAGAAGCCCTGACCGTAGACCTGGACGAAGGTCTCTTTTTGCTGGTTATCCGGGCACATCATCAGGGTGCTGATGGGGTCGGAGACTTTGCCCAGTTTCAGGTAGTTGTAGCCCCAGCCTTTGACGCTGTGCTGTTCCAGGTTGCCTGCAAAACGCGGTACGTTGCAATCAACCATCATCTTTTTGCCGACCTGCAGCTCGACCATCATGTCGGCTTCTTTCTCGACTTCAGGCAGGCGGATCACCACACGTTCCTGATTCACGTCAGCGGCTGGGAACATGCTGATATCAAATTTTTTCGGCTCGGCGGCGAAGGCATGGCCACCCAGCAACAAGGCGCCCAGCAGGCTAAAACGCAATACGGTTTTCATCTGTACCTCATGGGGTTGGTTCAACGCCGCTAGACTAACCGCTCTGCCGATTTCATGCCAGCGATCTGCTACGTAAAAACTGCGTAAAATGATGCAGATCCGGCACACCATGACGTGATCTGGCTATTTTCTGACAGGGCGCACACTCCCGTTGCGGGAACCTGAAACAAAAAGCGAGGCCAATTGGCCTCGCTTTGCATTCAAATGGCGCCAGAGTGCTATTTGGCCGCCTCTTGATGGGCCTTGATGACGGCCACCGCCTTGTCGGGGAAGTCACTGAACACCCCGTCCACATCGGCCTGATAGAGGAAGATGTTAAGGAGATCGGTGAAGTCCTTGGCATAGGCCGGGATCTGCCCCTCATCCTGACGGAAGGTATAGGGGTGAACTTTCAGGCCCGCCGCATGGGCTTCTTTTACCATACCGGTGAAGACCGGTTTGCCCAAAGTGCCCGGCTCGGTGACGATCATCGGTTTCCACGGGCCAATCCCTTCGGCATAGCTGGCGATGGTTTTCATCGCTCCCGGCTTGAACATCCAGTCATAGTTGTAGGGGGTCGCCTTACCCTTGGCGTCGTAGACCATGGTCTCGTTCCAGTCGGTCTCGGCCATCAGCTGCACCAGTTTCAGATCCATACCCATGGCGGGCATCAGCTCGCTGTTGATGCGCTTGAGTTCATCGGCATCGAAGCACTGCAGATAGACCTTGTCATCCTTCCCGGTATAGCCGTACTCCTTGAGCACCTTCAGCACTGCTTTGGAGATATCCTTGCCTTCGTGGCGGAACAACCAGGGCGCCTTGATCTCCGGGTAGATGCCGATGTTCTTGCCGGTGCTCTTGTTGAGCCCCTGGATCATCTCGATCTCCTCCTGGAAGGTGTGGATCTTGAAGTCTGACTTCCAGAGCGGGAAGCGGGCCGGATAGACCGGCACCTGCTTGCCATCCACCAGCTGGAATGGCTCGGTCATACGCAGGGAACGCACCTCATCCAGAGTGAAATCCACCACATAGTAACGACCGTCCGGACGGGCACGACCGGGGAAGCGCGCCGCCACATCGGTGATGCCATCGAGGAAGTGATCGTGCATCACCACCAGCTGGTCATCCTTGGTCATCACCAGATCCTGCTCCAGATAATCGGCCCCCATGCCATATGCCAGCGCCTTGGACTCCAGGGTATGCTCGGGCAGGTAGCCGGAAGCGCCACGGTGGGCGATAACCACCTTGCCTTCATCGGCAGCCAACACGGGTAATGAGAGGGAGGCCCCAAGGCTCAAGGCGATGAGGGAAACGGCGAGTTTTTTCATATGTGATGCTCTTTATTATTGTGTGTAGGTAATTGTTCTATCAGAGGTTTGTTTCATATTTACGGTGGGCAGCAGCGCACTGCCCACCGTCACTCATCAGCTCGCCTTGCGCAGAGCCTGATGGTATTGGTCGAGCCAGATCTGCAGCATTTGCTGCTCTGACTCGTTCAGGCGCAGCCCCAGCTTGCTGCGGCGCCAGAGGATATCGTCCAGTGAACAGGCCCACTCCCGCTCGATGAGATAACGCACTTCCGACTCGTACAGGCCGCCACCGAAGTGAATGCCGCGATCCTCTTTCAGCCAGAGACGGGCATGGGCACCATAGGCCTCGGCAATGCGCAGGGCGCTGCGATCATCGAGCCAGTCAAACTCCAGCGCAAAGGCGCGGGCCAGCTCGCGTACCGAGCAGTCAAACTCGCCGCCGGGCAGACGGCTGGTCGCCGTCCAGTCATCCCCCATCTGGCTGAACCAGGGCTTGAGCTTGTTGCAGGCGGCCTGCGCCAGCTTGCGATAGGTGGTGAGTTTGCCGCCAAACACCGACAAGAGCGGCGCACCATCCGATTCGCCAGAGAGCTCGAGGGTGTAGTCGCGGGTCACCGCCTGTGGCGAGTCTGACTCGTCATCACAGAGCGGGCGCACCCCGGCGTAAGTCCAGATCACATCTTTCGGCGCAATCTGGCGAGTGAAGTGGGCGTTGACCACCTTGCACAGGTAGGTAATTTCGGCCTCGCTGATCTTCGCTTCCCGCGGGCTGCCGTGGTGCTCCACATCGGTGGTGCCGATGAGTGAGTAGTCCTGCTGATAAGGGATGACGAAGACGATGCGGTTGTCTTCGTTTTGCAGGATATAGGCCTCTTCGCGCTCATGGATGCGCGGCACTATCATGTGACTGCCTTTAATAAGGCGAATGCCGCGGGGGGATTTCTCGTGCAGGCTCTCGTCGTAGAAGGTCTTGACCCAGGGGCCCGCCGCATTGACCAGACCACGGCAGGTGACGGTGAACTGCTCGCCCCCTTCCCGCTCCAAAGTGAGCGTCCAGTGTTTGGAACCGCGCACCGCCTTGATGCAACGGGTGCGGGTCTGCACGTCGGCCCCCTTGTCACGGGCCATCATGGCATTGAGTACCACCAGCCGGGCGTCATCGACCCAGGCGTCCGAGTATTCAAACCCCTTGTTGATCCCCGCGGTCAAGCCATCTTGCGGCAGAAAGCGCACACCGCAGCTCCCCTTGAGCTTGTCGCGCTTGGCCAGATTGTCATAGAGGAACAGACCGGCGCGGATCATCCAGGCCGGACGCAGGTGCGGGCGGTGCGGCAGGCGAAAACGCATGGGACGAGCAATGTGAGGCGCCATACCGAGCAGCACCTCACGCTCCGCCAACGCCTCTTTCACCAGCCGGAATTCGTAATGTTCGAGATAGCGCAAACCGCCGTGGATCAGCTTGCTGGAGTTGGACGAGGTGGCAGAGGCGAGATCTTGCGCCTCAAACAGGGCAACCTTCAGACCCCGTCCTGCCGCATCGGCTGCGATGCCGACCCCGTTGATGCCGCCACCGACGACGACCAGATCATAATGTTCGCTCATGTTCACCTACTTTCATTTTTATGATTGCTATAACAGCAATGTTTGATTTCGCTCATTTTAGAACATGAAAATACAACAAACGAACATTTTATGGTGAAAGTGTGATCGCCACAGCCCGCCAGAGGTGGCAAAGAGGACAGGTCAGCTGAGCAAATGGCGTCGGGCCGAAATCAGCGGGTTACTAGCCAAAAAAACCAGATTGAATAGTGGTTTTGGCAATACCCATAAAGGGGTGAGATGAGTGCAGGAATGGGAGACAAAAAAAGAAAGGAGGCCGCCCTGACGGGCGACCGGCACAGCCTTGGCGTGTTTCGCCGTCAGCAGATGTGGCAGGCGATCTGGTGTTGCGCCATCAATCGCGTCAGCTTTTCCGGTGGCTCCTGATCGGTAAAGAGGGCGTGGATCTGGCTGAGATTGCCCAGATTGACCATGGCATTGCGACCGAACTTGGTGTGGTCGGCGGCCAGGAACACCTGACGTGAGTGAGCGATGATGGCCTGGGCAATCTTCACCTCGTGATAGTCGAAATCGAGCAGGGAGCCGTCGTTGTCGATCCCCGAAATCCCGATGACACCATAGTCCATGCGAAACTGACCGATAAAGTCGCGGGTCGCCTCCCCCACGATGCCGCCATCGCGGTTGCGGATCTCGCCACCGGCGATGATGACGGTGAAGTCATCCTTGGCCGTCAGAATGCTGGCCACGTTGAGGTTGTTGGTGACGATGCGCAGCTCGCGGTGATCGAGCAGAGCGCGGGCAATGGCTTCGGTGGTGGTGCCTATGTCGATAAAGAGCGATGAGCCGTCGGGAATATTGGCCGCGACCTCGCGGGCGATGCGCTCTTTCTCCTTGAGTTGCATCACTTTACGGGCGCTGTAGGCGGTATTGACGGTACTCGAATGCAGGGAGGCACCGCCATGATGGCGCCGGATCTTGTTCTGTTCGGCGAGATCGTTCAGATCCCGGCGAATGGTCTGGGGGCTGACGTCAAAGTGGGTCACCAGATCGTCGGTCGAGACAAATCCCTGCCGCGTCAGGACGTCCAGGATCTCCAGATGTCGTTGGGTTTGCTTCACGCTTGCACTCCGATGATGAGACAAAAAAAGGCCCCGGCAGATGCGGGGCCTTTTGGCAGTTTACCTGATCCCCTTTGGGATCAATAAGCTGAGGATCACGTTTTATGCCTTATGGGCAGCCGCTTTCTTGGCCGCAACGGCAATGTTCTCATGCTTGAGGGTCATCGCCAGCAGGATGATGGAGAGCACGCAGGAGACAGTCAGCACCATGAAGCCGCCATCCCAACCGAAATGGTCAACGGTATAACCCAGCATGGCGTTGGCTGCCACGGCGCCGCCCAGATAACCGAACAGACCGGTGAAACCTGCCGCAGTACCAGCAGCTTTCTTCGGTGCCAGCTCAAGAGCATAGAGGCCGATCAGCATGACAGGGCCGTAGATCAGGAAGCCGATAGCCACCAGCGCCATCATGTCGATGGTCGGGTTGCCGGCCGGGTTGAACCAGTAAACCAGCACAGCCAGGGTCACCAGCACCATGAACAGGATACCGGCCGGTGCACGGCGGCCCTGGAACATCTTGTCAGAGATCCAGCCACACAGCAGGGTGCCAGGAATACCGGCCCACTCGTAGAGGAAGTAAGCCCAGGAGGAGTTGTCGACGGTGAAGTGCTTGGCCTCTTTCAGGTAGGTTGGCGCCCAGTCCAGCACACCGTAACGAATGAGGTAAACGAAAGCGTTGGCGATCGCGATGTACCACAGCAGTTTGTTGTGCAGCACGTACTTGACGAAGATCTCCTTGGCGGAGAACTCCTGCTCGTGGCTCTCGTTGTAATCCTTCGGATAGTCGTTCTTGTACTCCTCGATAGGAGGCAGACCGACCGATTGCGGGGTATCACGCATCACGAAGAAGGCGATCACCGCGATGGCGGCCGCCGCTGCCGCAGGCACATAGAAGGCACTGCGCCAGTCGTTGAACCAGCCCATCCCGAGGATAAACAGCGGGCCAATCATGCCGCCGCCCACGTTGTGCGCCACGTTCCAGACCGCAACCACTTCACCGCGCTCTTTCTGTGACCACCAGTGCACCATGGTGCGACCGCAGGGCGGCCAGCCCATGCCCTGTGCCCAACCGTTCAGGAACAACAGCACAAACATGATGGCAATGCTGGAGGTGGCCCAGTGCATGGTACCCATCATGAACATGATGGCAGCCGAGAGCAGCAGACCGGCGGAGAGGAAGTAACGGGCGTTGGAACGGTCAGAGACGTTCCCCATCAGGAACTTGGACAAACCGTAAGCGATGGAGACCCCGGAGAGCGCGAAACCGAGATCACCACGGGAGAAGCCCTGCTCGATCAGATAGGGCATCGCCAGACTGAAGTTTTTCCGTACCAGATAGTAGCCGGCGTAACCGAAGAAGATCCCGAAAAACACCTGCCAACGCATGCGTTTGTAGAAGGGGTCGACCTTGTCAGCCGGGAGCCTGTCGATGTGCGCCGCAGGCCTGAAGAGACTAAGCATGTTCTGCTTCCTTATTGTTGTTATGGGCGGTTGAGGATGCCCTGACCATTCCGACGAATCATGTGAGTCCACCGATTCGCAAGCGAGCCAATTGTGCTCATATGCGCTCATTTAATCTGTGATGCATGCTCAAATATTGCAGTTTTATTACAAATAAAAGCTCCAAATGAGAAATTGCTCAGCAAGCGCCAGCCCTTGTGTGGCAAGGGTTGCAAGCTACCCCCTAAGTGGTAAGCGGCTGTTATCAAGATGCTTTACGTCACATTTTCTTAGCAATGAGTGGGATCTTGTCCACATTTCCTATGGAGGGGGGATGGTGAAATTAGCGGGAAGGGTTATTTTCTGTCACGACCGATAACGAGCGCAAACGAGCATATCGTTTGCGCAAGACGCAAAAACAACAAGGAAACGTTTTCGGCAGCAACGGATAGACACAAAAAGATAGAACGGAACATCAAACCTCTACGGGTGGATATAAGGAATAAAAGTATGAGCATACAAAGACCCAATACCCTGCTTGGTGAGTGCATCGCCGAGTTTATCGGAACCGGCCTGCTGATATTTTTCGGCGTCGGATGTGTGGCGGCACTGGTGCTGGCAGGCGCCAACTTCGGGCAGTGGGAAATCTCCATTACCTGGGGTCTGGGTGTGGCCATCGCCATCTATGTGACCGGCGGCATTTCAGGTGCTCACCTGAACCCGGCTGTAACCCTGGCGCTGATGACCTTCTGCGGTTTCGACAAGCGCAAGGTGGTGCCCTACATCATCGCCCAGATGGCCGGTGCCTTCTGCTTCGCCGCCCTTGTCTACTTCCTTTATGGTAACCTTTTCACCCAGTGGGAAGTGACCCATAACGTGGTGCGCGGCAGCGTCGAGAGCCTCGGCACCGCCGGGATCTTCTCCACCTACCCCAATGCCCTACTGACCAATATGCAAGCTTTTGCCGTCGAGCTGGTGATCACCGCTGTCCTGATGCTGGGCATCATGGCGCTGGGTGACAACAACAACGGCGCCCCCAAGGGTTTCGCTGCCGCCCTGCTGATCGGTATCCTGATCGCGGTGATCGGTGCCTCCCTTGGCCCGTTAACCGGTTTTGCCATGAACCCGGCCCGTGACTTTGGTCCGAAACTGTTCGCGTTCTTTGCTGGCTGGGGTGATGTTGCCCTGACCGGTGGTCGTGACAACCCCTACTTCTGGGTTCCGATCCTTGGCCCCATCGTTGGCGCCCAGATTGGTACCGCTCTGTATGTCAAAGTGCTGGCTCCCTGCGTCCCGGGCAACCGTGTCGTCACCACCGAGCAAGCGACCCAAACCGCCAAAGAAGAGGCTGCCGCATAAGAGCGGCCCCCTCCAACGTATAAAAACGTGGAAAATAGAAACGTGGAGAACATCATGTCTGCTGAAAAGAAATATGTCGTCGCTCTGGACCAGGGAACCACCTCTTCCCGCGCCATCGTGTTTGATCAGGATGCCAATATTGTCGGTACCTCCCAGCGCGAATTCACCCAGCACTACCCGAAAGCGGGCTGGGTAGAGCACGACCCGATGGAGATCTGGGCGACCCAATCCTCTGTCTTTACCGAAGTGCTGGCCAAGACTGGCCTTCGCAGCGAAGAGATCGCCGCCATCGGTATCACCAACCAGCGTGAAACCACAGTGGTATGGGAAAAGGCCACCGGCAAGCCCATCTACAACGCCATCGTCTGGCAGTGCCGCCGCACCGCCGCCATCTGCGAAGAGCTCAAAGCACGCGGTCTGGAAGAGTATGTTCGCGAGAACACCGGCCTGGTGCTGGATGCCTACTTCTCCGGTACCAAGGTGAAGTGGATCCTCGACAACGTGGAAGGTGCCCGCGAGAAGGCGATGAACGGCGAGCTGCTGTTTGGCACCATCGACACCTGGCTGGTCTGGAAGATGACCAATGGCGAAGTGCACGTCACCGACCCGACCAACGCCTCCCGTACCATGCTCTACAACATCCGCGAGCTGAAGTGGGATCAGAAGATGCTGGACGAGCTGGGCATCCCCATGTCCATGCTGCCGGAAGTGAAACCCTCTTCCGAAGTGTACGGCTACACCACCCGTGGTGGCGGCTCCCGCATCCCCATCGCCGGTATCGCCGGTGACCAGCAGTCTGCCCTGTTCGGCCAGCTCTGCTTTGAAAAAGGGATGGCCAAGAACACCTACGGCACCGGCTGCTTCATGCTGATGAACACCGGCACCGAGCCGGTTCGCTCCAGCAACGGCCTGCTGACTACCGTTGCCATCGGCCCGAAAGGGGAAGTGAACTACGCGCTGGAAGGTGCGGTGTTTATGGGCGGCGCCACCATCCAGTGGCTGCGTGACGAGCTGAAGATCATTCACGATGCCCGCGATACCGACTACTTCGCCTCCAAGGTGGGTGACACCAACGGCGTCTATCTGGTACCGGCCTTCGTCGGCCTAGGCGCGCCCTACTGGGATCCCTATGCTCGCGGCACCATGGTCGGCCTGACCCGTGGCGCCAACCGCAACCACATCATCCGTGCCGCGCTGGAATCCATCGCCTATCAGAGCCGCGATGTGCTGGATGCCATGCAGCAAGACTCCGGCATCAAGCTGGCTGCCCTCAAGGTAGACGGCGGCGCCGTGGCCAACGACTTCCTGATGCAGTTCCAGGCTGACATGATGCACACCCCGGTGGTACGTCCGACCCGCATCGAGACCACCGCCATGGGCGCTGCCTTCCTAGCGGGTCTGGCAGTCGGCTTCTGGAAGAGCTCCGACGAGCTGGAAGACAAGTTCAGCGTGGACCGCGAGTTCATCCCGCAGATGGACAGAGACGATCGCGCCAAGCGCTACAACGGCTGGAAAAAAGCGGTTGAGCGTTCACGCCGTTGGGCTGAAGAGGATTGATCGGGCTCCCGACATTCCGTTGAGATAAACACCAAGGAGGCCGACCATCACGTCGGCCTCTTTTTGTCTACCCCTTGCCGGCCCTCCCCTCCCGTTGCTCCCCCTGTTTTTATCTGGTGAATCTTGTTCTCACCAACCGTCACAACACAATTGAGTTCTCTATCTATAATCATCATCTGGGTCGCATATGCGGCCTTTCTTTATGGAGGAGAGAAATATGGAGAGGGCGATACACCGTTTTACACTGCACTCACTCTGGTCAGGGCTCGGGATCCGCACCCGGATCCTCTCCGGCGTAGCGATACTGATGGTTATCGCCATCAGTTGCATCACCCTGATCCTCGAGCAGATATCCCACACGCAGGCACAGCAGCGGGTCGAACGCTATGAGCTGCCAAGCAGTGTGGACCGCATTGCCAACCAGCTGACCGCCCAGCTGACCCAGCACCTGACCGAGGCGCAAGCGCTCGCCAGCAACAGCTTCGTCATCGACTGGCTGACCGCTGGCATGCCAGAAGCTGAGTGGCCCGAGATGGAGCGCTACTTTCAGGCTCTGCAACGACGTCTCGGCGGTAACGTCTTTATTGCCCCTCGCCAGACCAACACCTTGCTCAACTTCAGTGACGGCCCCACCGCCCAGAAAGCGCTGAGCGAGTCAGACCCGAAAGATGAGTGGTTTTACGGTTTTCTCCAGCGCAATCAACCTTACGAACTGAACCTCGACATCTCCGATTTCAACCAGCGAGCCTCCCTCTATATCAACACCGCCGTCACCCACGAGGGCAATACCCTGGCGGTGACCGGTACCTCCATCGACATGAGCACCCTGAGCAAGCTCATCAGCAGCTATCGGATCGGCAAGAGCGGTCAGGTCTATCTGGCGGACATGGAAGGCAATATCGAGATCCACCCCGCACTGGAGCAAAAAGATGCCGCTCACCATCAACAATCCTTTCTCGATACCGTCAAACGGCTTATCCCCAAGGCTGGGGAACAGGTGGCAGTTGAGGCACTGACGCTGGAGGGAGAAACCTACCTTCTTGCTGTACGCTACATCCCCACCCTCAACCGGCTGCTGATTGGCGAGATCAACAGCGCCGAGTTGGAAGAGGGATTACATGAGTCACGCCAGCTAATCATCATGGTGTCGCTCGCCATCGGCACTCTGGCGATGCTGGCCTCCGCCTGGTTGGCTCACTCCATCAGTCGCCCGATTCGTCAGGCTGCCGATGGCATGCACCACATCACCGCCGATCGGGATCTGGCGACCCGCCTCGACTTCTCCGACGAGTCGGAGCTGGGCCAGATGGCCCAGAGCTTCAACCGGCTGATCCAGAGTCTTAACCAGAGCTTCTCCCGCTTCCAACAATCGGGGAGTGCCCTCTCCGCCCAATCCTCGCAAACCCTTCATCAGGCGCAGGCACTGGCGGGAGAAGCGTGCCAGCAGGCAAGGAGCATCCAAGAACTGACCAATGTAGTCGCTGCTATCGGCAGCAATGCCGAGCAGATCGCCAGCCGTTCCGAGGGGGTCAGCGACGTGACCCGGCGCATCGCTGACCACATGCTCAGTGTCGAACAGGATGTGATCCAGAGTGCCGATCGTCTCGATACTTTGCGCAGCAGCATCGGCACCTCGTCCGCACTGCTTGAAGAGGTGGTCAAGGACAGCAACAACATCACCCAGATCATGAACCTCATCCGCGATGTCTCGAACCAGACCAACCTGCTGGCCCTCAATGCCGCTATCGAGGCTGCCCGGGCAGGGGATATGGGGCGGGGCTTTGCGGTGGTGGCCGACGAGGTGCGCCAACTGGCGGTGCGCACCCAGACCGCCACCAAGGATGTGCAGGATCTTATCTTGCGTCTGCAGGAGGGTACCCGGCAGGCCAGCAGCTCGATGGCAGGCTCCCACACCCTGAGCGAAGAGGGCTATAGCCGGATGCATCAAGCCAGAGAGGTGCTGGTCGATGCCACCAGCCAAATTAACCAGACAGCAAGGGAACTCAACGAAATCAGCGCGCTGGCACAAGCTCAGGATCAACAGATGGGGCAAGCCAGAGCTGCGCTTGACGAGCTCGCCATGGTGGCCGAGCATCAGCGTGAACACGCAGAGGAGAGCAATGCCGCCAGCCGCGAACTGTTCGAACTGGCCAAAGCCATCGACGAGCAGATCCGCCAATACCGGATTGGCTAGGCCCGGCGCTTCCCCCTCTCCCTCTCAATAACCAAGACGCCACCGCAGGGTGGCGTTTTCATTTTGCAAATCATTTTGCCTGCGCTCTCGAAACGGGAATGACGACAAGACTTGCAAGTCATTGATAATTAACATGAAAAAATGTGGAACGGCCATTGCTTAGTGATATCAGACTCAACAGAGGGATATCGCCATGAAACCCACCACCAATCAAGCGCCCGTAGCCCACGTCGCCACTCAAAAAGAGACCCTGACCCCCCGCGAAGGCACCTTCCTGATGATGGTGGCCCAACTGGTGGTGCTCACCTGCATCGTACTGGCCGCCACCGTCGGCGGCCTCTCCTGGCAGTGGACCCTGCTGCTGGCCATTCCGCCGGTGATCGGCGGCGCCTTGCTCAGCTGGGTATGGGGCAACCCCCCCCGCTAACTGCGCTTCACCTCACACACCTTCCCGAACCGGCGGCCGACCCTCAAGTCGGCCGTCTGTTTATCTGCCGCCAGGCTAATGCTGATGGGCCGCAACGAGGGTGCGGCTTGTTCTTCGCCAAGCAAACCGCAGCGACGAACCGTTCAAACAAACCGCACAAACCAACCTGAACTACAGGGTATGGCTGCCAAGCTGCTCTTTAAGAAAATCGAGCCAGACCCGCAATCGGATATCCCGCTGGGCATCAGAGTAGAAGACCGCGTTGATGGGTCGCGAGGCGCCACTGTTGCTGCGGGCCAGCACCTCCACCAGCGCGCCGCTCTCCCGATCCGGCCCAGTCATGAAATCCGACAGACAAACAATCCCCTGCCCCGCCAGCGCTAGCTGACGCAAAGTTTCGCCGCTGCTGGCACGCAGACTGGGGGTGATGGCAAAGCGATCACCCTGCTCGGCACTGAGCAGCGGCCAGTGGTTGAGGTGATCGGGATGCAAAAAGCCAAGCAACTCGTGACCGCTCAGCAGATCCGCCGGTTGGCGCGGGGTGCCGCGCTCGCTCAAATAGGCGGGAGAGGCCAGCAGCCGCAACCGCGAACGGCCCAGCGGCAGCGCACGCAGGGAGGAGTCGGTCAGCTCGCCGATGCGGATGGCCATGTCCACCCGCCGCTCCATCAGATTGATAAAGCCCTCCGAGCTGTGCAGCTGCAACTCGATGGCAGGATAACGACGACGAAACTCGCCGATGATCGGCACCAGCCGGTGCAGGATAAAGGGAGTGGCCGCATCGACCCGCAAGATCCCCTCCGGCTGCTCCCGGCGCATCAGCAGATGCCCCTCCGCCTCGCTCATCTCGGTCAGGATCTTCACCGCCCGCTGATAGAACCAGCTCCCCTCCTCGGTCAGGCTGACCCGGCGGGTGGTGCGATTGAGCAGCACGGTTGAGAGCTTCTCCTCCAGCCGCTTGATGCCACGGCTCACCACCGAGTTGTCCATGCCGAGGTTCTCCGCCGCCTGGCGAAAACTGCCCGCCTCCACCACCGCCACAAACAGGGTCAGTTCATCAGAATGGGTCTTCATTGCTGTTATCCGGACAAGAGTAATGGCCCTTTATAGGCGCAGCCGCTGTGGATTGGCAAGCGTGCGGTGAGGCCAGTTCTTTTTTTCTACAGAGAAAGAACGTGACCGCGAGCCCACATCATGCCCGCGATTTGTCAGTACAATGCAGCCAGAAAAGCACCGTATGGCACCACTTATTTCACAAGGATGAATACCATGACATTTGAAGAACGGCTGGCCGCCGCCCATCAGGAGCTGGCTAACAAAGGGGTATGGCATGCCAACTACAATCCACCGCTGTGCAGACTGCTGCGCAGGTTCGGTTATCCCGTCAAACCGCCTCACTATGAGGGTTGGCTAACCAACGTTCTGCTATTCGGGGTAGGCATTGGTCTGGTATGGGGCATGGCGATGTGGTTTTTCAGTTGGCACCCCATGGGGATAGATCCGCTGTTTGCCCTGCGCCAAACAGCCCTGTTTGCGGGATTCTGCGGCCTGACCATGGCATCTTGGCTCTGGCTACGGCGCAAGCAGCTTAAACTGACCCCGTGGGAACAACTTGCTGAACCCAGCGATGCTGATGATGAGGGAGACGAACTGCATGAAAGCCCATGAAAAATTGAACTATGTGGAGTTTGCGGCCAGGGATCTCGCCGCGACCAAATCATTCTTTCAGGCCGTATTTGGCTGGCAGTTTGTCGGTTACGGCCCCGACTACAGCGCCGATATTGAAACGACCCAAGCCAAGGTAAGCCAACACGGTGGCACCATCAATCGCCCACTATTCGACTTCCCCGGTGGACGCCGTTTCCACTTCGTTGAACCCAGCGGCAATGAGTTTGCGGTCTGGTCGGTGCAAGCTAAATAACTGATCCTAATAGTGCTCCATCTTGCCGGAAGCCTTGTGGCGTAAGGCATTTGTGCAATCTGGCGAGAAAGCCTGAAGTGACAAGGCTTAGCGCACGATGCGTGCTCAATGTCACTTGTAGAAGCTGTACGAGTGCAGTGATCTATTATTCGGAACAGCTATTTAGCGCCTGATAATACTGGACGAAGTGAAACAATCTACATCCATATTATTCATAATATCGTTCTCTACTACATATCCGAAAGGTTTATAAAAGAAAACACCGAACCGTTTTTTTGAAAAAAACAGGTGAAGTGTTCATTTCATATTACGTGTTCTTGACTTAATCATGGCATTTAAGACACAGTTCCCAACAAATATTATTACATTCTATTGCAGATGCAGATGGCTGTCAGATTGCATCAAAATTTCAAGGTGTTATTTTGAAGGTAATTACAGTAGAATATCATGCCATCTATATGGCAATTTTATAAAAGGTGTTCTATGAGCCCAGAAGAAATTAATCTTGTAACTGAATCAATCAAGGCTATTGGAAGTAAAGGATCGAACGAATGGATTCCAGTTATTGCAGCCCTTGGCGGTGCAGTTTTGGGTTCGCTCAGTTCAATTATTACTTCTAGCATAATTGAACGTAAAAAAGAGAAAATGTTTTCATTACAAATTACAAGATCTCTGATTACCGAAATATCCGCATTACTTAATTTAATGGAAACAAGAGGGTTTCTTGACAGTATCAATAACGCCATTGCTCATTTAAAAGAAAATCCAGATGATACATACATATTAGCCTCCGATATCCCGCCTCATTATTCCAGAGTATATCAAGAAAACTGTAAACATTTGGGCGTGGTAGATCATGAAACATCGAAGCAAATTATTAACTTTCATCATTTAGTAGATGCAATAGTTCAAGATGTTAAGATGGATGGAACATTCAGCAAATCACCTACAATCGAAGCTTATGTAGAAGCACATAAGATCCTGACGCTTGCAATCAGAATAGGTCGAAACTTAGAAACTAAAAAAATAAATTGTTGATTCGTGTAATGAGGTCATTAGCGTATTCCTCTTATATGTCCTGGATTACCCCATTGCTGCTCTCCCCTCAATACTGTTTTGCGACCAGCGCCCTGTTTCCAGCAAGTCACGACAGGCATACTGACCCTTCGTTTTTGCCAAGGAGGTTCAGATGTCATCACCCGTGATTGTGATTGCCCAGCTTGAAGCCAAACCCGAATTCGCCGCCCAGTTTCGCGCCGCCCTTGAGCCGCTGATTGCGGCCACGCTGCAAGAGGCGGGCTGCCAGCGCTATCAGTTGCACCAAGACTTGGACAATCCCCACAGCTGGATGCTCTACGAAGTGTGGGAGAGCGAAGCGGCCCTCACCGCCCATCAGGGCCAACCCCACTTTACCGAATTTGTCGCCAAGGCCGAGCCCTGGTTTGCCAGCAGCACCATTCGCCGCTATCAGCCACTGGGCGCCTGACTGGCCCTAGAGCCTGTTTCTGTTCAGCCCATCAAGGGCCAACCACCACCCCATTGAGGAATAAGATGATCAATATGCCACCCATGGGTCTGGGCACCTTCCGCCTGAAGGGCGAGCCGCTGCTTGCCACCCTGACCAACGGTCTGGAGCTGGGCTATCGCCATATCGATACCGCCCAGATCTATGACAACGAAGCCGAAGTCGGCGCCGTGCTGACCCGCAGCACTGTTGCCCGCCACGAGATCTACCTGACCACCAAGGTGTGGACCAGCGAGTTTGGCCCGGGCAAGGTGCTCCCGAGCCTGGAGGTAAGCCTGGAAAAACTGGGCACTGACTATCTGGATCTGGCGCTGATCCACTGGCCCTCCCCCAAGGATGAGGTGCCGATGGCAGTCTATCTGGAGCAGTTGACCGAGGCCAAGGCCCGGGGCCTGACCCGGGAGATCGGGGTCTCCAACTTCACCGTGGCCCAGCTCAAACAGGCTATCGAGATTTTGGGGCCTGGGGCCATCGCCCACCAGCAGATCGAGGTTCATCCCCTGCTGCAAAACCGCAAGGTGGTCGAGTTCTGCAAAGCTAACGGTATCGCCGTCACCGCCTATATGCCGCTCGCCTATGGCAAGGTGCTGAGCGAGCCGCTGCTGATGGAGATTGGCAAACGCCACGGGGTATCGGCTGCACAGGTGTCGCTGGCCTGGCTGCTGGCGCAGGACATGACAGTGATCCCGAGCTCCACCAAGCGGGAGAATCAGGCTGCCAATCTGGCCGCTCTCGATATCGCCTTGAGCAGCGAGGAGATGGCCGCCATCGCCACGCTGGATCGGGGTGAGCGCTGCGCCAACCCGGACTTTGCACCAGATTGGGATTAAACGGGAAGGGAGACATGGGCTCTCTTGCTTCGACGGCGGATACCGGCAACTCTCACGAGCCTATTGCAACTGCGAACTATCCCCTCTCCCGACGGGAGAAGGGTGCAAATAACGCTCAACGACATTTTTCAGCAAAATCGGGAGGTATCATGCCTCCCGCTTTTTTTGCCCTTTCATCTCACTCGTTGCTCATTCCCCCACGCACAGCAGGTTCAGCCAACCCTGTCTCCTTCCATTACCCCCGCCCCCGTTTCCTCTTTATACCCTACTCGCTCAACACGCTTTGTCTCTGCTTTCCAGTCACTTCGATCTCATCTCTCTTCCCCCCTCTTTGCGGCCACTCTTGTCTCTCCCATTCCCCTCCTACTCATCGCCATTGCTGCTGATTTGGCAAAAGTAATTTGATGTCACCGTCATTTTTGCCAACAAAACCCATCGGCATACTGGCGCCATTCTCCCGTCGGGAGTCCCTAACCAAGGAGTTGTTATGCCACTGGCGTTATTTGCCCTTACCCTGAGTGCCTTTGCGATAGGCACCACCGAATTTGTGATCGTGGGGCTTATCCCCACCATTGCCGAGCAGCTCAATGTCTCGCTTCCCTCGGCGGGCCTTCTGGTCAGCCTCTATGCCCTTGGCGTAGCCATCGGCGCCCCCGTGCTCACAGCGCTCACCGGCAAGGTGCCGCGCAAGTGGCTGCTGGTAGGGCTGATGGCGCTCTTTACCGCCGGCAACCTGCTGGCCTGGCAGGCCCCCGGTTACGAGAGCCTGATTGTGGCCCGCATCCTGACCGGATTGGCGCACGGGGTCTTCTTTTCGGTAGGCAGCACCATCGCCACGGGTCTTGTGGCCAAAGAGAAGGCAGCGAGCGCCATCGCCATCATGTTCAGCGGCCTTACCGTGGCGCTGGTGACAGGCGTACCGCTCGGCACCTGGATTGGTCAGGTCTTTGGCTGGCGTGAAACCTTTCTGGTGGTAAGCCTGCTGGGCCTCATCGCCATGGTGGGTAGCCTGCTGCTGATCCCGGGCAACCTGCCCAAGGGAGCAGCCTCGACCATCCGCGAGCAACTCTCGGTACTGACCAAGAAGCCGCTGCTGCTGGTCTACGCCAAGACCGCCCTCGGTTATGGCGGCGCCTTCACCGCTTTCACCTTCCTCGCCCCCATCCTGCAGCAGGTGAGCGGCTTTAGCGCCGGTGCGGTGAGCCTGATCCTGCTGGTGTACGGGGTATCGGTCGCCATCGGCAATATCTGGGGTGGCAAGCTGGCCGACAAGATGGGTCCCCTGCCGGCGCTCAAGCTGCTGTTTGCCGGTCTGGCGCTGGTGCTGCTGGCCCTCACCTTCACCGCCCCCCATCCGGTGCTGGCCGTGCTGACCGTGCTGGTGTGGGGCGCCTTTGCCTTCGGCAACGTGCCGGGTCTGCAGGTGCTGGTGGTCAAACAGGCCGAGCTGCACACCCCCAAGGCGGTGGATGTGGCCTCCGGCCTCAATATCGCCGCCTTCAACGTTGGCATCGCGCTGGGCTCCGTCGTCGGTGGCCTGGTGGTGGAGCACCTCGGCCTGATGCACACCCCCTGGATCGGCGCCCTTATCGTACTGCTGGCCTACGGACTGACCCATGTCAGCGAGCGCCGCGAAGCCGTCCGGCTCGCCGCCTGTCAGGCATAAGCTGCGCCAGCAGGCGTCACGCAAGGGCGTGGCGCCTGCTGCAATCGGTGCGGCAGGCTTCTATGCTGTGACACAGCGTCAACCCGGCAACTATTTCAGCAACTGTTTCAGTCACTTTTTCAGTAACCAAGCCTGTCACCCTCGCATCATTTGCCACGGAGTCTGTTATGAAGGTGCTTATCGTCTATGCCCATCCCGAACCCAAAAGTTTCAACGGTGCCCTCTTCTGCCACGCCATCAGGGCGCTGGAGCAGGCGGGCCACACGGTGATGACCAGCGATCTCTATGCCATGGGCTTTGATCCCGTCTCGGATCGGCGCAACTTCACCGCCGCCAGCGATCCCGATTTTCTCAAGCTGCAGCTTGAAGAACTGGCTGCCACCGAGCAGGGCAGCTTCGCCCCGCTGCTGGAGCAGGAGATGCAAAAGCTGGAGGCGGCCGATCTGCTGATCTTCCAGTTCCCGCTCTGGTGGTTTGGTCTGCCCGCCATCCTCAAGGGGTGGGTGGATAGAGTCTTTGCCATGGGGCGGGTCTACGGTCAGGGTCATATCTACGAGAGCGGCAAGTTTCGCGGCAAGCGGGCGTTGCTGAGCCTCACCACCGGCGGCCCTACCGAGACCTATCTGCCCGACGGCTTCAACGGCGATATCGACGGGGTGCTGCGCCCCATCCAGCGCGGGATCCTGCAATTTGTCGGCTTCGATGTGCTGCGCCCCCATATCTGTTATGCACCGGTGCGGGTCTCGCAAGAAGAGCGGGAAGCCTGGCTCGCTCAGTGGGCCGAGCGCCTTGGCCAGATTGAGCAGGAGTCCCCCATCGCAGTCGGCCGCTACCAGTAGCGGCTGACGCAGCTGACACTCTCCCCACACAGCACAAAAACAGCGAGCGGCCCTCGGCCGCTCGCTGTTTTTCACGCTCTGTCGTTATGGTTTTTGTTATCCGTGGGCAAGCCTTATGCCGCCTGTTGCACGCCTGCTTTGCCGGTCACGGCACGTTTGAGCCAGTAGTCGAGGCTGACGTAGCGGCCCCCGCCGTAAACCAGCAGCACCAGCAGCATCACGAAGTAGGTGGCGGCAAACTCCATCCCGTTGTTGAGCATCACGGGATCCCCGAGCTCCGTGATGTAGTTGTAACGACCGGGGAAGTTCGCCGCCAGCCACTCGATAAAGCCGTTGAGGCGCAAGGTGGCCTCCATGCTGCCGGTGGCGATGGCATCCCAGCCGTGCTTCCAGTGCACCATGGCACTCGCCACGCTCATCAGAAAGATGGTGGGAATGGCCATGATGCGGGTAAAGAGGCCAAGGGCGATGCAGATGCAACCCAGCACCTCGGTGCCCGCCGCCAGAAAGGCGAGCAGGGTCGGGAACGGCAGGTTGAGCCCTCCTTCCGAGACCGGGGCACCAAACCAGGCGACCGTGCCGGCAAACCCCATCACCTTGGAGTGGGCCCCCACATAGATGACCGGAATGAGATAGAGGCGAATGGCCAGCAGGGCCAGAAAATCGAGCCGCTTGCACTGGGCTACCGCCCGCTCGTACCACTGGATCAGGGTGTTGTTCATGGGAATTCTCCTTGGTGTTTGCTAAATGAGGGCAAGGGAGTGCCAGTCTGGCGCTCACAGACGGGCAAGGTCAGCAGACCCAGCCGGTGAAAATGGCGTGCCCACTCGCTCAGATCAAAGTCGCTGCGAACCTGTTGTACCTGTTGCAGGAACGCGGCTTGGGTGATCCCCGGTTGCTGTTGCAGCAACTGGATCAGCGCCACGTCCCATTCGCGCAACCGCTGGGTCACCACCTGATGCTCCGGGCTGCGAAACAGGCCATAGAAGTGGTTGCCCTGCCGGGTCGGCACCACGCCGCTGCGACGAATGGCAAAGGGGAGCTCAAGCAGTTGCAGGGTGGGATTGAGCACAAGCGGACTCTCCGCCGTCACCTCAACCCCCGATATAACTTGCGGCACCACCCCTTCATCAATCTCGACACAGAGGCAGGCCCACTCGTACTCCAGCAGCGCCAGCCGCTGCTTGGGCCAGTTGAGAGAGCCCTCACTGTGGCGATGCTGCACATAGCGGACAAACTCGGTGGCGATATGGTGAAACTCGGGGGTCTCGGCGCCGTGCTGGATAACAAAGCCCTCCACCAGCAGCCACCTGTCCACCGGCGCCCAATGAGCGTGGGTGAGCACAAAGGCACTCTCCAGCACCGACGCCACATTGGCACGCACGCTGCGGGCATAGTGGCTGGCGATGCCATCCTGCGGCAGCCGCACCCGGCTCGCCAGCCAGGCGGTCTGCAGCTGCATCCGCTGCGGCGCCGTTTTGGGCGCAGTGATCAGAGATAACCGTCTACCCATAACGCACCTCCCGCACCTGACTGTCGATCGCCTCGCAACAGGCGCCGTGCACCCGCGCCAGCTCGGCCTCCAGCTCTGCCAGCGGTGGCAGATGGTGATCCCGCTCCAGCAGCAGGGGGCGCAGGCCGTGGGTCTGCACCGTATAACGGGCCAGCGCTACCACCGCCTCGCACACCGGTTTGCCATGGGTATCCAGCAAGGTGCCATCCGCCTCTTCCAGATGACCGGCGATATGAAAATAGCTGATCGCACTGCTCGGCAGCCCGGCAATCATCCGCTTGGGGCAGTAACCGTGGTTGCGGCTGTTCACAAAGACGTTGTTGATATCGAGCAACAGCTCGCAGCCGCTGCGCGCCACCAGCTCGGCGAGAAAATCCTCCTCCGGCATCTCGTGGTCATAGCCGTGGTAGTAGGAGATATTTTCCAGCACCAGCGGGCGGGCCAGCGCCTCCTGCACCTGCGCGATCCGCTCGGCCAGATAGGGGATGTTCTCCCACTGGCGCGGCACCGGTAGCAGTTCGTAGAGATAACCCTGCTGGTCGCGGGAAAAGCTCAGGTGCTCGCTGTAGATCTCGATGCCGAACTCGTCCAGAAAGGTGCGGATCTGGCTGAGCAGGGTGCGATTGAGGGGCTGGCAATCGCCGAGGGAGAGGCTGAGGCCGTGGGCCACCAGCGGGTACCGCTCGGCGATCCGGTGCAACTGCTCGCGCCTGGCGCCGCCGATGGCCATCCAGTTCTCCGGCGCCAGCTCGAGAAAGTCGATGCCGGGGCGGACGGGGCCGGAGCAGAGCGCATCCAGATGCTCCTGACGCAGCCCGATCCCCCGACTGCGGGAGCTTATTGGCCGCATACCCCCTCCGTCATCTTGCTGCCCTGGCTGGATGTATTGCCATCAATCCCCTCTCCCACCACGCCACACTTGCCATCGCGAGCGCGCACCAGCCGCCCCTGCGGATCACTGTCGAGGGCCTGCTTCTCGAAGCGCTTCTCGGTGCCGCACTTGCCCGCCGCACACTTGCCGCCGTGCTGTTCGCTGGGGGCGGCCTTGACCGGCGCATCGCTCGGGGTGGCCGCCAGCGCCAGCCCCGGAGTGAGGGCAATCAGGCTGGTCATGGCGATGGAGAGGGTCAGTTTGCCGGTGGTTTTGTTGCTGCTTGAGTTACTCATGGGCGGACTCCTTGACGGATGAAACGGGGTAGCTGGAGAGATCGCGGGCGGCCACGATCTGGCCGTGGAACTGCTGTTTGACGATGGCCATCGCCTCTTTCTTGTGATTGAGGCCGACCCCCATCCAGTGGTTGAGCACCAGCAGCTTGGGGTTCACCTCGGCGGCAATCTTGGCCACCACCGACGGCTTGGCGTGAAGCGAGGCGGAGACAGGGTCGGCCCCTTCGTGGATGGCGAGCGGCATCACCAGAATGTCGGCCCCCTTGGCAAACGGCACAAAGGCCGGGTTGCTGCCGTTCTGATCTGCAGAGATAACGATGGTTCCCTCGGCGCTCTCGATGCGATAGGCCAGACAGGGCACGTCACCGTGAGGGATGCCGAGGGCGGTGATGGTCAGCCCATCCTGCTGATAGACGGTGTGGGGCTGCGGGCTCTGGTAGGGCACATCGTGCAAGGTGATGGGGAAGAGGCCATCGGTGCCATCCTTGAAGCCGCTCAGGTAGGCATAAGCGCCCTTGTCCTTGTTGAAGAGGGCATCAAAGTAGCCGCTCATGCTGGGGAAGGCCGAGCCGGCCTCTGGCCCCGCCAGATCCAGCGGATCGCTGCGCTCGAAGAAGTAGGCCCCCTTGAGCAGGGCGGGCAGGTCGGTCACATGATCGGTGTGAAAGTGGGTGATGCCGATAAAATCGACCTCTTCGAGCTTGGCCCCCGCCTGGCCGAAGCGCAGGTAGACGCCGCCACCGGCATCGATCAGGATGCGGGATTTCCCCTTCCACCAGATCACCTCGCTGGAGGAGGCACGCAGGTCGTCGGAGATGGGGCCGCCACTGCCGAGCACCTGCAGGGTGAAGGTTTTATCCAGTGGCGTCAGTTGTACCGGTTCGGCACAGGCCGGGGCGACGGTGAGCGCGCACCCGATGGCCAGCGCCACCGCTTTCAATCTCTGTTTCATCACAATTACCTGTCGGTTGGTTGTCGGTTGAAAGTGTGTCGTTTGTGTCGTTTGTGTCGTTTGTGTCGTTTAAAGAGGGGGGATAGAGGGGCCGATGGCGACGAGTGAACGCCAGCCACCGGCCATGGCGGGGCGCGAGCCCCCCGCCGTCAGTTACCGTCCCGTTCGTCCGCCTGCCAGCGCGCTTCCAGCCAGAGCAGGTTGCACAGGCCCAGCAGCAGGGCGAATCCGAGGCCCAAAATCCAGGTGAAGTACCACATAGCAGATCCCTTGAGGTCAGTAGAGTTGATGGCTATCGCGCTTGATGCGGGCTCGGTCGAGCTTGCCGCGTACCACCCGATAGACCCAGCCGGTGTAGCCCAGGTTGACCGGCATCAGCACCAGCACGAGGCCGAACATGATGGCCAGGGTCTTGTAGCTGGAGGTGCTGTCCCACAGGGTCAGGCTGCTGACCGCATCGAGGGATGAGGGCAGCACGAAGGGGAACAGGGCGATGGCCACCGAGCAGAGCATGGCGGCGCAGGCGATGGCGCTGGCCAGCAGCGCAATTCGGCCCCGCTCCAGCCAGGAGGCAATCCCGCTCACCAGCGGCGCCAGCGTCCCGATGATCGGCACCAGCCACAGCAGCGGATAGTCAAAGTAGTTGCGCAGCCAGCCTCCGGCGTGGGGGATCACCCCCTTCATCAGCGGGCTGATGGCAGCATTCGGGTCAAAGGGTTGTGTGCCCACACCGGTCAGCTGAAACCCTTGCAGGTCCACCAGATGCCAGCCGGCCAGCAGGTAGCAGAGGCTCACCAGCGGGGCCAGCAGGATGGCGATCCCCCGTGCGCGCAGCGCAGGGGTGCCAGTCACCTTGGCTTGCAGAAAACCGGCGCCGTGCAGCAGCAACAGGCTGATGGCAGTGGCCAGCACCGAGAGCAACCAGCCCCAGTGGAAGTCGAAGGCGCCATAGTGCAGACGCAGCGCCGTGTCGAAGCGAAACGGCAGCCCCTCCATCACCAGACCGATAGCCGCACCGAGGATGAGCGCCGGTATCAGGCCACCCGCCACCAGTGCCCGATCCCACCAGCGGCGCCACACCGGATCGGCCAGCTTGCTGCGATAGTCAAAACCGACCGGACGCAGAAAGAGCCCGAGCAGCAGCACCACCATGGGGATGTAGAGCCCCGAGAAAGCGGCGGCATAAACCAGCGGCCAGGCGGCGAACAGGGCGCCGGCACCGGCAATCAGCCACACCTGATTGCCCTCCCACACCGGTCCCACGCTGTTGATCACCAGACGGCGGTCGTCGTCATCTTTCGACACCACCGGCAGCAGCATGGCGATGCCGAGATCGAAGCCATCCATCACGATAAAACCGACCATCATGAAGAGCACCAGCGCCCACCAGATGAGTTTCAGGGTTGCGTAATCCATCAGGCGATCCTCGCAAGTTCGGGTTGTTCACCGCTGTAGCGGCCGGTATGGAGAATGGCGGGCCCCTTGCGGATCACATGGCGCAACAGGAACAGCTCCACCACCAGCAACAGGGTGTAGATGGAACAGATGGCGATGAGGCTGAACCAGAGTTGGCCCGGCTGAAGCAAAGAGACCGAGGCCGAGACCGGCAGCACGTCACTGATGGTCCAGGGTTGACGGCCGAGTTCGGCCACCAGCCAGCCCGCCTCGATGGCAATCCAGGGCAGCGGAATGCTCCAGAGCAGGGTCTTGAGCAGCCGTGGCGAGTCTTGCAGCCGGTTGCGGCAGAGCTGGACAAAGCTCACCACCATCAGCCCCAGCATGGTGACGCCAAGCCCCACCATCACCCGAAAGCCCCAGAAGAGCGGTGCCACAGGCGGGATGGAGTCATCGACCGCTTTGGCAATCTCCGCCTCACCGGCCTTGGCGATATTGCTGGCATAGGGGGTGAGCAGCATGCCGTAGCCGAGATCCTTGCCGTGCTGCTCGAAGCGGGCGCGGTTGGCCGGGCTGTCATCGCCCTGCCGGATCTGGTCGAGGGCCTCGGCCGCCACCATGCCGCTGCGAATGCGCGCCTCGTTCTGCACCTTGATATCCTTGAGGCCGGTCACCGCCTCGTCGATGGAGCGGGTAGCGATGATCCCCATCAGATACGGGATCTTGATGGCGGCGTGAGTGGTCTCACCCTGCTGATCCGGGAAGCCGAACAGGGTGAATGACGCAGGGGCTGGCTCGGTCTCCCACTCCGCCTCGATGGCGGCGAGCTTAACCTTCTGCACCTCGCCGGTGCGATAGCCCGACTCATCCCCGAGCACAATGACCGAGAGGATGGCCGCCAGCCCGAAACCGGAGGCGATGGCGAAGGAGCGCAGGGCAAACTGCACTTCCGTCTTGCGCAGCAGATACCAGCTGCTCACCCCCATCACGCACATGGAGGCCGCCACATAGCCCGCCGCGACGGTGTGAACGAACTTCACCTGCGCCACCGGGTTGAACAGCACGGCGGCGATATCCACCAGCTCCATGCGCTGGGTCAGCAGGTTGAACTCGGCCCCCACCGGGTTTTGCATCCAGCCGTTGCCGATCAGGATCCAGAGCGCCGAGAGGTTGGAGCCGAGCGCCACCAGCATGGTCACCAGCAGGTGCTTGCCGCGGGAGAGCTTGTCCCAACCGAAGAAGAAGAGCCCCACCAGGGTCGATTCGAGGAAGAAGGCCATCAGCCCCTCGATGGCCAGCGGGGTACCGAAGATGTCCCCCACATAGTGGGAGTAGTAAGCCCAGTTGGTGCCGAACTGAAACTCCATGGTGATCCCCGTGGTGACCCCCATGACGAAGTTGATGCCAAACAGTTTGCCCCAGAAGCGGGTGATGTCCTGATAGATCACCTTGCCGGTCATCACATAAGCCGACTCGGCGATCACCAGGATCCAGGACAGCCCCAGCGTGAGGGGCACAAACAGGAAGTGGAACAGGGCCGTGGCGCCAAATTGCAGGCGAGACAGGCTGACCACGTCATCCGGATTGATCATGCGTCACTCTCTTTTGTTGTATTTGCCTTGCACGTTTCGTGCGTGACAAGTACATCACGGAGCATGACACCTATAACAGATGCAGTTATATTGAATTACACCTATAACAGTTGATCCAGATCATGTCCCTTTACCAGCAGTTGGCCGACCGCCTGCAAAGCCAGATCGACGATGGTATCTGGCAACCGGGGGAGCGCATCCCCTCCATTCGCCAGAGCTGCAAGACCCACGGGCTCAGCCCCATGACGGTGTTGCAGGCCTATCAACTGCTCGAAAGTCAGGGGCGGATCCTCGCCCGCCCCCAGTCTGGTTACTACGTCAAAGCCGCCTCACCACAGGTCGTGCAGCACACGCCGAGCCAGACCCACTACAGCGGCTCGGTGGATATCAACGATCTGGTGTTCGAGGTGTTGCAGGCGAGCAAATCGCGGGATCTGGTGCCCCTTGGCATGTCGGTAGCAGACCCGACTCTGTTCCCCCATCCCCAGCTCGGGCGTGCCCTGGCCAGCTGCATGCGCAAGCTCGATCCCTTCAGCACGGTGGCCGACCTGCCCCCCGGCAACGAGGCGCTGCGCCGCGCCATCGCCCAGCGCTACGCCAGCGACGGGGTGGCGGTCAATCCGCAGGAGATCATCATCACCACCGGCGCCATGGAGGCGCTCTCCCTCAGCCTGCAGGTGCTGACCGAGCCCGGTGACTGGGTGGTGGTGGAGTCCCCCACCTTCTATGGTGCCCTGCAGGCCATCGAGCGGTTGAAGCTCAAGGCGGTGGAGATCCCGGTGATCCCGGGGGTGGGCATCGATCTCGACCTGCTGGCCGACGCCCTCACCCGCATTCCGGTCAAGGCGTGCTGGCTGATGGGCAATGTGCAACACCCGCTGGGCCACACCATGCCGGATGCGCACAAAGAGGGGCTGATGGCACTGCTCAACGCCCACAAGGTGCCGCTGGTGGAGGATGACGTTTATGCGGAGGTCTACTTCGGCCGCGAGCGCCCCAAGCCCATCAAGCACTGGGATCAGCACGGTGACAGCCTGCTCTGCAGCTCCTTTTCCAAGTGTCTGGCGCCGGGCTTTCGGGTCGGCTGGGTGGTGGCGGGGCCCCATGCCGAGCGGATCCAGCGGCTGCAACTGATGTCCACCCTCTCCACCAATGTGCCGAGCCAGCTGGCGCTGGCCGAGATGCTGCGCCAGGGCGGGGTGGATGCCCACTTTCGCCGCCTGCGCCACACTCTGGCCCAGCGCCAGCAGCAGATGCGGGCCGCGCTGCAGCGACTGTTGCCAAGCGAGGTGCGGATCTCCGCCCCCGATGGCGGTTACTTTCTCTGGCTGGAGTTTGCGCCCCGCCTCGACAGCCGTGCCCTCCACGCCATGGCGCTCGACTGCGGCTTCTCCATCGCCCCCGGCGCCCTCTTCTCCAGTCAGGGGCAACACAACCACTGCCTGCGCCTCAACAGCTCCCATCCCTGGAACGAGCAGCTGGAGCAGGCCCTCACCCGGCTGGCTGCGCTGATTGCCGCGCAGCTCGATGAAAAGTAACGAGGCAAAGAGCCGCTGACGAAACGAACAAAGGCCCGTAACGGGCCTGTGTAGTTGGGGAGTGACGCGCCTTGGCTCGCCATCAAAAACGGATCATCTGGCCATGATCTGCGACTGCACCTTGAAGCCCAGCGCCTCGTAGAGGGCTTGGGCGCGCTCGTTGAAGGCCATCACCTCCAGCCGGATTTGCTGAGCATCACGGGCCTTGGCCCACTCATCGCAATGGGCGATCAGCGCCTTGCCAATCCCGCGGGAGCGGTGCTGCTCATCCACCACAACCGAGCCAATGCGGCAGATCGGCGCACGGGTGAGAAAAGGCACGCTCTCATTGATGTCTATCCGCGCCGTCAAAAAGCCCACCACCCTGCCATCCTGCTCGGCAACGCAGAACAGACGCCCTTCGGCGGCAATGGCATCGAGCAAAAATGCCCGCTCCTCTGGTGACGGCGGGCAGAACACCTCGGGATAGTGCTGATGGTGGAGCTCTCCAATCTGCCGGTTCAGCTCGACAATGGCGTCGATATCCAGTTCGCTTGCCTTGCGTATCTCCAACGGTTGCTCCTTGCAAAAATGGTGATGGTCCTGCGCCATCTTAGGGGCTGTGCCCCACAATCCAAATAGGCTCATCCGTATCTTTTGGCGGGCAGCAGAAACAACAACGCCCCTTGAGCGGGGCGTTATCGGCAATCCATGGCGATGAGGGATATCAAGCGGGGGCGTTAAGCTGGGCCACCTGCCGCTCGATGCTCCCCTTGAGGTTGTCATCGAGCTTGAGGGCGCGCGCCAGTTCGTCGAGATAGCCTCGCTCCATAAAGTGATCCACCTCGATGGCGAGCAGGGAGGCGAGATAGACCTCGGTGGCCAGCTCCATGTCGGTCACTTCCCGCGCCAGCGCATGGGGATCGAGGGGACGGGCCAGCTCGGCGTCAATCCAGCGGGCCACATCGCTCTGACCCTGTTCGGTCAGGTACTCCTGAATTTTCTGGCGCTCGGCGCCGTCGATATGGCCATCGGCCCGGGCTGCCGCCACCATGGCACGCACCAAGAGTGCCGCGCGGGCATCCAGCGCATTGCCTTCCAGGGTACTGACGGGATGGGTAGGCTGGGCGGGTGCCGCCTGCTGGGCCTGCCAATCCTGATAGAGCTTGTAGGCCAGCCCGCCAAGGGCCGCCGCGCCGCCCACGGCAGCGGCCTTGCCGCCATATTTGCGCACTTTTTTATTGCCCAGCAGCAGACCGAGCGCGCCACCGGCCAGCGCTCCCTGCATCTGCCCCTTGCGCTTGTCGCCGCCTTCGTTGAGCCAGCCTTTGCCAGCCCCCAACAACTGTTCCAGCATCTGTTTCATCGTGGCACCTCGCTATTGTTCGGCCCATGCTGGCGCCAGACTGATGAACCAAGAGTGAATGGGCCCCATTATTGCGCCGTCCCCTGTGCATCCTGCCGCCATTCGCGGTATACCTGAAACAGGTCAACAAGGAGCATCAGGATGCGCATCATCACCCCTTTCGTGGTTCTGCTGTTGTGCGGCACGGCCAGTGCCGCCAGCGAGCTGGATCGCTCAGCCCAGCAGGCCAAGCTGGATGCCGCCTGCCAGCAAGCTCAGCAGCAACTGGTCGAGCAGGGCAAGCAACAGCGGATCGACGCCTGCATCAAGGAGGGCGGCAAGGCCGACAAGTGTCAGCAGGAGTTCACCAGCTTCGGCCAGCGCGAGGGCAACAAGCGGCCCGACCTCAACAACCTGCCCCCCTGCCAACAGGCTGACGCCTACCGCAAGAGCTACCGTCAATGACCCCGAACCAAGGAGAGAGCATGATCCCCCCCCGTGAACTGACCCTGCAATTTTTGGCCGAACCCTCTGACGTCAACTTCGGCGGCAAGGTGCATGGCGGCATGGTGATGAAGTGGATCGATCAGGCGGGCTATGCCTGCGCCGCTGGCTGGTGTGGCGGCTATGCGGTGACCGTCTATGTAGGGGGGATCCGCTTTTTGCGCCCCATCCAGATTGGCCAGCTGGTGGAGGTGCAAGCTCAGGTGATCCACACCGGCACCACCAGCATGCATCTGGCGGTGGATGTCTACAGCCGCCACCCCACCGACACCGAGCGCCACAAGACCACCCACTGCATCATCATCTTTGTGGCGATGGATGAGCAGGGCAAACCGACCCCGGTGCCCCAGTGGCAGCCGGTGAGCGAGAGCGATCTGCAGTTGCAGCAGTACGCCAAAAAGCTCATCGCCCTGCGCGAGGAGATCGACAAGGAGATGCGCCAGCACCTCTGACCTTGGTGCCTCACACCCCGACAGAGCGGGCGCTTTCGGCCAACGACGGCGCCCCTGTATAATCCCCCCTCTTCCCGCAACCGGAACCCTGCCCATGTCACTGGAAACTGCCCCGCCCGAGGTGAAACTCGCGGTGGATCTGATTGAACTGCTGGAAACCAATGAGCTGGCCCCCGAGCTGGTGCTGGCGGCGCTGACCATCGTAAAAAATGACTACGAGCGCAAGCTGGCGGAGGGGAAGGATCACTGATCCCCCCGTTTTATCTTTCCGACTTCAGTTTTTCACCACATAGCCACTCACTGCGGCCCCATCACCTCGTCACAGAGGGCGATTAGGGCCGCACTCAAGCGGGTGAGCGGCTCGCTCCCGCTTCCCCCGGCATGGAGCGCCAGCTCCACCGGCGCCACCTTGGGCCACTGGGTCAGGGCCAGCTGATCGGCGGGCATCAGCCGTTTGGGCAGCAAGCTCACCCCGATCCCCGCGTTCACCGCCCCCTGCAAACTGGCGAGGCTGGCGCTGACATAGGCGATACGCCAACGCCGCCCCAGACCATCGAGCGCCTCGGTCATCTGGCGCCGATAGAGCCCTTCGCTCGGGAACACCACCAGCGGCAGCGGATCCCGTTCCCGGGCGGGCCAGTCGCGGCTGTCGACCCACACCAGCGGCTCGCGCCAGCTGGCAAGGGGCGAACCCTGCCCCCGCGTCTGTTTGACCAGCGCCAGATCCAGCTCTCCCGCCTCGAAGCGCTGCCAGATCTCGTGGCTCAGGCCGCTCTCCACCTCCAGCCGCACCTCGGGGTAATCGCGGGCAAAGGCGGCCAGTACCGGGGTGATGGCACCGGCGGCGAAATCCTCCGGCACCCCGAGGCTGAGCGCCACGCTCCCTTCCGTCACTTGTTCTTCGGCCTGCGCCAGCAGCGCCAGAATGCGGCGGGCCAGCCCCAGCAATTTTTCCCCCTCCGCAGTCGCCACCACCCTTCGGCCAGCGCGATCGAGCAGCGGGCAGCCGAGCTGCAGCTCAAGGCGGCGGATCTGCTGGCTGATGGTGGATTGGGTCAGATGAACCCGTTCACCGGCGCGGGTAAAACTGCCGGTGTCGATAATGGCGACAAAACTGCGCAGCAACAGGGGATCCAGCATGGGGCACTCCATTTACAAAACCACTGAAACTCATTATATCATTTAATTTCCAAATGACTTTTTTCGCCGCTAGGCTGGCATTTGTTCTGTCAAATCAGGGTTTTTCATCATGTCACAGCCTCTTGTAGCGTCTACCCCTCTTCGCTCGCTCACCCCATCAACCTCACTCCAGACTCACCGACAATGGCTGGAGCAGGCGGTGCAACTGGCCAGAGCAAATCACCGGCAGGGCGGTCGCCCCTTCGCCGCCCTGCTGGTGCGCGATGACCAGCTGGTGGCGAGCGCGGTCAACGGCATTCATCTGGATGGCGATCCCACCCGTCACGCCGAGCTGGAGGCGCTGCGCAAGGCAAGCCAGAGCGCGCCGCTCGCGGGCAGCATCGTCTATGCCAGCGGTCACCCCTGCCCCATGTGCCTCGGCGCGCTGGTGATGAACGGTATAGCCGCCGTCTATTACGCCTTTGATAACGCCGATGCGGCCCCGTTCGGCTTTGACAGCACTGCCGCCTATCAAACGCTGGGACTGCCGCTGGCACCGCCACCTCTGCCGCTGGTCAAACTGGCCGTCACCATGACGGCGGCGGATCTCTACGGCTCCCAGTTACAACAAGCCACACAAGCAGCGCCTGATCATGAGTAAAGGGACTTTCGAACGCCCGGCAGAAGCGCGCCGCCAGCAGTTTGCCCTGCTGGTGCTGGTGATCCTGACTGGCCTGAATCTGCGCCCCTTTCTTACCGCCATCGGCCCGCTGAGCGGCGAGATTGGCCGCGCCCTGTCGCTGGGGATGGATACCCTGGCCTGGCTTACCCTGCTGCCGCTGTGGCTCATCGGGGTCGGCGTGCTGCTCACCCCGCGCCTGCGCAGCCTTGCCAGCGCCACCACCCTGCTGGGGCTGGCCCTGCTGCTGCTCACGGCGGGCAGTGCCCTGCGTTTTGATGCCCAGAGCGGCGCCCTGTTGATCACCACAGCTGCGCTCTGCGGCCTGGGTTCGGCGCTGGTGCAGGGGGTGCTGCCCGCCCTTATCAAGCAGCACTTTGCCCGCAAGGTGCCGCAAGTGATGGGGATCTTCTCCGCCTGCATGATGGGGGGTGGGGCATTGGGGGCCAGCCTAACCCCACGGCTGGCAGTCAGCCTCGACTGGTCGCGGGCACTGGCGCTCTGGAGCCTACCGGTGCTGCTGGCCCTCATCTGGCTAGGGTGGAAAGTGCGTCTGCCAAGCACCGCGGAGGTCGCGATTCCCCACGGCGAACAGCGGCTGATCACCCTGCCACGCAGCTGGTTGCTGATCGTCTGCTTTGGCATCATCAACAGCGGCTACGGCATAGTCGTGGCCTGGCTGGCCCCCGCCTATATGGCGCAAGGGTGGAGCGCCGCGCAAGCGGGCGAGCTGGTCGCCTGGCTGGCACTGGCGCAGACCGCCAGCGGCCTCGGCTTGCCGCTGCTGGCCGCCCGCAGTCAGGATCGGCGGCCGTGGATGGGGCTTGCCATCGCCATGCAGCTGGCGGGATTTGGCGGCCTCTGGCTGGCGCCAGCCAGTGCCCCCATTCTCTGGTGTATGCTGTGCGGTACCGGTCTGGGCGGCAGCTTTTCCCTCATCATGGTGATTGCGCTCGATCACCTGCCCGACCCGCGCCGTGCCGGCACCCTGAGCGCCCTGATGCAGGGGTTCGGCTTTATGCTGGCGGCCACCGGCCCCTGGGTGGCGGCGCGGCTCTATCACTATGTGGGCGACTTTGCGGCCGCCTGGCAGTGGCAACTGGGGGGCTTGCTGCTGATGAGCCTGCTGGTGCTGCGCCTCGACCCGCACCACTACCCTCGCGTTATGCGGTTAACGACCGCCAGCGAGCCAACCCTTTCGACGGCCCTCCCGGCCAGTGCTGCGACCCAAAGCAACACACCGGCCTGAGGCCGGTGTGTTGGGGATAACAGTGTTGGGGTGACAAGACGAGGCTGACGCCACTCAGAGGGGCAACTCAGCGCCCCTTCTTCTGCCGTCCTGTGTTAGCGGTGCGCGGCTTGCCTGCGGCCGGTTTGCCACCCTTGGGTGCCCCTTTGCCTGCACTGCCCTTGCTAGCGCCGCCCTTGTTGGCAGCACCTTTGCCCGCGCCACCCTTGCCCACCGGCAGCTTCTTCTCGAAAGCTTCCGGGCCCGGCACATTGGGACGCCCGCCAATCTCGTGATCGTCATCGCGGCGCGGCTTCTTGCCCTGCCCCGGTTTGGCGCTTTGCGCCGCAGGAGCCTTGGCCGCCTTGGGTTTGTCGCCTTTGGCCGGTTTCACCTCGGAGGAGGAGTCCTCAATCAGCTTGAACAGATCGATCAGCTCGTCGTCGGTGAGATCGCGCCACTCGCCCACCGGCAGCCCCTTGAGGCTGACGTTCATGATGCGGATGCGCTCCAGCTTGGTCACTTCAAAACCGAAGTGCTCGCACATGCGGCGGATCTGGCGGTTAAGCCCCTGCACCAGGGTGATGCGAAAGACGAACGGCGCCTCTTTCTTCACCTTGCACTTCTTGGTCACAGTACCGAGGATCGGCACCCCGGCCGCCATGCCGCGCACAAACTCATCGGTCACCGGCTTGTCGACGGTCACCAGATACTCTTTCTCGTGATCGTTGCCCGCCCGCAGGATCTTGTTGACCAGATCGCCGTGGTTGGTGAGAAAAATCAGCCCCTGCGAATCCTTGTCGAGCCGCCCGATGGGGAAGACCCGGGTGCTGTGGTTGACGAAATCGACGATGTTGTCCTTCTCGCCCGCCTCTGTGGTACTGACGATGCCCACCGGCTTGTTGAGGGCGATCAGCACCAGACTGTCCGCCTCGCGGGGCTCGATCACCTGACCATTCACCTTGACCAGATCACCAACCTGCACCTGATCGCCAATCCCGGCCCGCTTGCCGTTGATAAAGACGTGGCCCTGCTCGATAAAGCGGTCGGCCTCGCGGCGCGAGCAGATACCGCTCTCGCTGATGTATTTGTTCAGGCGCATGGATTCGTTAGCCAGCATGGATCACCTGCCACAGGTTCTGGGCCGCGCCCGGTTGTGCCATCGCCTGTTCCGGCTGCGCCGGGGAGGCTGTCTGCTGCATCAGCCAATTCACTACGTCAAAGTTCTGCATACCATTCCATCTTCAAAAAAGGCCAATGCCAGCTTATCCATCAAAAAACGCCGCTACAGTAGCATAATTGCCCTCTTTCAGGGGCAGATAGTTGCAAGGTCGCAGCGCCCAAGCAGGCATTCGCGAACAAGTTCACGCCGCCAGACGGCCCGCGATGCAACCTTTGAACGGCCAGCCTGATGCCAACGTCGTGATCAGGCGCCCACAGCCAGCGCGGACGAACGCCATCAACTATACATATCACCTTGTTTCCATTAGGCTTTAAGCCGATTGGCAGCGCCCAATGTGCTGCGCCGAACTCGCCCGCCCAGAGGCGACCCCATCTCTATCGCCAAGGATTGCACCATGCTGGCTCACACTCGCCGCCTTGTTCGCCGTGCTCTGCTGACCCTGTTGCTGCTGTTGCTGACCGCATGGGCGGTGATCGCCTACTTCTCCTGGCAGGCAGCGCCGCTGCAACTGTGGCACACAGTGGTGCCCCCCGAACTCAGCGCTGATGAGCTCGACAGCAGCGACTGGCAAGCCTATCTGGCCCGCGAAGCAGAGCTGTTCGAGCTGATGGCCACCGAGGTAGTCGCCAAAACACCGCCGGAGCAGCAACTGGCCAGCAATCGCTACTATCAGGACGCCCCCATCAATCCCGCCCGCTTTCAGCAGAACTGGAACCGCTCCTACCTGCTGCGCCCCGAGGGGGAAGCCAAAGGGGTAGCGGTGCTGCTGCACGGCCTGACCGACTCCCCCTACAGCCTGCGCCATCTGGCCAGACGCTATCAGGAGCAGGGCTTTCTTGCGCTGGGGCTGAGGATCCCTGGCCACGGCACAGTGCCCGCTGGCCTCGTGGATGTGGATTGGGAGACCTGGCTGGCCGCCACCCGACTGGCGGTGCGGGAGGCCAGATTGCTGGCACCGGGCAAGCGGCCGCTGCATCTGGTGGGCTTTTCCAACGGCGGAGCGCTGGCGGTGAAATATGCGCTCGATGCGCTGGCCGACCCGAGCGGTGCGCTGGCAAAACCGGATCGGCTGGTGCTGATCTCCCCGATGATCGGGGTGACCCGCTTTGCCCGCTTCGCCGGGCTCAAGGCCGTGCCCGCTCTGCTGCCCGCCTTTGCCAACGCCGCCTGGCTCGACACCATGCCGGAGTTCAACCCGTTCAAGTACAACTCGTTTCCGGTCAACGGGGCGCGCCAGTCCTATCGCCTGACCCACGCCATCCAGCAACAGGTGCGCCAGCTGGCCGCCAGTGGCGAGCTGGCGGCGTTTCCCCCCGCCCTCACCTTCCAGTCGGTGATGGACTACACCGTCAGCACTCGCTCCATCATTGCCGATCTCTACCACTACCTGCCGGCCAACGGCAGCGAACTGGTGCTGTTTGATATCAACCGCAGTACTCTGTTTGGCCCGCTGATGAGCTCGGCCTCCGAGCTGGCGCTGCACCGCTTGCTGCCAAACGCCCCCGGGCACTATCGCCTCACCGTGGTGGGCAATGTGGACCCCGCCTCCCCCGCGACGCAGGCCAGAACGCTGGCCAGCGCAGATCAGCCTGAGCAGCTCCGCCCGCTGGGTATCGATTATCCCAAGGAGATCTACTCCCTCTCCCATGTGGCGCTCCCCTTCCCGATGGACGACCCCCTCTATGGCATGGCGGCGCGCCCGCAGCAGCGGGAGCAATACGGCATCAACCTCGGTGGTCTGGCCCTGCGTGGCGAGCGCGGAGTGCTGATCGTCAACCCCGGCGCCCTCACCCGCACCTCCTCCAACCCCTTCTACCCCTATCTGCAGCAGCGGGTGATGGAGACCCTCACCGCCCCTCCCGTCGTCCGGCCTGCCGCCGTACCCCCTGCCAGCAGTGGTCAACCTGATGCGGCCTATCAGGCCGAGCTGGAGCAGTTTTTACAGGAGAGCGACGAGAGCAGCGCGCCTTTCTAGGGCGACTCTGCCACATCGGCCAAGCGGCCGACGGTGCTTGGCGTGATAGCGATACAAGAAAGGGGCCGTCAATTAACGGCCCCTTTCTATTGATTATGACGATGGGACTGATGGCTTGGTGGGCTCAGGGATAGATGCTCACTTCTATCAGATTCTGATCCGGGTCGAGGAAGTAGATGGATTCTATCGGCCCACAAGCACCGCTTTTGGTCACCGGCCCCTCGACAATCTCCACCCCGTGGCAGGCAAGCTGGGCCATCACCTGCTCCAGCGGCCAGCGGGTGATAAGGCAGACATCCCCCGACCCCACCTGCGCCCGATTGCGCGGCTCCTGCCCAAGCAGCTGCAGATTGATCTTCTGGTTGCCAAACCCTACCGCCCGGCGCCCCGTACCGAAGGTGATGGCCTCCATATTGAGCACCGAACTGTAAAACGCCACGGCCCGTTCGATATCACTGACCGTCAATACCAGATGGTCGATATGGCTGATCATGGTTACCTCCTGGTGGTGATCTGGCTGATGTGACCGACATATGCCCGCAAGCATCCGACTGTTACCGCCACGGCGGGCAACCCCATCTTACCCGGCAAGAGAGAGCCCATGTGTGCCGTGGCGCGCAAAGAGAACGCAAATGATCTGGTCAAATAAATTCGCGTTACTGCACCGCTGCACACGCTTTATTCCGCTGGGCCTGCAGGGTCTCATCTTCGCTATCCATCGCCGCCAGAATCGCCTGATTGCAAGCCCGCTCTGCCAGCTTGGCCGGACTCTGTTTGGCATCTCCTATTTCGGCGATAAGGGGCCGATAACTGACGGCTGCCGAGCAATACATGGTGCGAAATTTGGGCAGTTGCCAGCTGCTGTCATCCTGCCGGGTCAAGTCATCACATAGCTTGTGAAACAGTGCTGACGCCTTGACCGTGCACTGGCTAAAACGCCGTACATCCTGCTGGTAGGGACGACAAACGCTCGGCTGCTGGATCTGCCACAGCTGAAAAGAGAACGGGACCGACTCCCCCTCATACTGCACCACCAGCGTCTTGGCCTCGGTGCCATAGATATCCGCAACCTGCTGCTGTACCAGATTGAGATAAGCCGAAAAAAGATAGGAAACCGGATCCATCACCACCTCCCTGTGGTTGTGTTACGTGCAACGCAACATAGTTGCGTAGCCTATCCAATAGCGTGCCTAAAACATGAAAATGAAAACTAGCCTACTGATTTATTTAGATAAATTTATGGACTGGGCGCACGCTATCGCAAAATGACAGCTGAAATGCGGTGTCGTTTGGATTAATATGCCAGGCGATAAAAGCACACTCGGATGACGCCGTCTATCACTGTGATACCGGCCAATCCCAACAGCATTATCTCCTCTACTTAGGATCTGGTTTTGAGCGATAACTGGACAGAAGAAGAGCTAAGGGCTGCGGTTATTGCATATTTGGATATGCAAACCAAAGCATCTCTTGGTGAACCCTTCGTGAAAAAACACTATTACCGGGAATTGGCGAGCCAATTCGGGCGTACGGAGAAATCCTTCGAATATCGGATGCAGAACATCTCATATGTCTGTGCCGAAATGGGACGAGAGTGGCTACCCGGGTTAAAACCCGCCAAAAATGTGGGTTCAACCGCTTTTACACATATCGAACGCCTTATCCGCCAACAGGAACTTAACCTTCGCTCTTACAAAAACGCGCTGGAGCAGCCGCTTCCACAAGGGGTCGAAACACCCCAGTCACGTTATGTCATCACCAACAGTCATGAACGAGACCTGCAAGTCAGGGAGTGGGTACTGCAAAATGCAACCCAACAATGTGAATCATGTAACGCACCTGCTCCCTTTATAACTGTCGCAGGGGAACCCTTCTTGGAAGTACATCACCTGAAAGGGCTAGCAGAGGGTGGCTCAGATACGGTTAGCAACACGGTAGCCCTTTGCCCTAATTGCCACCGAGAGATGCACTACGGCTGTAATAAAACGGAGATTGTCGAGGCTCTTTATCAACGGATTAAACGTCTCGTTCGCGAATAATCACCCACTCAGAGGTAGATTGTTCAAGCAGTGTTGCTTACTGACGCAAAACCCACCGGATTCTTGCCCAAAACCCCGGCTAAATTATCCAGTTGCATAATAACCATGCGGCCTTGCGGTTGTTTAACTGGCCCTAACGTCAGATAATACCGCCCGCCTTCAAACCCCGATAACCCGACTTTCAGTGACGGTAATTGATGACTGAGTACCTGCTTTTATTGATCGGCACCGTGCTGGTTAACAACTTCGTGCTGGTGAAATTCCTCGGCCTCTGCCCCTTTATGGGGGTCTCCGGCAAGCTGGAAACCGCCATCGGCATGGGGCTGGCGACCACCTTCGTGATGACCCTTGCCAGTGCCAGCTCCTATCTGGTGGAGCACTATATCCTGCTGCCGCTGGATATCGCCTATCTGCGCACCCTCGCCTTTATTCTGGTGATCGCCGTGGTGGTGCAGTTTACCGAGATGGTGGTGCGCAAGAGCAGCCCGACCCTCTATCGCCTGCTGGGGATCTTCCTGCCCCTCATCACCACCAACTGTGCGGTGCTCGGGGTGGCGCTGCTCAGCATCAATGAGCGACACGACTTTATCCAGAGCGTGATCTACGGCTTTGGCGCCGCCACCGGCTTCTCGCTGGTGTTGATCCTGTTTGCCGCCATGCGCGAGCGTCTGGTCGCCGCCGATGTGCCCGCGCCGTTTCGCGGGGTGTCGATTGCCATGATCACCGCCGGTCTGATGTCGCTGGCCTTTATGGGCTTTACCGGCCTTATCAAGATATAACCATGATCCATATTCTCTTTGCCATTCTGGTGCTCACCCTGCTGGCGCTGGCGTTCGGGATTATCCTGGGCTTTGCCGCCGTCAAGTTTCATGTGGAAGCAGACCCCATCGTCGATCAGCTCGATGCCCTGCTGCCCCAGACCCAGTGTGGCCAGTGCGGCTATCCCGGCTGCAAACCCTACGCCGAGGCGCTCGCCAACGGCGATCAGATCAACAAGTGCGTACCCGGTGGCGAGGCCACCATGCGCAAAATTGCCGATCTGATGGGGGTAGAGCCCCAGCCGCTGGGGGGCAGTGACGAGGCTGCAGTGCCAGTCAAAAAGGTCGCCTTTATCCACGAAGATCAGTGCATCGGCTGCACCAAGTGCATTCAGGCCTGCCCGGTGGATGCCATCGTCGGCGCCACCAAGGCGATGCATACCGTGATTGCCAACGAGTGCACCGGTTGCGATCTCTGTGTCGATCCCTGCCCGACCGACTGCATCGAGATGATCCCGGTGCCCACCACGGTCGATAACTGGAAGTGGGATCTCAATAACGTGCATGTTCCGGGCAAGATTCCGGTCAAGATAGTGGAATAAACAGCGGAGCAACCATGCATTCCTTACTCGAACGTATCAAAGCCGGCACGCTCTGGGACTTTCACGGTGGCATTCACCCCGCCGACAACAAGCTGCAATCAAGCCTGAGCCCGGTGGTAGACGCCGGTCTGCCGCCGCGCCTCATCATTCCGCTGCGCCAGCACGCAGGCCCCGCCGGCGATCTGCTGGTGCAGGTGGGCGACAAGGTCAAAAAAGGGCAGCCGCTGACCCGTTATGCCAAGGGGCGGGTCGTCCCTGTTCATGCCTCCACCTCCGGCACCATCACCGAGATTGCCAACCACACGGTTGCCCACCCCTCCGGACTCGGCGATCTCTGCGTCATTCTCACCCCCGATGGGAAGGATGATTGGGGCGAGCGCAACGGCAAACCCGATTACTGGAATCTGGAGCGGGGCGAGCTGCTCGAACGCATCCAGCAGGCGGGGGTAGCGGGCCTTGGCGGCGCCGTGTTCCCCACTCACAGCAAGCTCGATGGCCGCGGCCAGCTCACCGAGATCCTGATCGTCAACGGGCTGGAGTGCGAACCCTATATCACCACCGACGATCGGTTGATGCAGCAGTACGCCGACGAGATCATGGATGGCATCCGGGTGCTCAAGCACCTGCTCAAACCCAAGCTGACCCTGATCGGGGTGGAAGACAACAAGCCCGAGGCAATCGAGCAACTGACCCGTCACGCCACCGATGAGGATGTGCTGGTCAAGACGGTGCCGACCAAGTACCCCTCGGGCGGTGCCAAGCAGACCATCGAGCTGCTCACCGGACGTCAGGTGCCCAAGGGGGGCCGCGCGGTCGATATCGGCATCATGGTGCTCAACGTCGCCACCGTGTTTGCCATCAAGCGCGCCATTATCGACGGCGAGCCGCTGATCGAGCGGATCGTCACCCTCACTGGGGACAGCTTCAAGAAGCCCGGCAACGCCTGGGTGCGCCTCGGTACGCCGGTGCGCTGGCTGTTGCAGCGTTTCGAGCTGCAACCGGAAGCGGAGCAGCGGGTGATCATGGGGGGCCCCATGATGGGCTTTACCCTGCCCCACGCCATGGTGCCGGTGGTCAAGGCGACCAACTGCCTGCTGGCGCCGACGCAAGCAGAACTGCCCGCACCCGGCCCGGAACAGGCCTGCATCCGTTGCAGCGCCTGTGCCGATGCCTGCCCGGCCAGCCTGCTGCCGCAAGAGCTCTACTGGTACAGCCGCGCCAAGGAGTATGACAAGGCCGAGAAGCTCAACCTGATGGACTGCATCGAGTGCGGCGCCTGCGCCTGGGTCTGCCCCAGCGAGATCCCGCTGGTGCAGTACTACAAGATCGCCAAAGACGACATTCGCGAAGCCCGCGCCGAGGCCGAAAAAGCCGAGCGCGCCAAGCAGCGTTTCGAGGCCAAGCAGGCCCGCTTCGAGCGGGAGAAAGCGGCCCGCGAAGCGCGCCACGCCGAAGCCGCCGCCCAGCGCCGTCAAACCATGACGGCCGCAGGCGGCGAAGATCCGGTGGCAGCGGCACTGGCCCGCATCAAGGCCAAGCAGGATACCCCCATCACAGCCATTGCCGCCACCGCCGAGGGCTTGCCCGACAACAGCGCCGTGATTGCCGCCCGCGAAGCCCGCAAACGGGAAGCGGAAGCGCGCCGCGCCGCCAAGCTGGCCGAGAGCGCAAACAGCGAAACAGCCGCTGCGCCGCAATCCGCCGAGGCGGTTGACCCCGCCAGCGATCCCAAGAAAGCGGCCATCGCTGCCGCACTGGCCCGCGCCAAGGCCAAGAAAGCCGCTCAGGCTGGCGATAGCGCCGAGCCTGTGGCTGCCGAAGCCGTTGCTGCGCCTGCGGTAGATGCTGATCAGCAAAAGGCAGAAGTTGATCCGAAAAAGGCAGCAATTGCCGCCGCCACTGCCCGTGCCAAAGCCAAAAAGGCCGAGGCCAGTGGCGAACCGGTAAGCGCAGCCAACAGCGCGGTAGCCGACGCAGGCTCGCAAGGCGATGCGCCATCTGCTGCCAGCGAAGCAGTTGATCCCAAGAAAGCCGCTATTGCTGCTGCCATCGCCCGGGCCAAAGCCAAAAAGGCGGCCCAGCAGGGTGACAGCGCTGAGGGCGATCTGACTGCAAACACAGGCACCAGCGAATCCGCTGCAACCCAAAGCGATGCGCCATCTGCGGCCAGCGAAGCGGTTGATCCCAAGAAAGCCGCTATCGCCGCTGCCATTGCCCGCGCCAAGGCCAAAAAGCTGGCCCAGCAGGGTGAAAGTGCCGGTGCTGAGGATGCGAAGAGTGAGCCAGCTGCCAGCGCACAGACCCGCGACATGACGGTAGCCAAGAGCGAAGTAACCACCAGCCAAAGCGATACGGCTGCAAGTGAAGCGGTCGATCCCAAGAAGGCCGCTATCGCCGCAGCCATCGCCCGTGCCAAGGCCAAAAAGCTGGCCCAGCAGAGCGCAAGTACCAGTGCTGAGGTAGAAAATGCCGGTGCTGGGGTAGAAAGTGCCGGTACTCAGGTAGAGAGTGCCGGAACTGAGGGTGAGCGCGCACCGGCTGAGCCGATGCAAAGCGATGCTGCCAGCAGTGAGCAACCACTTGCCGTAGCAGAGGCTCCTGAAGCGAGAGCCCCTGCTGCTGATGCCCCGGTTGATCCGAAAAAAGCGGCCATTGCAGCCGCCGTGGCCCGCGCCAAGGCGAAGAAGTTGGCGGCCGAGGCAGCCAGAGCCGCAGAGACCGCCGCTGAAGATGCACCGTCAGCCGACCGAACAACCACAAGGTAATCGACAGACTCATGTTCAATATTGCGACTGCGCCGTTTGCCCATAACCGCAAACAGACCCGAACCCTGATGCTGCTGGTGATCCTGGCCTGCGTGCCGGGCTTGCTGGCCCAGACCTGGTTCTTCGGCTGGGGCTCCTTTATCCAGATCCTGCTGGCGTTGGTCACTGCGCTGCTGTGCGAGGCGCTGGTGCTCAAGCTCCGTGGCCGCGCCATCAAGCCTGCCCTGATGGATGGCAGTGCGGCGCTCACCGCCGTGCTGATCGGTCTCTCCCTGCCGCCGCTGCTACCATGGTGGATGCTGGTGGTGGGCACGGCCTTTGCCATCATTGTCGCCAAGCACCTTTACGGCGGACTGGGCCAGAACCTGTTCAACCCGGCCATGGTCGCCTATGTGCTGCTGCTGGTCTCCTTCCCGGTGCAGATGACCAGCTGGCTGCCGCCGGAGAGCGTGCGCGCCTACAGCCTCGGCTTTGGTGATGCGGCGTCGGTCATCTTCACCGGCTTTAGCCTCGACGGCTACAGCATGGCCCAGCTCAAGCAGGGGGTGGATGGTCTCACCATGGCGACTCCCCTCGATACCCTGAAAACCGGCCTGACTCAGGGGCTCACCACCGGCGAGATCCTGAGCGGCCCGCTGTTTGAGGGTTGGGGCGGCATCGGCTGGAGCTGGGTCAACCTCGGCTATCTGCTGGGCGGCCTGTTCCTGCTGCAGCAGAAGGTGATCAACTGGCGCATTCCCACCGCGATTCTCGGTGCCCTGCTGGCGGCCTCCACCATCGGCTATCTGGTGAGCCCGGATGCGACCGCTACGCCGATGTTCCATCTCTTTAGCGGCGCCACCATGCTGGGGGCCTTCTTTATCGCCACCGATCCGGTCAGTGCCTGCACCACGCCGCGCGGTCGACTGGTCTATGGCGTGCTGATCGGGGTGCTGGTCTACATCATTCGCCGCTTTGGCGGCTATCCGGATGCGTTCGCCTTCGCCGTGCTGCTGGCCAACCTTTGTGTGCCGTTTATTGACAGCCTGACTCGCCCGAAATTGTATGGAGCTCGTCGCCAATGATGTTTCTGCCCTCTTTCCCCATCACAGCTGACGGAGCTCGGACATGTTAAAGAGCATGCGCAAGAACGGCCTTATTCTGGCGATGTTCGCGCTGGGCTGTACCGCGCTGGTGGTACTGACCAACGAGTTGACCAAGGATAAAATCGCCCACCAGCAACAGCTGGAGAAACAGCAGACCCTCTCGGTATTGCTGCCGGAGGGGAGCTATGACAACGATCTGGTGGCCAGCTGCAAGCAGGTGACCAGCAGGAAGTATCTCGGCAGCGATCAGCCGCAAGCCCTCTATACCGCCAGCAAAAATGGCGTGGTAACCGGCTATGCGCTGGAGGCGATCGCGCCGGATGGCTACAGCGGGGCGATCCGCATCGTGGCGGGCTTTGATGCCAAGGGCACCATCACCGCCGTGCGCGTGCTCGCTCACAACGAGACCCCGGGCCTGGGTGACAAGATCGAGCTGAAGAAATCAGACTGGATCAACAGCTTTGCCGGAAAATTCCTGACCCATGACAACGAGCCCCAGTGGGCGGTGAAGAAGGATGGCGGCGAGTTCGATGCCTTTACCGGCGCCACCATCACCCCGCGTGCCGTGGTCAAGGCGGTGAAGAACCTGCTTAAACTGCAGCAGGAGCAACCCGAACTGCTCAGCAACGCCCCGGCTTGTCCGGCGGCGAACTAACGGAGTCGAACCATCATGAACCAGATGGAACAGATTGAAACGGGCGCAGCCCCGATTGCCGAGCTGGAAAGCCGCAAGGGCGAGCTCAAGGAGCTGATGAGTCAGGGGCTGTGGAAGAACAACCCCTCGCTGGTGCAGGTGCTGGGGCTCTGCCCTACCCTCGCCGTCTCCTCCACCTTTACCAATGCGCTGGGGCTGGGCCTTGCCACCATGGCGGTGCTGGTCTGCTCCAACCTCGCCGTCTCGCTGGTGCGCAACTGGGTGCCGAAGGATATTCGCATCCCTGTCTATGTGATGATCATCGCCTCGCTGGTGACCAGCGTGCAGCTGCTGATGAACGCCTACACCTATGGCCTCTATCAGGCGCTCGGCATCTTTATCGCCCTCATCGTCACCAACTGCGTCATCATAGGCCGCGCCGAGGCCTATGCCTCCAAGAACCCGCCGCTGCTGGCGGCCCTCGACGGTCTGATGATGGGCCTTGGTTTTACCCTGGTGCTGCTTGTACTGGGCGGCATGCGCGAGATCATCGGCATGGGCACCCTGTTTGATGGCGCCGAGCTACTGCTGGGCGAGTGGGCCAAATCCCTGCGCATCGAGCTGTTCCACGCCGATGCAAGCCTGCTGCTGGCGATTTTGCCGCCTGGCGGCTTTATCGGGCTGGGGCTGCTGATCGCCGCCAAGAACGCCATCAACGACTGGCGGGACCGCAAACAGGCCGCTACCATAGCCCACTGCAACGTTGCCCCGGCCCGCGTCCGGGCGACCGAGCTATGATCGGACGCAAGGCATGAACAACCAGAAACGCAGAGAGATCCTCGAGCGACTGCGGGAAAACAACCCCCACCCCACCACAGAGCTCAACTTCAACTCGCCATTCGAGCTGTTGATCGCCGTGCTGCTCTCGGCGCAGGCGACCGATGTCAGCGTCAACAAGGCGACCGACAAGCTCTATCCGGTGGCCAACACCCCGCAAGCGATGCTGGATCTCGGGGTTGAGGGGCTCAAGGAGTACATCAAGACCATTGGCCTCTTCAACACCAAGGCCGAGAACGTCATCAAGACCTGCGCCATCCTGCTGGAGCGCCATGGCGGCGAGGTGCCGGAGAACCGCGAAGCGCTGGAAGCCCTGCCCGGCGTCGGCCGCAAGACCGCCAACGTGGTCCTCAACACCGCCTTTGGCTGGCCCACCATCGCTGTCGATACCCATATCTTCCGGGTATCGAACCGCACTGGTTTTGCGGTGGGCAAGAACGTGGATCAGGTGGAGGAAAAGCTGCTCAAAGTGGTACCCGCCGAGTTCAAGCTGGATGCCCACCACTGGCTGATCCTGCACGGACGTTACACCTGTCTGGCTCGCAAGCCCCGTTGTGGTTCCTGTATCATCGAGGACTTGTGCGAGTACAAAGAGAAGGTCTATCCAGAGAGCTGAATGACTGGGCGCTACAACCGTCCTACCTGTCTCGCTCGCAAACATCCGCTGCAGTGGTTCCTGTATCATCGAGGACCTCTGCGAGTACAAAGAGAAGGTCTATCCAGAAAGCTGATGGCCTCGCAACCGAGATTGAAAGCAGTACACATCACCAACCCGGAGAACTGAGCAATGAGAATTCTGCATACCATGCTGCGTGTCGGCGATCTGCAACGCTCCATCGACTTCTACACCCGTGTCCTTGGCATGAAGCTGCTGCGCAAGAGCGAGAACAGCGAGTACAAGTACACCCTGGCCTTCGTCGGTTACGGTGACGAGAAGGATGAAGCGGTGATCGAGCTGACCTACAACTGGGGGGTGAGCGAGTACGAACTGGGCTCTGCCTATGGCCACATCGCGCTGGAAGCAGACGACATCTATGCCACCTGCGAAGCGCTGCGCGCCGCCGGTGCCAAGATCACCCGCGAGCCGGGCCCGGTCAAGGGTGGCACCACCGTCATCGCCTTCGTCGAAGATCCGGACGGTTACAAGATTGAACTGATTGCCAAGAAAGATGCCGGTACAGGGCTGGGTGACAGCTTCTAAGCTGCCCTAATCCCACTGCCTAATGGCAGGATCAAAAAAGAGCGCAGATGCGCTCTTTTTTATGCCTCTTTGCCGGGGACAGCACTAGATCTCGCCATTGCGCCCCATACTGATCACCACCCGCCGGTTCTTGGCACGACCCTGCTCCGTTTCGTTGGAGGCGACGTGCTGCTTCTCGCCATGTCCCTCCACCGAGATCTTGCCGGGATCAATCCCCAGATCGACAAACACCTTCTTGATGGCATCGGCCCGCTTCTCGGAGAGTTTCAGGTTCGGCCAGCGGCCGCCATAGCTGTCGCTGTAGGCGTCGATCACCACCACGTCGATGCTCTTGTCCGCCTTGATAAACTCGCTGATCATCGCCAACCGCCGCTTGGAGGGAATGGAGAGCTGATCGCTGTTCTTGTCGTAGGTAAGCACGCTAAAGGCGATGTCATTGAAGCTGTAGGGCAAGAGCCCACTCAGGCAGTCGATAAAGGCCTGATATTTCACCCGAAAGTTGACCGACGAGAGGGACACTCGCACCGCGCGGTTCTGGCGATACCAGTCCCGATACTGGAAGGTCGGCATCCGCCCCCCCTCCAGCTCGTCGAGCATGGTCCAGGCGGTTTGCCCCTCCACCAGCCCATCGAACTGTTGATAGAAACGCAGTTGACTCACTTCTCGCCCGGCTATCCCCGGGCGCCATACCGGCGGCATGATGCCAAGACTCACCGTCTGGGTCTGGGCCTGTGGCCGCTTGCCCTTGAGCTCGAAGTCGAGGTTGATCTTGCGCCCGGCGCGGCTGACAAAAGCCCCCGTTCCCCAGTTGGGAATAGGATGCTCGAGGCGGCACTCAATCTGGGTATCGGAGGTCAAACGCCAGACGGATTGATCCAGACCGGCACCAAATTCGGTGACCCCAGCCTGTAACTGCATACTCACGGATATGCTGACCAACCCCAACACCCAAGCGTTCAATTGCTTGCCCTCCACACGATCTCACAAGGGGTATCGGCCAGGGAGGGACAAGCTTTAGCGCAAATGGATCAGTGGGGAGAGGCTCTCTCCAGCAACTTGAAGCTGGCAATTCGTCCAGCCAGCTCCCGTGCCAACTGATCCAGTTCGACACTATTCTGCTGCAGGGTGACCGAGTGCTGGCGATGGGCCTCGTACACTTCGCGGATGGTCATTACGTTGTGCTGGATATCGTCCGTTACGTAGCGCTGCTGCTCGGTTGCGGTAGCCACCTGTGCCGTCATGTCACTCACCTTGCGCACCTCATTGACGATGTCGGTCAGCTCGTGACCCGCCCGCTGCGCTTCACTGACACTGAGGCCCGCTTGCTCGCTGCCCGACTGCATGGCCACCACCGCCTGAAGGGCTCCAGCCCGCAAACGGGAGAGCATCTGTTCGATATCATCTGCCGCCTGCTGGGTACGGGCAGCCAGTGAACGAACCTCATCGGCGACCACGGCAAAGCCGCGCCCCGACTCACCGGCACGGGCTGCCTCAATGGCGGCATTGAGGGCCAACAGATTGGTGCGATCGGAGATCTGCTTGATGAGGTTGAGTGCCTCGACGGCGGACTCGGTATCCTGATGCAGGTTGTTGACCAACAGCCGGGTCTCGTCGAGGGTGCCAGCCACCTGCTCGATGGCGGCGATAGTCTGATCCACCTCCTTGTCCCCCTGCCGGGCACGGCCAATGGCCTGCTGGGTCGCCAGTGAGGTCTGGGTCGCATTGCGAGCAATTTCGGCCACCGTCGAAGCCATTTCCGTTGCGGCGGTGGCAACCAGTTCAACCTGACCGACGCCACGCACCACACCTTCATTCACTTCGGCAATCACCTCGCTGGAGTTTCTGGCACTACGGGTCAATATCTCACAGGAGCGGCGCACCTCCAGCAACAAGCCTTCCAGATGCTGCAGAAAGTGGTTGAGATCCCGCGCCAATGCCCCAAGCTCGTCACCCGATTGCCAGTTGACCCTCACCGTCAGATCATTGTCATTGACGAGCCGTGAAAAGGTGCGATGCAGAGCGACGAAGCCCAGATGCACATCCCGCAGCACCTTCCAACTGATGAGGGTAGTCAACAGCAGGCAGCACAGAACCGCCATAGCCCCCCACCAGAAGTTGCGCTGACTCTCTCCCTGCATCTGCTCAACCCGTTCGAACAACTGCTGGAAGAGCTGATCTTCGCCCTGTTTGAGCTGGTCGATCTTCTCGGTGCTCACGGCAAACCAGCGCTCCGGATCGACGCCAAAGCTCCCCTCGGTCATCTTGCCCAGGGCGAGCTGCTCATATTTCGCGACCTCTGCCATCACCGGACTCTTCTCAATTTGCTCAAGCAGGCGTCGCTGCGGCTCGCTTGCCACGGCGCGAAAACGCTCCAGATAGCTCTGCTGGGCAGAGAGCAGGGACATAAATTGCTGCAAGGTAGCCGGGGTGAAACTCCCTTTGGCAAAGACATTGCTGAGGGTCGCCCGCTCCATCCCCATACGCTCCTTGTTTTGCAAAAATGCGGCGTAGGCATTGGTCTGCAAGGCAATAGCGGCATCCTGGCTACGCAGACTAATCTCATCCACGACCTTGAGCAGAGAAGCAATCAACTGGCTATAAAAGGCGACCTGACGCGGGGCCTCTATGGCCAGTTTGTCCACCTGATTGCGGATCCCCATCAACTCGCGCAAAGCCAGATCCACCTGCTCGTGGGCAACCCCCCTCTCCAACCCCTGAAAGCGATGAATGGCTTCATCAACCTGTTGCCGCTGACGTGGCAGGGCATCTGCAAATTTGCGCCCTTCAGAGCCGATAAACCCCGCCGACATGCCACGCTCCTTTTGCAGCTCGTGCACCAACTGGGCGCTGCGTTCGACCACAGCCAGCTGCTGCAGGGCTTGCGTCATCTCATGGGTCACCCGATATCTGTCGTATGCGTAGTGGCTGGCGAAAAACAGCAGCGCCAATAACGGCAGGCAAATTGCCAGCAACATCTTGCCGGCCAATCCGAGTCTGTTCATCCCGCACTCCTGTCATTTTTATCAACGCGTTGATTATATCCGGCCTGCTCGCTTATGCCGCTGACGACATCTGCCATTGGCCAGAACCATGAGCTGCATCAACCATTTTCTGTAGATGGCCACGCAGCCCCCCCATAGCCCAGCCCAATGGTCAGGTCGAGACAGCCAGAGAGAAACTCGCTACAGTAGATCAGGGCGACAGGAGGTCGCTTGTTTGGGGAATCCAGCCATGAAACACCCGCTCTGCCCGCTTTACCGTCTGGGTTGCGCCCTCTTCGCGGCGACCCTGCCCATGGCGTCACTCGCGGCCAGTAACAACCTTGACGATCAGGAGGAGGACTGGGCGCAAAAACGGGCCAATGCGGTGATCTCGCTGATGACTTTCAGCGTGGTGCCGGACATCACCGCCAGCAACCTGGACATCGGCAGCAGCACTGGCCAATCTTCTGCGCTCAACATGGGGCAACTGGGAGGCGGCGCAACCCTGAGCGAAGCCGTGCCCATCTATCTGGAGGGGGCGCTGGGCTACAGCCGCTACGACCCCCAGTTTGTGATAAGCAATGGTACCGAGAGTCGCACCATACCGACCAAGTGGAATAGCCTGACCGCTTCGGGCGGGATCGGCTGGGATGTCACCCTTCACAAAGATCCGCGTGGCGGCCACTGGGTGCTGCGCCCCATAGCCAACGTCTCGCTCGGTACCATGGCCAGCGACCTGCGGATCGGCAACTGGCTGCTTGATCGTACCAAGGGCTACTCGCTGGACTTTCTCGATGGGGGTCAGCTCAATATGTACGGGCTGGGTGGCTCGCTGATGCTCGATTACGAACTCTTTTCACCGGCCCAGGACATAGATGCCGAACTGCGCTACTCCTATCAGCACCTGCAGAGCTTTGGCGGCACCTCGGCCAGCGTCCGTGGTCACGCCGAGGCGGAGAACCTCGGCCTCTATCTGCGCCGCCGCGCCCCGCTGTTCCACTGGACCCTGCTCGACAGGCCGGTGCGCTATGTACTGGAGGGGGCCCATACCGCATATCTGGGGGAGCAACGGGGGTTGCTTGGCTTTGACTCCCTCAACTCCATCGGCGCCGGTCTGGAGCTGGACAGCAGCAAGTACGACATCATTGTCACCCGTACCCGGCTGGTTGCCCGCTACATGTTCAGCCACAACACCTGCGGTTATTCCATCGGGCTGGCCATGAGCTTCTAACCCGGGCTGCCAGAGGAGCATCCACCGAGTTGCACCATGCAGCTATCACCGCCACCATAAAAAACGCCAGCCTTGCGGCTGGCGTTCTCATGCAGGTTGAAGCGACTTATTTCAGATCGAAACGGTCGTTGTTCATCACCTTGACCCAGGCCTTGACGAAGTCGCGGACGAACTTCTCCTTGCCATCTTGCTGGGCATAGACCTCGGCGTAGGCGCGCAGCACCGAGTTGGAGCCAAACACCAGATCAACCCGGGTAGCGGTCCACTTCACCGCACCGCTCTGGCGATCCACGATCTGGTAGCTGTTGCGGCCAGTCGGCTGCCAGCTATAAGCCATGTCGGTCAGGTTGACGAAGAAGTCGTTGCTGAGCACCCCGACCCGGTCGGTAAAGACGCCGTGGGCCGAGCCGCCGTGGTTGGTGCCAAGCACCCGCAACCCGCCGACCAGCACCGTCATCTCGCGGGCGGTGAGCCCCAGCAGCTGGGCACGGTCGAGCAGCATCTCCTCCGGCTGCACCTTGTAGTGCCCCTTCTGCCAGTTGCGGAAACCATCGTGAACCGGCTCGAGGAAGGCGAACGACTCGGCATCGGTCTGCTCGGCGCTGGCATCGCCGCGACCCGGCGCAAAGGGGACGACGATATCAACGCCGGCCAGCTTGGCCGCCTGCTCCACCGCTGCGCTACCGCCCAGCACAATCAGGTCGGCGATGCTGACCGGCTTGCTCAGGGTGGCCTGCAGGGCGATCAGGGCGTTGAGCACCTTCTCGAGGCGAGCCGGTTCGTTGCCTTCCCACGCTTTCATTGGCGCGAGGCGAATGCGGGCACCGTTGGCACCGCCGCGATAATCGGAGCCGCGGAAGGTACGAGCACTGTCCCACGCGGTTGCAATCAGATCTGACGGCGCCACGCCGCAGCCCAGCAGTTTGGCCTTGAGCTCGCTCACCTCCTTATCGGAGAGCTGGTAATCCACCGCCGGAACCGGATCCTGCCACACCATGACTTCGCCCGGCACTTCTGGCCCCAGATAGCGGCTGCGCGGCCCCATGTCGCGGTGGGTCAGCTTGAACCAGGCGCGGGCAAAGGCGTCGGAGAAGAGCGCTTGATCCGCGGCGAAGCGCTCGGAGATCTCCCGGTATACGGGGTCAAAGCGCAGCGCCATGTCCGCATCGGTCATGATGGGGTTGCAGCGGATAGAGGGGTCTTCCACGTCCACCGGGCGATCTTCCTCCTTGATGGCGACGGGCTCCCACTGCCAGGCACCGGCCGGGCTCTTCTTGAGCCACCAGTCGTGGCCCAGCAGCATCTTGAAGTAGCCGTTGTCCCAGCGGGTCGGGTTGCTGGTCCAGGCCCCTTCAAGACCGCTGGTCACAGTGTCACGGCCGATGCCGCGGCTCTCGTGGTTGATCCAGCCCAGCCCCTGCTCGTGCACATCAGCCCCTTCGGGGGCTGGCCCCAGTTTGGCTGCGCTGCCATTGCCGTGAGCCTTGCCAACGGTGTGACCACCGGCGGTGAGCGCCACTGTCTCTTCGTCATTCATCCCCATGCGGGCAAAGGTGACGCGCATGTCGTGGGCGGTTTTCAGGGGATCCGGGTTGCCATCCACCCCTTCCGGGTTGACGTAAATCAGCCCCATCATCACCGCTGCCAGCGGGTTCTCCAGATCCCGTTCGCCACTGTAACGGCTCCCTTCGCTACCGCTCGGCGCCAGCCACTCCTTCTCGGAGCCCCAGTAGACATCTTTTTCCGGATGCCAGATGTCCTCGCGGCCACCGGCAAAGCCGAAGGTCTTGAGCCCCATGGATTCATAGGCAACGTTGCCCGCCAGGATCATCAGGTCAGCCCAGGAGATCTTGTTGCCGTACTTCTGTTTGATCGGCCACAGCAGACGGCGGGCCTTGTCGAGGTTGCCGTTGTCTGGCCAGCTGTTGAGGGGAGCGAAGCGCTGGTTGCCGGTGTTGGCGCCGCCGCGGCCGTCGGTTGCGCGATAGCTGCCGGCGGAGTGCCAGGCCATGCGGATCATCAGGCCGCCGTAGTGGCCCCAGTCGGCCGGCCACCAGGGCTGGCTATCGGTCATCAGGGCATGCAGATCGGCCTTGAGGGCATCGTAATCGAGGCTGTTGAAGGCGTCGGCATAATCGAAAGTCTCATCCATCGGATTGGTCTTGCGGTCATGCTGATGCAGGATGTCGAGGTTGAGGGCATTGGGCCACCAGACTTGATGCTCCTGGCTGGCAGAGGTATTGGCACCGTGGGCAAAGGGGCACTGACCGGCCCCGCTAGCGTGTTTGTCCATCTTCAGATCCTCATTGTGCTCATAATGACGGCGAAACCCTTCGCTTCGCAGTTGAGACTAGCCTACCCCCCACCACCCACTTAAAAAACCGAATAAAAAAGTTCAATTCAATCTGGTTTTACGATTGAACTATCTCGTGTCTGGAGAAAAAGGGAGCTATAGAGCATAGCTCGAGAGCAAAAACCAACCTGATGTGTTTCTTAACCATCATGTCGCCCTTTACATGAAGCACGAAAGACAGGCAAACCATCTGACAGGCTTGGGGAAATGGTCACAGATATGACACGACGAAATTGACAAAAACGGAGTAATTCGGAACTCTCTTACCCCGTGGTCACCCCCACATTCAATAAGCAGTGGACGCCACTTAATCAACGAACGTTCGGCGGGAAAGGCTCTCACCCAGCATGCCTTCACAGACATTCAACAAGCCACCCGACCTTTACGTCATCACGATGCAACAGGGATAGAGATTTTTGCCATGGCCAAGTTTTTGAATACCAGTGCAACCAACTACTTTCTTGAAGAACTTATCAAGGATGCCAAAGAGCGGCTGATCCTGATAAGCCCTTTCCTCAAACTCAACGACAGGATCAAAGAGCTGCTGACCGACAAGAATCGGCTCAAGATCGATGTACGAATTGTCTATGGCAAGAGTGAGCTACAACCGGAAGAGATCAGCTGGCTCAAGGAGCTCACCTATATCCGCACCAGCTTTTGTAAAAACCTCCACGCCAAGTGCTATCTCAATGAGGAGATGTGCATTATCACCAGCTTGAATCTCTACGAATTCAGTCAGGTCAATAACAACGAAATGGGGGTATTGATCCAGCGCTCGGAGGATCACGATCTTTACCGTGATGCCTACGACGAGGCCCAACGGATTATCCGGGTTAGCGACGAAATCCGCATATCCCTGGAGCGGGTGGTTAATGAAGCTGACCCCCAACAACCTTCCGCCAGCGAAGGTGAATCTGTCACTGAAAAACTAACCTCATCCAAACTGGCGCAAAAGTGGGGGATCAAAACCAATGAGTTGTTGGAAAAAATGGTGACTCACGGCTTGCTTGAACTGCGCGACAGCAAGCATTACCTGACAGCCAAGGGTAAAGATGAAGGCGGTGAATTTAGAATGAGCCCCAAATTTGGCCCCTATTTCCTCTGGCCAGAGACGATGAACCCCTTCTAATCCATTGACTGGATAAATGTGAAATGGACTTCACACCTGTGATTGCGGTTCTGCTGGGCCAGCTCTGGTATCTGCTGCCCCTTCTGCTGATTGCCGCCCTGATCAAAACGCCCTGGTTCAAGGGGATGATCGGGGAGGCATTTATCAATCTCGGTATCCGGCTGTTTCTCGACCAGCGGGAGTACCATCTGCTCAAGAACGTGACCCTGCCGACCCTTGAGGGGAGCACCCAGATCGACCATGTGCTCGTTTCGCGCTTCGGACTGTTTGTCATCGAGACCAAAAACATCAAGGGGTGGATATTTGGCAATCCGGCCCACAAGAGCTGGACACAGCAGCTCTTTCGCCGCAGGCACAGCTTTCAAAATCCATTGCGCCAAAACTATCTACACCTGATGACGCTCAAATCCCTGCTGGGGCTAGCGGATCATCAGCTCCACTCGATCATCTACTTTATTGGCGACTGCACCTTTAAAACCCCGATGCCGGATAACGTGATGAATCGCGGACTTATTCGCTATATCAAGGGCAAGAGCACGCCAGTGTTGACCCCTGCCGAGGTCACCCGGGTGATCGAAACCATCCAGCGGGAACGACTGGCCGCCAATTGGCAGACCCATAAGCAGCATGTGGCGCAGCTAAAGGCGCGTCACAACCAACCTGCTATTCCCTCTTCTCCAAGCAATCACGTCAGCATGCTAAAAGAGGATCTCCCCATCCTTCATGACACGAGTCACGCCCAGCAGTGCTGCACAAAATGTGGTTGTGCCATGGTGCTGCGCACAGCACACCGTGGCAGCAACAAGGGGGAACAGTTCTGGGGATGCAGCGCTTACCCGAAATGCCGGCAGATCATCACGCGGTAAGCTGATGATCGCTAAACATCGGAAACAACAAGGGCGGCCAATTGGCCGCCCTTGTTGTGTTTCTTAGCGAATGGTCGCCATCTGCCGCACGCAGCGCTGCTCCCTGTCATCCACCCGCTTGGCAAACCAGGCTGTGGTGAGGTTGCGGGTGATCTTGGGGCTTTTCAGCTGAATGCCCGGCAGGATGGCGCGGGGCAACCGCTTGCCCGCTTTCTGGTCTGCCAGCGTAAACACGCGATGATAGAGGTCGCTCTGGCCAAATTCGGCGGTATCGCCAAGTTTGAGGCTCTGATGGATCGCCTGCTGACTCATGTTGATCCGGCTGGCGATGGTATAGACCGCGAGTTCCGTCTTGCCCGGCAGGTCGGAGTCATAACGGATCAGATCGCCATCTAGAGCCAACGTGGTACCGCTCAAGCGGCTGACGGCGGCCTGAAAGGCGGCATTGCGACTGGCGTACCAGCCGGCGTTGAAATCGGCAAAGCGGTAGAGGGTATCCGGGTAGTCGACGGGATAACCGAAGATATGTTTGGTGCCAAACCAGATGCCGCCGCGACGGGTAAAGACTTCGTGGCGGATGGAATCCTTGATTGGATAGGGGTAGCCACGGGCGTTGGCCTCGGCAAAGGCGATGCTCACCTGCATCGGGCCACCAGTATGCACCGGGTTGAGGTTGCCAAACAGCGTCTTGCCCATCGGCAGCATGCTGATCATGTCTTCGAAGATTTCACTCATCTCCCGCTCGGTACGCAACTTGTCGATCCGCTCGGCGTAGCTCTTGCCAGTGGGCGAGTTGATGGAGAGCGCGGCCCGCACCATAAACTCGGGGATCAGCAGCTTGGCCGCCCGCGAGTTGATCTCCTTCCAGGCGATCTTGCCAAGGCCCGGCACCACGGGGTCGGCCTGATAGGTCGCCTCCTGTTCCGCTACCGCCAGCACGGTACAGACGTTGTGGTCATTGACTGTCACCCCCTGGGTAGTGAGTGCCGTCACCACATCGTTGGCCCACCCCTGCTTGTCAACTACATGGCGGGGCAGAAACCTCACGATGCGGCTCTTCATGTCCGTCGGCTTGCGCGGCTGCATGGCTGGCGGGGTCGCCTTTTTGGCGGGCACTGTCGCGCCCGTTGTGTCGCCAGGCGCCGGGACAGAAGCGGGATCGCTGGCACAACCGGCCAGCAGCAAGGGGATCAGCAGCGCCAGCGTGCGCATGGCAGGGGAAACAGAGAAGAGAGAGAGCGTCATCGAATATCCGGTACTGAGGCTGGAGGCAAACCCGCCCGGCGGCGGGCGCACACATGATGGCTCATTGTAGAGAATTGATCCACAAGGCTAAAGTCCCATCGCCTCGCCCCTCTCCCTGACCAGACAGGGGTTGCCGCAACAGGAGCGCCCCCATATATGACCAGATAACAGGAATGACCCGACAACAGGCATGGGCTTTTATCGAGAGTTGTTTACATTTAGAATGCCGCCGCCAGGATGCTCACGGTATGGACCCTATGGATACGCTCACCCATCTCTTTGCTTACGTGCAGCAGTGGCTGCTCACTCCGATCTGGCACTGCCTGACCGGACTGTTTGACTTCAACGGGCGGCTTGGGCTCCCCTTTCTGCTGATATCCGGCCTCATTGCCTACCTCCTCTACCGTGTGCGCCGGCGCCAGCAAGGCCCGGCAGCGGGCAGTTTCGCCGGTTTTCTCGGCGGCCGGGCCCTCTGGCTGCATCCCTCTGCCCTGCTCGATTATCAGTACTATCTGGTGCGCGCCCTGCTCCATGTGGCCCTGATCGTGCCGCTCCTGACCCTGCTTAACCCCTGGCTTTTGCAGGCAACGGATATTACCTCCGCGCTTAACCGTCTGTGGGGGGCGCGTCCCCGTCTGGCCGAGGCGAGCTGGCTGATGATGCTTTATGGTCTCGGGGTATTTCTGGTCAGCGATTTCGTCCACTACTGGCTGCACCGTCTCTTTCACAGCCGCTGGCTGTGGGAGTTTCACAAGGTGCACCACAGCGCCACCGTGCTGGTGCCACCGACTGCCAGCCGCATTCATCTGGTGGAAAAGCTCTCTGAAATCCTGCTCAAGGGGAGCGCGCTCGCCCTCTACTCCGGTGCTTTCTACTGGCTGTGCGGCGGCTCCGTGCGCCCCTACACCCTGTTTGGGGTGGGCTATCTGGTGCTGATCTTCAACTCGCTGGCCGCCAATTTGCGCCATAGCCATATCTGGCTGTCGTTTGGCCCTCGGCTGGAGCATATCTTCAACAGCCCGGCCCAACACCAGATCCACCACAGCCGGGATCCCCGCCACTTCAACCACAACTTCGGTATCAACCTGTCACTGTGGGACTGGTGGTTCGGCACTCTTTACGTCACCAACCACCAGCCAGAGCCACTCACCTTCGGGGTCGGCCCGAAAGACAATGTGCGCTACAGCCGCCTGAGCGCGCTGATCCTGCGCCCCTTTCTGGTCACGGCCCGCAAGCTGTGGCATGCCCTGCCCCGTCCACGCAGCCGCAAGCCACAGCCTGATTTAAGGTAGTTACGCTCTGCGCCCCATAAGTCCGCTCCTCGCAGCCCCCAACCCGTCGTCATAAAAAAGCCCCCGCCATTGCTGGCGGGGGCTTGTCATCTATGCGATGCGAGCATGGCTCGCTTGCAGAGCGTTAGCGGTTGTTCACCCGCTCGTGCAGCTCCTGCACCGAGTTGACGCTGGCAGTGGCATCAACGCTGATGGCCATGCAGGTCGCGAATGCCTCGTTCATGGTGGTGGTATACGCCACCTTGTTCTGCAAGGCGGCGCGACGCAGTTGCTTGGAGTCCTGGATCGCCACCCGCCCTTCGGCGGTGTTGACGATGTAGGTGTACTCGCCATTCTTGATACGGTCGAGAATGTGCGGGCGACCTTCATGCACCTTGTTGACCAGGCGCGGGTTGATGCTCGCCTCACCCAGTGCGACTGCGGTACCGTGAGTGGCATCCAGCTCGTAGCCCAGCTCCAGCAGCTTGGCAGCCAAATCGACCACCTGCGCCTTGTCGCTGTGACGCACCGACAAGAGGGCACGCCCCTCTTTCGGTACAGCGTGGTTGGCCCCCAGCTGCGCCTTGGCATAGGCCTCGGCGAAGCTGCTGCCTACCCCCATCACCTCACCGGTAGAGCGCATTTCTGGCCCCAGCAACGGGTCAACCCCCGGGAACTTGGCGAACGGCAGCACCACCTCTTTCACCGAGTAGTAGGGCGGGATGATCTCTTTGGTAAAGCCCTGTTCTTGCAGCGACTGGCCGGCCATCACACGAGCGGCAATCTTGGCCAGCGGGGCACCGGTCGCCTTGGAGACGAACGGCACGGTACGGGCGGCACGCGGGTTCACCTCGATGAGGTAGATGTCATCGCCCTTGACCGCGAACTGCACGTTCATCAGGCCGATAACGCCGAGCTCCAGCGCCAGCTTGCGCACCTGCTCGCGGATCTCGTCCTGAATCTTCTTGGACAAGGTGTAAGGAGGCAGGGAGCAACCGGAGTCACCGGAGTGGATACCGGCCTGCTCGATGTGCTCCATGATGCCGCCGATGACCACGTCGGTGCCGTCGCAGATGGCATCCACGTCCAGCTCGGTCGCATCGTCCAGGAAGCGGTCCAGCAGTACCGGCGATTCGTTGGAGACGCTCACCGCCTCGGCGAAGTAGCGACGCAGATCCTGCTCGTCATAGACGATTTCCATGGCGCGGCCACCCAGCACGTAGGAGGGGCGCACCACCAGCGGATAGGTGATCCGCTCGGCCAGCAACACGGCCTGCTCCAGCGCGGTGACGGTGCCGTTTTCCGGCTGCTTGAGGCCAAGGCGCTCGACGGCAGACTGGAAGCGCTCGCGGTCTTCGGCGCGGTCGATGGCATCCGGGCTGGTACCGATAATCGGCACACCGTTGGCTTCCAGTGCTCGGGCCAGTTTCAGCGGGGTCTGGCCGCCGTACTGGACGATAACGCCCTTGGGTTTTTCGATGCGCACGATTTCCAGCACATCTTCCAGGGTGACCGGTTCGAAGTAGAGACGGTCGGAAGTGTCGTAATCGGTGGAGACGGTCTCCGGGTTGCAGTTGACCATGATGGTCTCGTAACCGTCTTCGCGCAGGGCCAGCGCCGCGTGCACGCAGCAGTAGTCAAACTCGATACCCTGACCGATACGGTTCGGGCCGCCGCCGATGATCATGATCTTGTCGCGGTTGCTCGGGGCCGCTTCGCACTCCTCGTCATAGCTGGAGTACATGTAGGCGGTGTTGGTGGCGAACTCGGCGGCGCAGGTATCTACCCGCTTGTAGACCGGGAAGATGTTGTGGCGGGCACGCAGTTTGCGCACTTCCCCTTCGGCCACACCGAGGATCTTGGCCAGACGGGCATCGGCAAAGCCTTTGCGCTTCAAGGCTCGCAGGAAGTCAGCATCGAGACCGGCCATGCCGCGCTCTTTCACCTCTTCTTCCAGCTTCACCAGGTCTTCAATCTGTACCAGGAACCAGGGGTCAATCTTGGTCAGCTTGAAGATGCCATCCATGGAGAGGCCGGCGCGGAACGCATCGGCGATGTAGAAGATACGGTCGCTACCGGCATCCTGCAGCTCGTGACGGATGCGGGTCAGGGAGTCCGGGGCATTGAGGTCAACCATGGGGTCGAAGCCGGTTTTGCCGGTCTCGAGGCTGCGCAGGGCCTTGTGCAGGGACTCCTGGAAGTTGCGGCCGATGGCCATCACTTCGCCGACCGACTTCATCTGGGTGGTCAGACGGTCGTTGGCACCGGCGAACTTCTCGAAGTTGAAGCGCGGCACTTTGGTAACCACGTAGTCGATGGCCGGCTCGAAGGAGGCCGGAGTACGGCCGCCGGTGATGTCGTTCATCAACTCGTCCAGGGTGTAACCGATGGCGAGTTTGGCGGCGATCTTGGCGATGGGGAAACCGGTCGCCTTGGAGGCCAGCGCCGAGGAGCGCGACACCCGCGGGTTCATCTCGATGATGACCATGCGGCCATCTTTCGGGTTGATACCGAACTGGACGTTGGAGCCGCCGGTCTCGACGCCGATTTCGCGCAGCACCGCCATGGAGGCGTTGCGCATCAGCTGGTATTCCTTGTCGGTCAGCGTCTGGGCTGGCGCGACCGTGATGGAGTCACCGGTGTGGATACCCATGGGGTCGAAGTTTTCGATGGCGCAGACGATGATGCAGTTGTCGTTGCGATCCCGCACCACCTCCATCTCGTACTCTTTCCAGCCAATCAGCGACTCGTCGATGAGCAGCTCTTTGGTCGGCGACAAGTCCAGACCGCGCTCGCAGATCTCGACGAACTCTTCGGTGTTGTAGGCGATGCCGCCACCTGAGCCGCCCATGGTGAAGGAGGGACGGATGATGCAAGGGAAGCCGACCATCTGCTGCACGCCCCACGCCTCTTCCATGTTGTGGGCGATGCCGGCACGCGGGCACTCGAGGCCAATGCTGCGCATCGCCTTGTCAAAACGGGAGCGGTCTTCGGCCTTGTCGATGGCGTCGGCGGTGGCACCGATCATCTCGACACCGAACTCGGCCAGCACGCCATGCTTCTCCAGCGCCAGTGCGCAGTTAAGCGCAGTCTGGCCGCCCATGGTGGGCAGGATGGCGTCCGGGCGCTCTTTCTTGATGATTTCGCGCACCACTTCCCAGGTGATGGGCTCGATGTAGGTGGCGTCCGCCATCTCCGGGTCGGTCATGATGGTGGCCGGGTTGGAGTTGACCAGAATGACGCGGTAACCCTCCTCGCGCAGGGCTTTGCACGCCTGGGCGCCGGAGTAGTCAAATTCGCAGGCCTGGCCGATGACGATGGGGCCGGCGCCGAGGATCAGGATGCTCTGAAGGTCGTTACGTTTTGGCATGAAACTCTTTCCTCTTTTCCTTAGGCGCGATACTGCTTAATCAATTCAATAAAGTGGTCAAAGAGACCGGCACAATCGTGCGGGCCTGGGCTCGCCTCGGGGTGACCCTGGAAGCTGAAGGCCGGTCGGTCGGTGCGATGGATGCCCTGCAGTGACCCATCGAACAGGGAGACGTGGGTGGCGCGCAGGCAATCCGGCAGGGTGTTTTCGTCCACTGCAAAGCCGTGGTTCTGAGCGGTGATCATCACGGTGTTGTCGTCGAGGCTCTTGACCGGGTGGTTGGCACCGTGGTGGCCGAACTTCATCTTGACGGTCTTGGCGCCGGAGGCCAGACCCAGCAGCTGGTGACCCAGACAGATGCCGAACACCGGCGTGTTGGTATTAAGGAAAGCCTTGATGGCGTCGATGGCGTAGTCGCACGGCTCGGGGTCGCCGGGGCCGTTGGAGAGGAAGATGCCATCCGGGTTCATCGCCAGTACCTCGGCGGCCGGGGTCTTGGCCGGTACCACGGTCAGGCGGCAGCCACGGTCAACCAGCATCCGCAGGATGTTGCGCTTGACGCCAAAGTCATAGGCCACAACGTGATATTTCAGCTGGTCAGCATCCGGGGTGACATGCCCCTTGCCAAGCTGCCAGCTGCCTTCGGTCCAGTTGTACGCCTCACCAACCGTCACCTCTTTGGCCAGATCCATTCCCTTCAAACCTGGGAAGGCGCGGGCCTGTTCGAGGGCATAGGCTTCATCGACTTGCTTGCCGGCCAGAATGCAGCCAGCCTGAGCGCCTTTCTCGCGCAGGATGCGGGTCAGTTTACGGGTGTCGATGTCGGCGATGCCAACGATGTTGTGAGACTTGAGGTATTCGGAGAGGGATTGCTGATTGCGGAAATTGGAGGCAAGTATCGGAAGGTCCCGGATGATCAATCCCTGAGCATGGATCTGACTGGACTCTTCATCTTCGCTGTTGGTGCCGGTGTTGCCTATATGGGGGTAAGTGAGGGTGACTATCTGACGTGAATAAGAGGGATCGGTGAGGATTTCCTGATAGCCCGTCATCGACGTATTGAAAACCACTTCACCAACGGAACATCCCTCGGCGCCTATCGACACGCCTTTGAACACAGTTCCATCTTCCAGCACTAGCAATGCAGTGTGATTCAAGACAACCTCCAGTTATTTAGCTTTAAATTCAGCAATTTACCTGGGTGTTGCGGGCTCGGTTCCGGTCTTGGACAGGACTCGAACCCGGCAGATTTCTGGCAAATTGGGCGCATTCTACTTAAAAAAAGTGGCATTTCAACGTCTTTTCTCAGATGAAATGCATCTAAATTCAATAAAAAAGCAACATTACCCATTATCTATGCACTCAACTGCTTTGCAACCCCCTCCAGCGAAAGAAAAGGAAAAACCACCAACAAAAGATGCCGCCAAGCCAGCAATAGCAACAAAAATGAACAAAAAAACCAATTAAAACAATGTTGTTTATTTTTACATAAAAAACATTAATGACAGATTTGACGCTTTTATGATGACAAGAGTGAACATAAAAAATGGAAAACGTTTTTCCTTGTTTGAATTTTTAGTCTCTTCTTTGTCGTGTAAAAAAATGGCTTAATCCGCCATAAAGATGCTCAAATCTGTTACCTGGTGATGACATTCAGGAAGGGAAAATATGGTGGATAAAGCAATAATGTGATTTATAAGGCATTCAGATAAAAATTGAAGGAAGCGAGCCTTTTTACACAAACTCTGGCTGACTGACAGCAAAAACCCCGGCAAGCCGGGGTTTTTGCTGTCAGCTGTAGTACGAAAGTGCAGCACAGAGACATCACTTGAGATTGAGCACGTCCTGCATGTCATAAAGACCGGCACCCTGCTGACCAAGCCACTTGCCCGCGCGCACAGCACCGTTGGCGAAGGTCAGGCGGCTGGAGGCCTTGTGGCTGATCTCCACCCGCTCGCCGATATCGGCAAACATGACGGTATGCTCCCCCACCAGATCGCCGGCACGAATAGTGGCAAAGCCGATAGTGTTGCGATCCCGCTCGCCAGTGATCCCCTCGCGGCCATAGACGGCGCACTCCTTGAGATCCCGGCCCAGGGTTTTGGCGACCACCTCCCCCATGGAGAGCGCAGTACCGGATGGCGCATCCACCTTGTGGCGATGGTGGCCCTCGATGATCTCGATGTCGGTGTAATCCCCCATCACCTTGGCGGCCTGCTCCAACAGCTTGAAGACCAGGTTGACCCCGACCGAGTAGTTGGAGGCGAACACGATACCGATCTGCTTGCCTGCCTCTTTCAGGGCGGCCTTGCCTGCATCGTCAAAACCGGTGGTGCCGATCACCATCTGCTTGTGGTGGGCCAGCGCAAAGGCCAGATTGGCCAGCGTCACCTCGGGGCGGGTAAAGTCGATGATGAGGTCAAACTCATCGCGCACCTTGTCCAGACTGTCGCTGATGGCCACGCCCAGATGGCCCAGCCCATTGAGCTCACCGGCATCAAGACCGATCACCGCCGAGCCCGGCCGCTCCAGCGCAGCCCCGACCACCACGCCATCGGTGTTGGTGATGGCCTCCAGCAGCACCTTGCCCATACGACCATTACAGCCCATCACGGCCACACGGATCGGATTGTCCATCTCCACCCTCTCATCTCTTTTAATTATGGAAAGAGACCGTTTTACCAGCCTGTGCCAGCTTTGAAAAGCCCACAGTGAGCCAGCAGAGACAACCGACAAATAAACGAAATATTTAATTTAATCCGAACATTTAACGGATTTAGTCAGAGTGACAAAATCGAAAGATAAAAACACCTATCCATCTGGACGTCTATCTTGACCTTAAGGGATTGACTCACTACTGTGGGCACCCCAATGCGGCAGGATGCCCGCCCTGTTTTTCCCCTATCCCTATCCGATACAGGCACAAAGCAGTTCATGACAGGAGGTCATTGTTCAATTTCAGAGGAACACATGATCCAGACTCAACCCAGTGCCAGGGCCTTGCTGCCACTTCTGGTTTTTCTCGCACTCTTTATCGGTACCGGTACCTGGCTGACCCTGCAGGGGGTCGAATTCGCCTTCTATCAGCTGCCCGCTCCGGTTGCTGCCTTGCCAGCGGTGATGCTCGCCCTGCTGCTTGGCAAAGAGAGCTTCAACAGCAATCTGGAGACCTTCTTCAAGGGGGTCGGCCACAGCAATATCATGGCGATGTGCCTTATCTATCTGCTGGCGGGCGCCTTTGCCAGCGTGGCCAAGGCCACCGGCGGGGTTGATGCCACCGTGGCGCTAGGTCTCTCCCTCATTCCCGGCTGGGCGCTGTTGCCCGGGCTGTTCCTCATCTCTGCCTTTATTGCTACCGCCATGGGCACCTCCATGGGCACCATAGGTGCCGTGGCGCCGGTCGCGCTGGGCGTGGCGCAGGCGGCCGGTATCGATCCGGTACTGATGGCAGGCACCATTCTCTCCGGCGCCATGTTTGGCGATAACCTCTCCATCATCTCCGACACCACCATAGCAGCAACCCGCAGTCAGGGGTGCGAGATGAAGGACAAGTTCCGCGAGAACTTCAAGATTGCGGCCCCTGCCGCCATCGCGGTGATCCTGCTCTATCTGACCCTGGGCTCAGTGGGTGAATCCCCTGCCAGCGGCAGCGCCATCGAGCTGTTCAAGGTGATGCCTTATCTGCTGATCCTGGGGCTGGCGCTCGCCGGAGTGAATGTGTTTGTGGTGCTGGGGATCGGTATTCTGGCCGCCGGAGTGGTGGGCATGATCAACGGCTACGCCATCGGTCAGTTCAGCAAAGATATCTATCAGGGCTTTACCGGCATGCAGGAGATCTTCCTGCTCTCCATGCTGATCGGCGGTCTCGGCGCCCTGATGGAGCGTCAGGGTGGTCTGGCCTGGATCAGCGAGCGCATCAGCGCCCTGATTGCCCGTTTCACTCGCGAGCACAATGGTGAACAGAACGAGAAAGCCGCCGAGCTCGGCATCGCCGGGGTGGTGAGCCTCACCAACCTCTGCACCGCCAACAACACGGTGGCTATTATCGTCGCCAGCAAGGTAGCCCGGGATCTGGCCGAACACCACGGTGTCACCCCGCGACGCGCCGCCTCCATGCTCGATATCTTCTCCTGCGTGGTACAGGGTCTGATCCCCTGGGGCGCACAGGCGCTGCTGCTGGGATCCATCTTCGCCCTGTCGCCGCTAGCCGTGGTGAGCATGAGTTTCTACCCGATGGCACTCGCGGTAGCGGCACTCATTGCAGTGTTTGTGAAGCACCAGATGCGCGGCAAAGCTGACAAGTAACAGACCAGACGCTGGCGCGCCGACATGCTGTCAACAGGGGCCACACCCTGGCCCTTGTTGACTCACTATCGGACCCGCCAGCATTAATCCCATCGTCCCGGGCATCAGCCGTCCGGGGCGGGAGTTCCCCTGTCCCCCTTAACGTCAAGAGTGAATGTGCTAAGGTAGAGCGCGTTCAAGCCATCGATGCGCAGCTATACCAGAGGTTCCCCATGCATGAGTCCCAACCCGAACGTCAATCCCTGCGCCAACTGGTTCGTCAACGCCGCAAAAATCTGAGTCCGGCCGAGCAGCAGGCGGCGGCCCAACAGCTGCTGGCCCAGTTCAAGCAACACCCCGAGATCCTCGCCGCCAAACGCATTGCCCTCTATCTGGCCAATGACGGGGAGATCAACCCCTTGCCCACCATCCATTGGCTGTGGGCCCAGCACAAAGAGGTCTACCTGCCGGTGCTCCACCCCTTTACCCCGGGTCACCTGCTCTTTTTGCGCTATACCGCCACCAGCCCCATGGTGCGCAACCGCTACGGCATCGAAGAGCCGGAGCTGGATATCCTGCAGGTGGTGCCCCACAGCACGCTCGATCTTATCTGCACCCCGCTGGTCGCCTTCGATGCCCAGGGCAATCGCCTTGGCATGGGGGGCGGCTACTACGATCGCACCCTCGCCATCTGGCATGAGCACAAGCTGGGGCCCAAGCCACTCGGCATTGCCCACGACTGCCAGCAGGTGGATGCGGTCCCGCAAGAGGAGTGGGATGTGCCGCTGCCCCAGATCATCACCCCGAGCCACTGCTGGCGCTTTGAATAGGCTGTTTTTGGCAGGCAGCCCCTGCTTTGTGTGCGCAAACGCAGAATAAACAGGCAAACGATTTACAAAGTCCCTCTTTTTGCCCAGGAACGTGAGCAACAAGGTCGCGACGGGGTACCGGGTTGGATATAATGCGCCCGCTTTTTTCTTAAGGAACGATCATGACTCAAGATGAAATGAAGAAGGCGGCCGGTTGGGCTGCGCTCAAGTATGTGGTTCCCGGCACCATCGTCGGGGTGGGCACCGGCTCTACCGTCAACCACTTTATCGACGCGCTGGCGACCATGAAGGACGAGATCAAGGGGGCGGTATCCAGCTCCGTGGCCTCTACCGAGCGCCTCAAGGGCTTCGGCATCACCGTATATGATCTCAACGAGATCGACGCCCTCTCCGTCTATGTGGATGGCGCCGACGAGATCAACGCAACCCGCGACATGATCAAGGGTGGTGGCGCAGCCCTGACCCGCGAGAAGATCGTTGCCGCCGTCGCTGACAAGTTCATCTGCATCATCGACAACACCAAAACCGTCGACGTGCTGGGCCAGTTCCCGCTGCCGGTGGAAGTGATCCCGATGGCCCGCGAATACGTGGCCCGCGAAATTCGCAAACTGGGTGGCAACCCGGTGTGGCGTGAAGGGGTTGTCACCGACAACGGCAACCACATTCTGGATGTGAAAGGCATGGCCATTACCGACGCCAAGGCGCTGGAAGTGAGACTGAACGCCATCGTTGGCGTGGTCACCAACGGCCTGTTCGCCGCCCGCGGCGCCGATGTTGTCCTGATCGGTACGCCGGACGGCGTGATTACCCAGTAATCCCGACACCGGTAGCACAGTGCAGCGGCATCCTCCCTCGCCCGCCAGCGCCACTCTACCAGCCCTGACGCAACAGCGGCGTTGATTGAGCCCCGAGATGGGATATGACCCAAACATTGCACTGTGAATAAATGACGGCGCCTGATGGCGCCGTTTTTATTTATCCCTCAACAAGTTGCATACGGATGTTTACAACATTCGTTGATAACTTCAAAGAATTTGACTTTCGTCACAAATATTCCCTCTCCCAAACGTTTTTGCTACTTTACGGTTTTCTTCGCACACCAAATCTGCACTTACGTTTGCACATACAGAGGGATCGTCATGACTGCCAAGTTTTCGTTGGACAAGGATAAAATCAAGGTTCTGCTGCTGGAGGGGGTTCACCCCAACACCGTTGAGACCTTTCGTGCCGCAGGTTACACCAGTGTGGAGTATCTCAAGACCTCGCTTTCCGAAGAGGAGCTGATCGAGCAGATCCGCGACGTCCATTTCATCGGGCTGCGCTCCCGCACCCAGATCACCGAGAAGGTGCTCGACGCCGCCAACAAGCTGGTCGCCATCGGCTGCTTCTGCATCGGTACCAACCAGGTCGAGCTGGAGGCGGCCCAGATCCGCGGTATTCCGGTCTTCAACGCCCCCTTCTCCAACACCCGCTCGGTCGCCGAGCTGGTACTGGGCGAGATCCTGCTGCTGCTGCGCGGCATCCCCGAGAAGAACGCCAAGTGCCATCGCGGCGTGTGGGAAAAACTGGCCAACCGCTCGGTGGAAGCGCGCGGCAAGAAGCTCGGCATCATCGGCTACGGCCACATCGGTACCCAGCTTGGCATCATCGCCGAGAGCATCGGCATGAAGGTTTATTACTACGATATCGAGAACAAGCTCTCGCTGGGTAACGCCATTCAGGTGCCGAGCATGGTCGAGCTGCTCAATATGTCTGACGTCATCAGCCTGCACGTGCCGGAGACCGCCTCCACCAAGAACATGATCGGAGCCGAGCAGCTGCGGATGATGAAACCGGGCGCCATCTTTATCAACGCCGCCCGCGGTACCGTGGTGGATATCGATGCGCTGGCTGACGTCATCAAGAGCGGCCATATTGCCGGCGCCGCCATCGACGTCTTCCCGGTCGAGCCCAAGTCCAACGACGAGGAGTTCCAAAGCCCGCTGCGTGGGCTGGAGAACGTGATCCTGACCCCGCACATCGGTGGCACCACCCATGAGGCGCAGGAGAACATCGGGCTGGAAGTGGCCAACAAGCTGGTCAAATACTCCGACAACGGCTCTACCCTCTCCGCCGTCAACTTCCCGGAAGTGTCGCTGCCGGGCCACAAGGGCTCCAGCCGCCTGCTGCACATTCACCGCAACCAGCCGGGGGTGATGAACCAGATCAACCAGATCTTCGCCGAAGAGGGGATCAACATCGCCGGTCAATACCTGCAAACCAGCAGCCATATCGGTTACGTGGTGATCGACGTGGAGACCGAGCACAGCGAGAAGGCGCTAGCCAAGCTCAAGGAGATCAACGGCACCATCCGTGCCCGCATCCTCCACTGATAGCCCCTTATCTGCGCAGCAAAAAGCCCGTCGTGATGACGGGCTTTTTTATGAAGCAGAACCTAAAGGCAGCGTAGTGACTTACCACCATCCCAACAGGTTGCGGCCCACCAGCGCGCCCCATACCAGGGCATTAAGGGCCAGCGCGATAAAGACGGCGGCAGAGCCCAGATCCTTGGCGCGACCGGAGAGCTCATGATGCTCAGAGCCAACCCTGTCTACCACAGCTTCAATGGCGGAGTTGAGGATCTCGACGATCACCACCAGCCAACTGATGACGATAAGCAGCAGGATCTGGTTGAGAGAATCCCCCAGCCAGAAGGCAAGTGGCATCAGCAACAGGATCAGCATCAGCTCCTGCCGAAAAGCCGCCTCGTTAATCCAGGCTGACTTGAGCCCCTTCATGCTGTAACCGGTTGCGTTGATGATGCGGGTGACCCCGGTTGCCCCTGGCTTTGCCACGCTATCTACCTCATTTGGAATCGATTTTGGCCTCACATCCTATCAGAGCCCCCCAAGGTTTCAATCAGGGGACTTTTGCTTTATTTTATCTCTTTGCTTTTTCGCCCCTTGCGGCTGACACCACCCACTCGAGACTTGAGTTGTATGTCCATTCACACAGATGAATTGCGCACCCGTCGCCTGGAGTCACTGATCACTCCGAGCGAGCTTGCACACGCGTTTCCGATCACCGATACCATTGCCCAGAATCTGCTGGATGCCCGTCGCGAAGTGGAAGCCATTCTAGCCGGAGACGATCAGCGCCTGCTGGTCATTGTCGGCCCCTGCTCTATTCATGATCCCGCTGCTGCTCGCGAGTATGCCCAGCGCCTCAACGCCCTGCGCGAGCAGTATAAAGAGAGCCTCTGCATCGTGATGCGCACCTACTTCGAGAAGCCGCGCACCATCGTCGGCTGGAAAGGGCTGATCAACGATCCGCGCCTCGATGGCAGCTTCGATGTCAACGAAGGGCTGAAACTGGCGCGCAAACTGCTGGTCGATATCAACGAACTGGGCATGCCAACCGCCACCGAATTCCTCGATATGGTGACCGGCCAGTATATTGCCGACCTCATCACCTGGGGCGCCATCGGCGCACGTACCACCGAATCCCAGGTACACCGCGAGATGGCTTCGGCCCTCTCCTGCCCGGTTGGCTTCAAGAACGGCACCGACGGCAATACCCGCATCGCCATCGATGCGGTGCGCGCCGCCCGTCACAGCCACATCTTCTATTCGCCGGACAAGGACGGCAAGATGACCATCTACCGCACCGCCGGTAACCCCTTTGGTCATGTGATCCTGCGCGGTGGCCACCGCCCCAACTACGACACCGCCAGTGTCGATGAAGCGTGTGAAGCGCTGGCCGATGTGGGCCTGCCGGAGCGTCTGGTAGTCGATTTCAGCCACGGCAACAGCATGAAGGATCACCGTCGTCAGCTGCTGGTGGCGCAAGATATCTGCGATCAGCTGCGCCGCGGCCGTACCGGCATCGCCGGCATCATGGCAGAAAGCTTCCTGGTGGAAGGGCGTCAGGATGTGGAGAACGGCTGCGCCGCCACCTTTGGCCAGAGCATCACAGATGCTTGTCTATCGTGGAACGATACCGAAACCCTGCTGGCGATGCTGGCAGAGGCGGCGCAGGTGCGCCTGAGCAAACAGGCTTGAACTGCGAATAAAACCAAAGGGGCCGGTATTTTTGATACTGGCCCCTTCTTCTTGCTATCGGCCGATTACGCTTCGCTAATCGACCCTACATGCGCGCTCTTTCCTATACACCCTACTTATAAACTGGGCATAAACCACACCCGGCCTGCCGCTTCGATGCGATCGGTGCTGATCTGGAATACCTGCACCAGCAGTGCCTCATCCACCAGCTCGACACCCCCTTCGCGCACCACAGCGCCCCCTTGCAGGCAGAGAATGCGGTCGGCCCAGTCGATAGCCAGATTGATATCGTGGATGGCAAGTACCACCAGCAATCCCTGCCCGGCCAGCTTTTTCAGCAGCCGTAATAGCGCCAGCTGATGATGCAGGTCGAGCCCCGCCAGCGGCTCGTCCAGCAGCAGCACCTTGCCGGTCGGATTGAGGCTCGGCCACACCTGCAGCAGGGTGCGGGCGATCAGCACCCGCTGCTGCTCGCCCCCCGACAAACGGCTGAAGTCCCGGGCCAACAAGGCTTCCAGCTCCAATGCCTCGCACAGTGCATTTATCGCCTCGCTCTGCCTGGCGGGCGAAACCGCCTCATCGAGCCCCAGGCTCAACACCTGAAACACCGGAATATGAAACAGCTGGGGCTGACGCTGGGGCAACATAGCGCGCCGTTTGGCAAGCTCGGGCCAACTCAGGTCAGTAAGCACTTCCCCCCTCAGCAGTACTGTGCCTTTAGCGGGCAAAATCCCCGCCAACGCACCGAGCAGGGTGGACTTGCCACTGCCATTGGGGCCGAGCAGCGCCACCAGCTGGCCGTCATGCCAACGGATATTGAGGGGAGAGAGCCGTCCGGCAATGGCGAGCTCGCGCGCCTCCAGCCGCGGCGCAGTAGCACCAGAAGAAACCGGCATGTGATCAGCGGGCGACATCGACATCTTGCCTCAACAACGGGTAAATAAGGTGACTGCGCGCCCCGACCAAATCATGCAGATATTCATGCAGCACCATCGGCAGTTTGCCTCAATAGCAGATAGATAAAGAGCGGCGCCCCCACCGAGGCGGTGATGACCCCGATAGGCAACTCCCCCGCGCTCAGGGTGGATCGAGCAACCAGATCGGCTGCCAGCAGCAGGGCCCCACCACCGAGCGCCGACGCAGGCAGCAGGAAACGCTGATCGCTACCGCCACAGAGCCGCAGCAGATGGGGCACCACAAGCCCGACAAAACCGATCACCCCGCACAGGGATACCGCCACACCGGTCAGCAGACAGACCGCCAGCACCAGCCGTACTCGCATCCTGTCGACATCCATCCCCATCAGGCGGGCCTGGGTCTCCCCCAGCAGCAACTGTTGCAGCGCCTTGCCCTGCCAGCAGAGCCAGCCCAGGGTGAGCGGCAGCACCAGCCACCACCAGGCAAACTGCTGGCTGCCGTAAGAGAGGCTGCCCATCATCCAGAACATGAATTCACGCAAGGAGCCGTCGTCGGCAAAGTACATCAGCCAGGTCATGGCGGCATTGGTGAGAATACCGATAGCCACCCCAAACAGTAGCAAGCGGGCATGGCCGAGACGCGCCCGGCGAGCCAGCCGAATGAGCAGCATGGTCACCAGCAGGGCGCCACCGAAGGCCGCCAGCGACAGCCCCCAGCCGGGCAGATAGGCACCGAGGGATTTGGCTACCGCCATCGCCACCATGGCGGCAAGGCCTGCCCCGCTTGAAACGCCAAGCAGCCCGGGTTCTGCCACCGGGTTGTGCAGCATCACCTGCAGCACGGCGCCGCCACAGGCAAGCGCGGCGCCAGCCAAGAGGGCCAGCAAGGCTCGCGGCAGACGCAGCTCCAGCAGGATGCGCTGTTCGAGATCGCCAAGGGGCTGCCAGGGCAGCAGCACAAACTCGCCCCAGACGAGGGAGAAGAGAAACAGCAGCAAGGTCAGCAGCGTCAGGCCACAGAGCCAGCGCCGCTGCCAGCGCTGCTGGCGGGCGATAAGGGAGAGGTACAAGGATGATCCCCGAATAACAAGGCTTCCCCCCGGCCCTGTCGCTGCGCCGGGGAAGAAGCAGGAAAAGGGCATGATAACAGTGGCTTGCCACCCAAGGTCAAGGCTGGTAACGCTTTGCCATCACGCTTATCTCGCCGCTGGCCACCAGATTTTGCAGCGCTACCAGCAAGGGCTGGCGCAACGACTGATGAGGTGAGTGCTTGCTCATCCCCAGATAGAGGGTCACCGGCGTGGCGGGGCGGTAGTCCGCCTTGCCTATCCGGCTGGCATTTCCCTGACTCAGGGCATAGTCCACCTGACAGTCGGTGCCAATCATCAGCGGCAGGTGGCCGCGCTGCACCATGCGCAGCAGCTGATCTTCGGTGGGTACTCCGTGCTTGTCGAGGCGGCTGTCACTGTTGAAGGGCTCAAAATAGGCGGAGTTGAGCACATAGCCCACCTTCACCCCCTGCAGATCGCGGTATTGGTGGATCCGGGCCACATTGACCGGCTGACCATAAAACGCGGGCCAGCACTGATAGTAGGCTGGCTGCAGATAGTCGATAAACTGCGCCCGCTCGGCGGTATAGGCGAGGCCAATCATCAGATCGACCTGACCGGTCTGCATCTGCTTGAGCGCCCTGCCCCACGGCATCCGCCGTACCTGCAACTCAATGCCGCTCGCCTGTTGCAACCGGCGCAGGATGTCCATGTCGAGCCCCTGCAACCGGCCATCCGCTTGCAGGATGCGAAATGGCGGCCACAGATCGGTGGCCACCGTCAGCGTCGGGGTCGCTCGCACCGGCATGGCAAATAACAGTAACAACACAATCCCGCATAACTTGCCCATCCCGTCGCATACCTCGCACGGCTTATCCTGTTGGTTAAAAATACCCTCCCGCACCACGTATGAAAACCCGTGGTTCAGGGATAAAATGCGCCGGATTTTCAAGGAGAACCCTATGAACCCGATTTTCGCCAGTATCGGTCTGCTGCTCTGCAGCAACGTCTTTATGACCTTCGCCTGGTACGCTCACCTCAAGAGCATGAACCATAAACCCTGGATCATTGCCGCCCTGGTGAGCTGGGGTATCGCCCTGTTCGAATACCTGCTGCAAGTGCCTGCCAACCGCATCGGCCATACGGTGATGAGCGTGGGCCAACTTAAAATCCTGCAAGAAGTGATCACACTCACCGTATTCGTCCCCTTCTCTATCTTCTATCTCAAGGAAGATCTGAAATGGGACTATCTCTGGGCAGGGCTCTGCATTCTCGGTGCGGTCTTTTTTGTCTTTCGCGAGAAACTGACCGGCGCCTGAGGCTGTACACTCAATATCATCCCGCTCATGGCATCTCATTGATCGACGAGGCAAAAAAATGGAATTGCGAGACATGTTACAGATCCTGGCCAAGCAGGATGGCTCAGACCTCTATCTGTCGACCGGCGCGCCCCCCTGCGCCAAGTTTAACGGCGGCCTGCGCCCCCTCAACGAAACGCCGCTGGAGCCGGGTGAAGTGGCGCGGATCGCCGCCGAGATCATGGATGGCGAGCAGAAACTGCAATTTGACAAGGATCTGGAGATGAACCTCGCCATCTCCCTGCCCCAGATCGGCCGCTTTCGGGTCAACATCTTCAAGCAGCGCAACGAAGTCTCTCTGGTGGCCCGCAACATCAAGACCGAAATCCCCCGCTTTGAAGATCTCAAACTCCCGCCTGTGCTGCTCGACACCATCATGGAAAAACGCGGTCTGGTGCTGTTTGTCGGCGGTACCGGCTCGGGTAAATCCACTTCGCTGGCGGCGCTTATCGACCATCGCAACCGCAACAGCGGTGGCCACATCATCACCATCGAGGATCCGGTGGAGTTCGTTCATCGTCACCGCAAGAGCATCATCAACCAGCGGGAGGTTGGCGTGGATACCCGCAGCTTCCACGCCGCCCTGAAAAACACCCTGCGTCAGGCGCCGGATGTCATTCTTATTGGCGAGATCCGCGATCGCGAGACCATGGAACATGCGCTGGCCTTCTCTGAAACCGGCCACCTTGCCATCTCCACCCTGCACGCCAACAACGCCAACCAGGCGCTGGATCGCATTATCAACTTCTTCCCCGAGGAGCGCCGCCCCCAACTGCTCAACGATCTGGGCAACAACCTCAAGGCTTTTGTCTCCCAGCGGCTGGTGAAAACCACCGATGGCGGTCGCCGGGCCGCGGTGGAGATCATGCTTGGCACCCACACCATCCGCGACATGATCAAGCGCGGCGAATTTGGCGGCCTCAAAGAGGTGATGGAAAAATCCAAGGCCCTCGGTATGGTCACCTTTGACAGTGCCCTGTTTGATCTGGTAGTGGAAGGGGTAATTGAGGAAGAAGAGGCGGTAAAGAACGCCGACTCGGCCAACAACCTGCGCCTCAAGATCAAGCTGTGGAAGGAGAAGGGGCAGATTGCCAGCAGCAGCGATGCCACCGGCTGGAGCCTCGAACCCACCAAGGACGAGAAGGGCGATTTTTTCTAACTAGCCCCTCGAGAACCCCGGGCCCGCCCGGGGTTCTCTTTATCCCGCACAGCTGACCCGACTTATCCCTCAGCTCACGCAGATCATAGCCAGTCAGCACCAACGGCGAACGCGCTGGCAATACGCCACATACTCGTCGCCGAAACGGGCGCATAGCAGCCGCTCCTCCGGCATGATCTGAAAGCGGGTCAGCCAGGCCACCAGCACGATTGGCCCAACCCAGACCCAACTTCCACCGAGATAACAGCCCCAGGCGACCAGCCAGCAGAGCAGTCCCAGATACATGGGATTGCGACTGACACGATAGACGCCACAGGTCACCAGACGACTGGTGTGCTGAGGTTTGGTGGGGCTGACCGTGGTTTGGTGGTGACGAAACCGTTGCAGGGCACCAAAGCCCATGATGGCCCCCGCAACGACCAGCACAGCCATCAGCGCCATTGCCCCGATGCCGGGCTGACTCTCCTCTCTTAGCCACCACATGGCCCCGGCACAGAGCAGAAAGATCAGCGGTGGTGGCAAACGTAACTCAAGATTAACCATTTTCTTCCCCTGACGAGTGTCGGCCGAACCCGTGTTGCGGTAGACTCCCAACCAGTCAGCGCCTGTTGAGAGTGACAAAGATCATAATAATAACAACAAGTTGTGGTTAAACCACCACCAATGTGGCCGACCCCGTCCAAACTATCCAACGCGAATAACAAAAAGGAATCACCATGCACAAGAAAACTCTGCTGGCTACCCTGATCTTCGGCCTGCTCGCGGGCCAAGCCGTTGCGGCTCCCTATCTGCCCCTTGCGACGGATCATCGCAACGGCCAGGAGCAAACCGCCAGCAACGCCTGGTTGGAAGTGGATCTGGGCGCCTTTGAACACAATATCCAGACCCTCAAGGATCGCCTCGGCGACAAGGGCCCGCAGATCTGCGCCATCATGAAGGCCGACGCTTATGGTCATGGCATCGACCTGCTGGTCCCCTCCGTGGTCAAGGCCAATATCCCCTGCATCGGCATCGCCAGCAACGAAGAGGCGCGCGTCGCCCGCGAGAAGGGCTTTACCGGCCGTCTGATGCGGGTGCGTGCTGCCACCCCGGATGAAGTAGAGCAGGCCCTGCCCTACAAGATGGAGGAGCTGATCGGCAGTCTGGTCAGTGCCCAGGGTATCGCCGATATCGCACAGCGCCACCACACCACCATTCCGGTGCATATTGCACTCAACTCCGCCGGCATGAGCCGCAACGGCATCGACCTGCGTCTGGCCGATGCCAAGCAGGATGCGCTGGCTATGCTCAAGCTAAAGGGGATCACCCCGGTCGGCATCATGACCCACTTCCCGGTGGAGGAGAAAGAGGACGTCAAGATGGGGCTGGCCCAGTTCAAACTGGACTCCCAGTGGCTGCTGGAAGCGGGCAAGCTGGATCGCAGCAAGATCACCATCCACGCCGCCAACTCCTTCGCCACTCTGGCCGTGCCGGACGCCTACTTCGACATGGTGCGCCCGGGCGGCCTGCTCTACGGCGACTCCATCCCCTCCCACACCGAATACAAGCGGGTGATGGCATTCAAGACCCAGGTCGCTTCTGTCAACCACTATGCAGCGGGCAACACCGTCGGTTATGACCGCACCTTTACCCTCAAGCGTGACTCCTGGCTCGCCAACCTGCCGCTGGGCTACTCCGATGGCTATCGCCGTGCCCTCAGCAACAAAGCCTATGTGCTGATCCAGGGTCAGAAGGTACCGGTGGTCGGCAAGACTTCCATGAACACCATCATGGTGGATGTGACTGATCTGAAAGGGGTGAAACCCGGCGACGAGGTGGTGCTGTTTGGCCGTCAGGGTGACGCCGAAGTGAAACAGGCGGATCTCGAGGAGTACAACGGCGCCCTGCTGGCGGACATGTACACCATCTGGGGCTACACCAACCCCAAGAAGATCAAACGCTGATCACGCGATATAAAAAAGGGCTCCCGCGGGAGCCCTTGTTGTGATTGCTTAATTGTCTGCCGCGCTCAAGCGGCCTTTTTACGGGTCACAAACAGACTCAGCCCCATGGATGCCAGCAGGATCAACGCGACTACGCCCAGTGCTATGCCGGTCGGGATCTTGAAGATATCCAGCAGCAGCATCTTGACCCCGATAAACATCAGGATCAGCGCCAGACCGTATTTGAGCAGGGCGAAGCGATCAGCCACACCCGCCAGCAGGAAGTACATGGCACGCAGACCCATGATGGCGAAGATGTTGGAGGTCAGCACGATGAAGGGATCCGTGGTCACCGCGAAGATGGCCGGGATACTGTCCACCGCGAAGATGAGATCGCTCACCTCCACCAGCACCAGGATCAGCAGCAGCGGGGTGGCATAGCGCACACCGTCACGCCAGACGAAAAACTTCTCCCCTTCCAGGGTCTCGGTCACCTTGAAGCGACGGCGCATCCAGCCTAGCAGCGGATTGTTGGCCAAGTCAGGCTCCTTGTCGGCCGCCCACAACATCTTGGCACCGGTCAGCAGCAGGAAAGCGCCGAACAGATAGAGGATCCAGTGGAACTGCTCGATGAGCCAGCTGCCCGCGAACACCATACCGGCACGCATCACGATGGCACCCAGTACCCCGTACAGCAGCACCCGGCGCTGCAGCTCGGCTGGAATGGCAAAGTAGCCGAACAGCATCAGCCAGACGAAGACGTTGTCCACTGCCAGCGCTTTCTCGATGAGGTAGCCGGTGAGGAACTCCAGCCCTTTCTGGTTGGCAATCTCACGGCCCGCGCTGTGATCGAGCCAAAGCCAGATGGCCAGGTTGAAGAGCAGCGCCACGCTGACCCAGATGAGGGACCAGACGCCCGCCTCTTTGAGGGACACCTTGTGTGACTTGCCGCCACCGACAAAGCGTATGTCTATCCATAACAGGACCAGCACTATGCTGAAGAAACCGGTCCACATCCACCATTCACCCATGTTCACTTCTCCCAAAAACGACAAAACCCACGACCGAGAGGCATGGGTTTGCGTTTGGAGCAGATACACCTTGCCTCTCGGCAAGGTCTCACTTACAGCTGATTTGCATCGACTGCCCGGCTGCCGGGTGCACTGCAGGAAATGGGTGCACCGTAATGACGACAAACCGGCGAGAAGTTACTCCCCTTGTTGCGCGGATAGTAGCAGCGGTAAAAGATAACGCCAAGAGGCATCTTCACTACCGCCAGAAATAAATCGGGGCCCCATCAAGGAGCCCCGCAAACAGGTTCAACACATCCCCATCAGAGCGGGTCGACCTTGAGGCAGGAGACCGCGTGATCGAAGTTCCCCTCCAGCACGGGGCGGGTCTTGGCGCACTCGGGGCCAGCCACCGGGCAGCGGGAGCGGAACACGCAACCGGACGGCGGGTTCATCGGTGAGGGCAAGTCCCCCTCCAGGATCTGGATCACCTTGTTGCGCTCCAGCTCAGGGTCCGGGATCGGCACCGCTGACATCAGCGCCTTGGTGTAGGGGTGCAACGGGTTGGCGAAGATCTCCTTGCGAGTCCCCAGCTCGACGGCGTTGCCCAGATACATCACCAGTACCCGGTCGGAGATATGCTTGACCACCGACAGATCGTGGGCGATGAAGATAAGCGACAGCCCCATCTCCTTTTGCAGGGATTTGAGTAAGTTGACCACCTGCGCCTGAATGGATACGTCAAGCGCCGACACCGGCTCGTCGCAGATGATCATCTTGGGCTCGAGGATCAGCGCCCGGGCGATACCGATCCGCTGGCACTGGCCGCCAGAAAACTCGTGCGGGTAGCGGTTGACCAGGTTGGGCAACAGCCCCACCTTGCTCATCATGGCGCGCACCTTCTCCTTCACCTCTTCCCGCGGCAGGTTGGGATAGAAGGTGATGAGCGGCTCGGCAATGATGTCGCCGATGGTCATGCGCGGGTTCAGGGAGGCCAGCGGGTCCTGGAAGATCATCTGGATCTCTTTGCGCTTCTCGCGCAGGGCATTCTGATCGAGCTTGGTAAGATCGTCACCCAGCCACACCACCTTGCCATCGGTGGCCGGTACCAGACCGATGATGGCGCGGGCAAAGGTGGACTTGCCGCAGCCGGATTCCCCCACAACACCAAGAGTTTCACCCTCATAGAGACGCAAGGTCACGCCATCGACCGCCTTGAGATCAGACGGCTTGGCCCAGGGCCACGCCTTGCCACTCTTGATACTGAAGTGAACCTTGAGGTCAGACACTTCCAACAGCAATTTTTTGTCGGCACCCATTTAGTTGGCCCCCTTGTTGATGGCATCCGAAACCCAGTGACAGGCACGCTCTCGACCGTCGTTGAACGGGGTCAGAACTGGTGACTGCTGGCCGCAAATCTCGCTGACCCGGTGGCAACGCTCCTGGAAGGGGCAGCCGGTCGGCAGACGCAGCAGGTTGGGCGGATTGCCCGGGATGGTGGGCAGCACTTCCCCTTCGGTATCGAGGCGGGGAATGGCGCGCAGCAAGCCTTCGGTATAGGGGTGGCTCGGGCGATAGAAAATATCGTCTACCTTGCCGTACTCCATGGTACGACCGGCATACATCACCAGCACCTTGTTGCAGATACCGGCGACCACGCCAAGGTCGTGGGTGATCATGATGATGGCGGTGTTGAACTCGCGCTTGAGCTCGTTCATCAGGGTCATGATCTGGGCCTGCACGGTCACGTCGAGCGCGGTGGTCGGCTCGTCGGCGATCAGCAGTTGCGGCCGGCAGAGCAGCGCCATGGCGATCATCACCCGCTGACGCATACCGCCGGAGAACTCGTGGGGATACATCCCCATCCGCTTGCGTGCTTCAGGAATTTTGACCGCATCGAGCATCCGTACCGACTCTTCGAACGCTTCAGCCTTGCTGACGCCCTTATGCAACATCAGCACTTCCATCAGCTGATCCTGCACCTTCATGTAGGGGTTGAGCGAGGTCATGGGGTCCTGGAAGATCATGGCGATCTTCTCGGAGCGGATCTTGTTGAGCTTGGACTCCGGCAGGTTGAGGATCTCCTCACCCTGAAACTTGGCGGAACCGGTAATAATGCCGTTTTTGGCCAGCAGCCCCATGATGGCAAAGGCCGTCTGGGATTTGCCGGAACCGGACTCGCCAACGATCCCCAGGGTTTCACCCGCAGAGAGAGAAAAATTGAGGTCGTTGACCGCCACCACATTGCCGTCCGGGGTCTTGAACTCGACCCGCAGATCTTTCACATCCAGTAACTTCATATAAAAACTCCTTATCGATCTTTCGTGATGCTTTCCTGTCGATCCGATGCTCGATTAACGATCTTTCGGATCGAGGGCGTCACGCAGACCATCCCCGAGGAAGTTGAAGCAAAACAGGGTCACCACCATAAAGCAGGCGGGGAACAGCAGTTGCCAGATGGCCACTTCCATCGACTTGGAGCCTTCATCCAGCAGGGCACCCCAGCTGGTCATCGGTTCCTGAACCCCAAGGCCCAGGAAACTCAGGAAGGATTCAAACATGATCATCCCCGGCACCAGCAAGGTGGCGTAGACGGCCACGATACCGAGTACGTTCGGTACGATATGGCGGGTGATGATCTTCCACTTGGAGACGCCGCAGACGTGGGCCGCCTCGATAAACTCCTTGCTCTTGAGGCTGAGAGTCTGGCCCCGCACGATACGCGCCATGTCGAGCCAGCTCACCGCCCCGATGGCGATAAAGATGAGTGCCAGATTGCGGCCAAAGAAGGTGACCAGCATGATGACGAAGAACATGAAGGGGAAGGCGTTGAGGATCTCCAGTACCCGCATCATCAGGCTGTCGACCCGCCCGCCGATAAAGCCGGAGGCCGCACCATACAGGGTGCCGATGATGACGGCCACCATGGCGCCCATGATGCCGACCATCAGGGAAATGCGACCGCCCAGCAGGGTGCGCACGAACAGATCGCGCCCCAGGCTGTCGGTACCGAAGTAGTGACCCGCTTCCATATCCGGCGGCGACTGCATGGCGCCCCAGTCCGGATCGTCAAAGGTGTATTGGGACAAATGGGGGCCAAAGATGACCGCCAGACCGATGATGGTCAGAATGATCAGGCTGGTCAGGGCCGCCTTGTTACGCAGGAAACGGCGACGGGCATCCTTCCACAGGGAGCGCCCCTCCACCACCTCGACCTTTTGCGCGAACGCCTCGACGGCATCGCGTTTCTCAGTTGAAACAACCATGATGAACTCCCGAATTAGTAACGGATCTTGGGATCGATAAAGGCGTAGAGAATATCGACCACAGCGTTAAAGGTGATGGTGAGGGCGCCGACCAGAATGGTCAGGCCGAGCACCATGGAGTAATCACGGTTAAGGGCACCGTTGACGAACAGCTGACCGATCCCCGGCAGGCCGAAGATGGTCTCGATCACCACGGAGCCTGTGATGATGCCGACAAAGGCCGGGCCCAGATAGGAGACCACTGGCAGCATGGCCGGACGCAGCGCGTGTTTCAGGATGATATGGCGCAGCGGCAAGCCCTTGGCACGGGCGGTACGGATGAAGTTGGAGTTCATGGTCTCGATCATGCTGCCCCGCATGATCCGCGAGATGGCAGAGATGTAGTACATCATCATGCCGAACACCGGCAGCACCATAAACTGGATGCCACCGCCCTGCCAGCCACCGGCAGGGAACCAACCCAGATGAATACTGAAAAAGAGCACCAGCAAGGGCGCCAGCACAAAGCCCGGGATCACCACCCCGGCCATGGCCGACGACATCAGCAGATAGTCGATGATGGTGTTCTGTTTCAGTGCCGCTATGGTACCGAAGGTGACCCCCAGCAACACAGCGAAGAAGAAGGCCGTGGTCCCGATCTTGGCGGAAACAGGCAGCGCCTGACTCACCAGATCATTGACGGTGAAATCCTTGTATTTGAAAGAGGGGCCCAAATCACCCTGCACCAGGTTGCCCAGGTAAGTGAGATATTGCATGCCAATGGGTTTGTCGAGCCCGTATTTGGCCTCGATATTGGCGATGACTTCGGGGGGCAGTGAACGCTCGCTGGTAAAGGGGTTACCGGGGGCGAAACGCATCATGAAGAAAGAGACGGTGATCAAGACCAGCAGAGTCGGGATCGCTTCCAATAGCCGTTTAAAAATGAATTTCAACATAGACATTTCCTGTCCTGTACTGCTTCCAAATGGTCGCGGTTGTAATAAAGGCCCGCCGTCCGGCGGGCCCTGCTTGTTATGCGACTTGTTGCTTTAAATCAGTGAGCAATGATGTACATATCTTTGCTGTAGAGGTTATCCAGCGGGTTGGCCGGGTAGCCACCTACATAGGGTTTGACCATACGGGCAGTCACGTACTGGTAGATGGGGGCGATCGGCATGTCTTTGGCCAGGATCTCTTCAGCCTGGACGTAGAGCTTGTTACGGGCAGCCACATCGACCTGATCACGGGATGAATCCATCAGCTTGTCGAACTCCGGATTGGAGTACTTGCCGTCGTTGTTACCGTGGGTGGTCTGCATCAGATCCAGCATGGAGGAGGCTTCGTTGTAGTCGGCGATCCAGCCGGCACGACCTACGTCAAACTGACCCTGTTTCTTGGTTTCCAGGTAAGTTTTCCACTCCTGGTTGACCAGGCTCACCTGCACCCCCAGCTTCTTCCACATGGAGGCAACGGCCACAGCCACTTTCTTGTGGTTGTCATCGGTGTTGTAAAGCAGCTCGAACTTCAGCGGTTTGCTGGCATCGAAACCGGCCTCTTGCAGCAGCGCCTTGGCCTTGGCATCACGCTCGGCCTGGGTCATCTTCGACCACTCGGGGGCGACCGGCTTGAAGCCATCGACGAAGTCCGGCACCAGGGTGTAACCGGGCGTCTGACCCTGACCCATCACCTTGTCGGCGATCACGTCGCGATCGATGGCATAGGAGAGCGCAGTACGGACGCGCACATCGTCAAACGGCTTCTTCTTGACGTTGTACTGGTAGTAGTAAGTACCAACATAACCGGTCACTTTCAGCTCGTCCGGCTTCTCTTTCTTCATCTGCTTGAAGCGCTCGATGGGCATCTGATAGGTGATGTCCACTTCGCCCGCCAGATAGCGGCTCAGGTCAGCGTTGGTAGACTGGATGGGCAGATAGACCACCTTGTTGATGACGGTCTTGCCATCGTTCCAGTAGTGCTTGTTGCGCTCCACTTCGACGCGCTCGTTCACCACCCAGCTCTTCAGGGTATAGGCACCGTTGGATACCATATTTTCCGGCTGGGTCCACTTGTCACCGAACTTCTCGATCACCTTCTTCGGTACCGGATAGGTGGTGGTGTGGGAGAGCATGCTGACGAAGTAAGGGATCGCTTTCTCGAGCTGCACTTCGAAGGTGTAGTCGTCGGTCGCCTTCACGCCCAGCGTATCAGCCGGCTTTTTACCTGCGATGATCTCGGAGGCATTGGCGATAGTCGGGATCTCCAGATACCAGGAGTAAGGAGAGGCGGTTTTCGGATCAACGGCACGCTGGAAAGCAAAAACGAAATCGTGGGCAGTGACCGGGTCACCGTTGGACCACTTGGCATCTTTGCGCAGGTGGAAGACGTAGTGCTTGTTATCCTTGGTTTCCCAGGATTCAGCCACAGCCGGGAGAATTTCCCCTTTCGGGCCGGATGCAACGAGACCCTCGAACAGGTCGCGCAGGATATTGGATTCGACCGTTCCTTCGGTCTTGTGCGGGTCAAGGGTCGCAGGCTCGGAGCCGTTGCCTTTTACCAGTTGCTGGACTTCAGCCAGCTTGGTTCCCGCCGGAACATCGGCAGCCTGAGCCACATTGACGCCACCAAACAGTGCAGCCACCAGCAATGTGTTAATCATTGTTTTTTTATGAGTCATTTCCCTACTCCAACAAGAACATTCCATGCATTTTTTAAAGTGACGGGGTTAAAACCCGCTCCCAGCATAATTCCCTGCCAATTCCGATAATGCAACAGATATTGTCAGGGTAATCGTCATTTTCTGGTCAAAAAATCAGCTAGCATGCGCTTTTTCAGTATTAAAACACCAGCAAAGCGCTCATTTTTCACACAAACGACCGATTCTAGAAAAGACCGAGCAAAAAGCAACCAATAAAAAGCCGGTCACGAGGACCGGCTTTCATAAAGCGGAGCTGGCTCACATCAGGCTGGGGAAAACCCCCTTGATACCGGCCACCATGATCTCGATACCCAGCGACATCATGATAAGACCCATGATACGGGTCACCACGTTGATGCCGGTGTTGCCCATGATCTTGAACAGCAGCGGCGCGGCGCGGAAGATGAGCCAGGAGCAGAAGGAGAAGACCACGACAACCACTGACATGCCGAGCAGCTGCTGCCAGTGGCTCTGGCTGGCATAGACAATCACCGAGGAGATGGCACCGGGGCCCGCCATCAGCGGCAGCGCCAGCGGTACCACGGCGATAGACTCGCGCACCGCCAGTTCGCCCTTTTCCTGTTTGTTGTGCTTCACCTCGCCCAGCTTGCCCTGCAGCATCGACCAGGCAATCAGGGTAATCAGCGACCCACCGGCAATACGGAACGATGCCAGCGAGATACCAAACCCATCGAGGATCAGCTGCCCCATATACATGGAGACCAACAGGATAACCATCACCGCGATATTGGCGGTGGTATTGGTTTTCATCCGCTCGGCCTGGGTATGGTGGCTGGTCAGGCTGACAAACACCGGCAACAAACCAAGCGGGTTGATAATTGCGAACAAACCGACAAAAAACTTCAGATACAACGAGACGTCAATTGCTGCCATAGGCGCCTTCCAATAGAGTTTCGGGCCCAGCGGGCCAGTCCATTAATTTCGTGCGTAAATTTACATCATAGCCAGAGTGGGTACCAATCAAATAATCTCACCATTTTGAGGGTTTTTTAGTTAGTTCATCTAATGCATCCGCGCTAACTGGCATAAACCGATGCCAAAAGCCCTTTCTACCGCCCGACACGCGCCAGAAAAGTGAGCGCAAGCCTGCTTAATCATGACCAGAGAGTCCGACGATGACTGACCGAATGACCAAGTGACTCGAGAGAATCCACACTTTGCCTTCCCACTATTTCAGGCCAGACATCACTTCATTGACTTGGTAATAGAGCCACAATGCAAAAACCGGGAAAGCGGGCAGAAATGGCGTCCTCGGGGAATAAAGCGGATTAGTCATGGATTAAAACAACAATCATTTTTGCAACAAACGCTGGAATAAAGTGCGTTTGTCGGTGATTTTGAAACCAATTCACTCATATTTGCTAACCTATACCGCCAAAATAGCTCTGTAATACTATGACCGAGTGCAATTAACCACTTGATAAATGTGGTTTATTGCTCTGCATTAACAAGTCTCTCACCTTTCCCTTTGATGCACATTCCGATAACATCAGTCAAACAAGGATTGTGAAATAAAATTTCTTTTGTTCTTTTGTTACACATGATCCAGATCAAGTTTTTCTGAGTCAGCCCCGCTCTATAATCGACTCAGAAAGCGATTTAGTAAGGCATGTGAAAAAGCTGTTGCAACGATACCGTCTTGACAAGGCGACTATAATTGCCGGGCATTGCCAACGTCTTACTAAACAGTTTTCAAATAATCAGGAGATAAACATGGCAGTAACCAATTTGGCTGAACTGGATGCACTGGTCGCCCGCGTTAAGGAAGCCCAGCGTGAATTCGCCAGCTTCTCTCAAGAGCAGGTAGACAAGATCTTCCGTGCCGCCGCCCTGGCCGCCAACAACGCCCGTATCCCCCTGGCCCAGATGGCCGTGGAAGAGTCCGGTATGGGTATCATCGAAGACAAGGTTATCAAGAACCACTTCGCCTCCGAATACATCTACAACAAGTACAAAGACGAGAAGACCTGCGGTATTCTGAGCGAAGATGATCAGATGGGTACCATCACCATCGCCGAGCCGGTAGGTATCATCTGTGGTATCGTTCCGACCACCAACCCGACCTCCACTGCGATCTTCAAATCCATGATCGCACTCAAGACCCGCAACGCCATCATCTTCTCCCCGCACCCCCGTGCCAAGAACTCCACCAATACCGCTGCCAAGCTGGTACTGGATGCAGCTGTTGCCGCTGGTGCGCCGAAAGACATCATCGGCTGGATCGACCAACCGTCTGTTGAGCTCTCCAACGCCCTGATGAAGCACGAAGACATCAACCTGATCCTGGCCACCGGTGGCCCGGGCATGGTGAAAGCAGCCTACTCCTCCGGTAAGCCTGCTATCGGTGTAGGTGCCGGTAACGTACCTATCGTTATCGACGAAACCGCCGACGTGAAGCGTGCCGTTGCCTCCATCCTGATGTCCAAGACTTTCGATAACGGCGTGGTCTGTGCTTCCGAGCAGGCAGTCATCGTTGTTGATGCCATCTACGACCAGGTTAAAGAGCGCTTTGCATCCCACAAGGGCCACGTGCTCTCCAAAGAAGATGCTGACAAGGTACGTAAAGTCATCCTGATCAACGGTGCCCTGAACGCCAACATCGTTGGCCAGCCAGCCACCAAGATTGCCGAGATGGCAGGCGTGACTGTACCGACTGATACCAAGATCCTAATCGGTGAAGGCGTCAAGCTGTGTGCAGAAGATGAGTTTGCTCACGAGAAATTGTCCCCGCTGCTCGGTATGTTCCGTGCAAGCAGCTTCGAAAACGCCGTTGATATGGCCTGTGACATGGTCAACATCGGTGGTATCGGCCACACCTCAGGTCTGTACACCGACCAGGACCGCAACGCTGACCGCATCAAGTACTTCGGCGACAAGATGAAGACCGCGCGTATCCTGATCAACACTCCGTCTACCCAAGGCGGTATCGGTGACCTGTACAACTTCGCAATGGCTCCGTCCCTGACCCTGGGTTGCGGCTCCTGGAGCGGTAACTCCATCTCCGAAAACGTGGGTCCGAAGCACCTGATCAACAAGAAGACAGTCGCAAAACGGGCAGAAAACATGCTGTGGCACAAACTTCCGAAATCCATCTACTTCCGTCGTGGTTCCCTGCCGATCGCTCTGAGCGACCTGGAAGGTAAAAAGCGTGCCATGGTCGTAACTGACCGCTTCCTGTTCAACAACGGCTACGCCGATGAACTGGTCAGCCTGCTGAAAGCACAGAATATGGAAGTGGAAGTGTTCTACGAAGTAGAAGCTGACCCGACCCTGGCTGTGGTTCGCAAGGGTGCCGAGATGGCCAACTCCTTCAAACCGGACGTTATCCTGGCGCTGGGCGGTGGTTCACCGATGGATGCAGCCAAGATCATGTGGGTGATGTACGAGCACCCGAACACCGCGTTCGAAGATCTGGCCATGCGCTTTATGGATATCCGCAAGCGTATCTACAAGTTCCCGAAAATGGGCGTGAAGGCCGAACTGGTCTGTATCACCACCACTTCCGGTACCGGCTCTGAAGTCACTCCGTTTGCGGTAGTAACCGATGAAGTGTCTGGTCAGAAGTATCCGCTGGCTGACTACGAGCTGACCCCGAACATGGCCATCGTTGATGCCAACCTGGTCATGGGCATGCCGAAGTCCCTGTGTGCCTTCGGTGGTATCGATGCCGTGACTCACGCCATGGAAGCCTATGTTTCCGTACTGGCTAACGAGTACTCCGACGGCCAGGCGCTGCAAGCCCTGAAAATGCTGAAAGAGTACCTGCCGTCCAGCTACCAGAACGGTGCCAACGACCCGATCGCTCGTGAGAAGGTGCACAATGCTGCCACCATCGCCGGTATCGCGTTTGCCAACGCCTTCCTGGGTGTGTGCCACTCCATGGCTCACAAACTGGGTGCCGAGTTCCACATTCCGCACGGTCTGGCTAACGCCCTGCTGATCAGCAACGTCATCCGCTACAACGCGAACGACAACCCGACCAAGCAGACTGCGTTCTCCCAGTACGACCGCCCGCAGGCTCGTCGTCGTTACGCCGAAGTCGCTGACCACCTGGGTCTGACTGCTGCCGGTGACCGCACCGCAGCCAAGATCGAGAAGCTGCTGACCTGGCTGGACGAGCTGAAGGCTACCCTGGGTATCCCGGCCTCTATCCGCGAAGCTGGCGTGACTGAAGCTGACTTCCTGGCCAAGGTTGACCAGCTGGCTATCGAAGCTTTCGATGACCAGTGCACCGGCGCCAACCCGCGCTACCCGCTGATCAGCGAGCTGAAGCAGGTGCTGCTGGACTCCTACTACGGTCGTCCGTTCACCGAAGCCGCTCCGGTAACTGCTGCCCCGGTTGAAGCCAAGGTTGAAGGCAAGAAGAAATCCAAGGCCTGATAACCAGTCCTGAGATAACAAGCCCGCGCACTGCGCGGGCTTTTTTTATCTGCCACTTATCACAGAGCTCCTCTCTCCAACCGATTGCGGTAGTGCAGCCCCTAACTTCCCAACCAACCAACTCGCCCCAGCCAATCCGCTATCGATATCCCAACCTGTGACTCTGTATTGATGGTCCCCTCTGATAACAAGAGCACGCCCCATCACCTCCTATCCCCTACCCGCAACGAATTACCCTGACGGGCAGATGTGAACAGTCAACGTCATCTACAGAGCTAAAGGTATGATAAACAGGATAAGCGGAGCCTCGCTAACGCAACGCAGCAGAACTGCCGACTGGCGTACGTGCAGGGCAGCAGGGACAGAGCAATGATAATTCGCAGAGAAAGCGGAGAAGACTGTCAGTGAAGAGAGTTGTTGCACCGGTTGATCAACCGACACATCAATCAGCAGTTGCCACGATGCAAAGATAAAAAAATGGCAGCCATCAGGCTGCCATCGGGAGAGCACGATTCAGCGATCAGAGGGTCGCAGCGACTTCATCGGAGATGGAGCCGTTGTGGTAAACCTCTTGCACGTCGTCCAGATCTTCCAGCATGTCGATGAGGCGCATCAGTTTGGGTGCAGTTTCTGCATCCAGCTCAGCTTCGGTGGAGGGGATCATGGTCACTTCGGCGCTCTGGGCCTTGAAGCCGGCAGCTTCCAGACCATCCAGCACGGTACCGAAGTCGTTCGGGGTGGTGTACACCTCGATGGTGCCATCCTCTTCGGTGACCACGTCATCGGCGCCCGCTTCCAGCGCAGCATCCATCAGGGCATCTTCGTCCACACCCACGAAGGTCAGCAGACCTTTCTTGCTGAACAGATAGGCAACGGAGCCGTCGGTGCCCAGGTTGCCACCGCACTTGCTGAAGGCGTGACGCACTTCGGCTACGGTACGGTTACGGTTGTCGGTCAGGCACTCTACCATCACCGCAGAGCCAGCCGGGCCGTAACCTTCGTACACGATGGTCTCGAGCTGTTCGCCATCGCCACCACCGGCGCCACGCTGAATGGCACGGTTGATGGTGTCGCGGGTCATGTTGTTGGTCAGGGCGGCAGTCACCGCAGCACGCAGACGCGGGTTGTTGGCCGGATCGGCATCACCCAGACGCGCGGAGGTAGTGATTTCGCGGATCAGCTTGGTGAAGATCTTGCCACGCTTGGCGTCCTGAGCGGCCTTGCGGTGTTTGATGTTGGCCCATTTACTGTGACCTGCCATAGAGACTCTCCGTTATTTTTTAAATGTCAGTAACACTGATCATGACTAACCCAAGGGAAACACAGAGGCCGCACGGCGGCGGCCTCCGGTGCCGGTATCGGCTTACTCGTCGCCCTTGACGGTGGTTGCAATCGCCAGCTCACCCAGTTGGGCGGCATTGGCAAGACTGGGGGCATCTGTCATCAGACAGGCAGCCGCGGTCGTTTTCGGGAAGGCGATGACGTCCCGAATGTTTTCGGTGCCGGTCAGCAGCATGCTGAGACGGTCCAGACCGAAGGCCAGACCGGCGTGCGGCGGGGTACCGTACTTCAGCGCATCCAGCAGGAAGCCGAACTTCAGGCGCTGCTCGGCCGGGGTGATACCCAGGATATCGAACACGGTGGATTGCATCTCGCTGTTGTGGATACGGACAGAGCCGCCACCCACTTCGTAGCCGTTGATCACCATGTCGTAGGCGTTGGCGTAAGCACCCACAGGGTTGGCTTTCAGCTCGGCCGGGCTCATGTTGCTCGGCGCGGTGAACGGGTGGTGCATGGCGGCCAGACCACCTTCACCATCTTCCTCGAACATCGGGAAGTCGATGACCCACAGCGGTTTCCAGCTGTTCTCCAGCAGGCCCAGATCGCGACCCACTTTCAGACGCAGGGCGCCCATGGCATCGCAGACCACTTTCTTGCTGTCAGCGCCAAAGAAGATGATGTCGCCGTCGGCAGCGCCGGTACGGGCCAGGATCTCGCGCACGATGGCGTCAGAGAGAAACTTGGCAACCGGAGACTGCACGCCTTCGATACCATTGGCGGCTTCGTTGACCTTCATCCAGGCCAGACCCTTGGCACCGTAGATGCCGACAAACTTGGTGTATTCGTCGATCTGCTTGCGAGAGAGCTCGGCACCGCCCGGTACTTTCAGGGCTGCCACGCGGCCTTTCGGATCGTTGGCAGGGCCGGCGAACACGGCGAACTCGACGGCAGTCAGCAGATCAGCCACATCGACCAGCTCCATCGGCAGACGCAGGTCCGGCTTGTCGGAGCCGTAACGACGCATGGCTTCGTCGAAGGTCATGATCGGGAAGTCGCCCAGATCCACGTTCAGGATGTGCAGCCACAGTTTGCGGATCATCTCTTCCATCACTTCACGCACTTGCGGCGCGGTCATGAAGGAGGTCTCCACGTCGATCTGGGTGAATTCCGGCTGGCGGTCGGCACGCAGGTCTTCGTCACGGAAGCACTTGACGATCTGGTAGTAACGGTCGAAGCCGGACATCATCAGCAGTTGCTTGAACAGCTGGGGAGATTGCGGCAGAGCGTAGAACTTGCCCTTGTGCACGCGGCTCGGCACCAGATAGTCACGGGCACCTTCCGGGGTGGCCTTGGTCAGCATCGGGGTCTCGATATCGAGGAAGCCGTGCTCGTCCATGAAGCGGCGTACGAAGGCGCTGGCCTTGGCACGGGTCTTCAGGTACTTGGCCATCTCGGGACGACGCAGATCCAGGTAGCGATACTTGAGGCTGATCTCTTCGCTGTTGACCTGATTGAAGTCCAGCGGCAGCGGCTCGGCACGGTTGATGATGTTGAGTTCGTGGGCGAACACTTCGATGGCGCCAGTGGCCATGTCGCTGTTGCGCTGGGACTCGGGACGGGTGCGCACCACGCCGGTCACCTGGATGCAGAACTCGCCGCGCAGCTCGGAGGCCAGGGCGAACGCGTCCGGCTTGTCCGGATCGAAGAACACCTGAACGATCCCTTCCCGGTCGCGCATATCGATAAAGATCAGACCGCCGAGATCACGACGACGATGAACCCAACCGCACAATGTAATGGTCTGCCCTGCATGGGCCTCATTGACCTGTCCGCAATAGATAGAGCGCATGGACTTCTTCCTTCGAAATTGTAGAGAGACGGTTAACCTTGGGCCGCCGGGCACGACTGGCAAGCACCGTCTGTCTCACAGCTGGCCAGATTCTTTTTCTTACCCGGTTTGAAATCAGTCTCGTACCATCCGGTTCCCTTGAGCCGGAAGCCTGCCGCCGATATCAGCTTGACCAGATTCGGCTTGCTACAGGCCGGACAGTCGGTCAGGGGGGCATCGGAAAGCTTTTGCAGTTTTGCCAATTCATGGCCACAGACGTCGCAACGATATTCGTAGATAGGCATGGGTCACAAGAAATTGAAAAACAAAAGGGCTGGCATTATAGAGGAAAACCCCCTTTTGGGTAAAATGGCCAGCGGCCTCCTTTCGCCAGTTTTTTGCACTCGATGGCAAAAAGCGGGCAAAAAATCGGCACGAATGCACCTAGAGCGAAGAGAATAGCCATCATGAGCCTCTATTTGGGCCTGCCACAGTGGTCCCACCCCAGCTGGCCCGGCCAGTTGCTGGGCCTTGGCGCCAAGCCTGCCGAACACCTCGCCCACTACGCCACCGTGTTCAATTCGGTGGAGGGCAACACCACCTTCTACGCCCTGCCAACACCGGATACGGTACATCGCTGGGCCGATGCGGTGCCCGATCACTTTCGTTTCAACTTCAAATTTCCGCAAACCATCAGCCACCAGAGCGATCTGGTGAGCGCAGACAAACAAGTCGCCGACTTTATTCGCCTGCTCGCCCCGCTGCACGACAAGCTGGGGCTGCTCACCCTGCAGTTGCCCGCTCGTTTTGGGCCACAGGGGCTGGCCAGACTGGCGGCCTTTATCGAGCGGCTGCCACGGGCGTTTCGCTACGCCCTCGAGGTGCGTCACCCCGACTTTTTCGCCAAGGGGGAGGCCGAGCGGGCCTTGAACCGGCTGCTGATGGAACAGGGTGTGAACCGGGTGATGCTCGACAGCCGGCCACTCTTCTCGGTGCCAGCAACCACGCCAGCCCTTGTCGATGCCCAGGGCAAGAAGCCACGCCTGCCGGTGCATCTGCTGGCTACCGCCAACGCCCCCATGGTGCGCTTTATCGGCCTGCCGGATCCGGCGGCCAATCACCCCTTCCTGCCCAGCTGGCTCCCCCACTGGCGCCAGTGGCTGGCCGAGGGCAAGGATCTTTACCTCTACATCCACACCGCCGACAACGCCCAAGCCCCCGAGCTGGCCCGTCAGGTAAGTCGTCTGCTGGGGCAGGAGATGGCCCCCTGGCCGGGGGAAAACGATCGCGCACGTCAGGGAGTGCTGCGCTTTTAGCCAACCCATTCTGCGGCCATCATTTCGCTGCAAAAAAAGTGCTTTTTTGTGGCGTGGCAAGCCCTGGCGTCAAGACAAACGGCCATCAATCCTCTACACTACCGCCCCAAGTAAGGGTCCGGAACATGGCCCGTACGAGCAGGAGCGGTCCAAAGGATTTCACGACCAGCCACCCCGTTCGTAAACAGATGATTGACCTACTCTGATGGGTATCATCCAACGACTCAATTGAACAATACAGCCGGGTGATGTCCCGACTGTCAGGTTGCGCCAGCATGCAGACCAAAGACCAAATTTTTGCCGCCCCGATCGCCCGATTGGGCGACTTCTGTTTTGACGAACAGGTCGTCGACGTATTCCCCGATATGATCCAGCGCTCGGTGCCGGGTTACAGCAACATCATCTCTGCCATCGGCATGATGGCCGCCCGCTACGCCCAACCCGAGAGCCGACTCTATGATCTCGGCTGCTCACTGGGCGCCGCGACCCAGGCGATGCGTCGCCATGTCAGCCAGCCCGGCTGCCGCATTACCGCGGTGGATCTCTCCCACCCGATGATCGAACGCGCCCGCGCCCACCTCTCCGGTTTCAAATCCGAGGTGCCGGTGGAGCTGGTAGAGGCGGATATCTGCGACATCGAGATCGAGAACGCCTCCGTGGTGGTGCTCAACTTCACCCTGCAATTTGTCGAGCCAGAGAAACGGGCCGCCCTGATCCAGCGTATTCACGATGGGCTGCGCCCGGGCGGGATCCTGATCCTGAGCGAAAAGTTCCGCTTCGAAGATGAACCGGTCAACGAGTTGCTCATCGATCTGCATCTCGACTTCAAGCGGGCCAATGGCTACAGCGAGCTGGAGATCAGCCAGAAACGCACTGCCCTTGAGAACGTGATGCGCACCGACAGCCTGCCGGTGCATCAGGCACGCCTGCGGGATGCCGGTTTCGTCCATCAGGATCTCTGGTTCCAGTGCTTCAACTTCGGCTCCATGATTGCCATCAAATCCAGCGACGCCCAGCCATGATCGACTTTGCCAATTTCTATCAACTGATTGCCAAAAACCGGCTGAGCCACTGGCTGCATACCCTGCCCGCCCAGCTGCACACCTGGCAACATGACAACCAGCATGGCGATCTGCCGCGCTGGAACCGCGCCCTCAACAAGCTGCCGGTGGTCTCCCCCGGCAACATCGAGCTGAAAAGCCGGGTCGAGATTGGCTCGGCCGAGAGCCTGGGCGAAGGGGAGCGCAAGAAGGTCGAGAGCCTGCTGCGCCACTTCATGCCCTGGCGCAAGGGGCCCTTCACCGTGCACGGTATCCATATCGACACCGAGTGGCGCTCCGACTGGAAGTGGGATCGGGTGCTGCCCCATATCAGCCCGCTCCAGGGCCGTTACGTGCTGGATGTGGGTTGCGGCAGCGGCTACCACCTCTGGCGCATGGTGGGTGAAGGGGCTCGGCTTGCAGTCGGCATAGACCCGAGTCCGCTGTTCCTCTGCCAGTTCGAGGCCATTCGCCACTTCGCAGGCAATGATCAGCGTGCCCACCTGTTGCCGCTCGGTATTCAGGAGCTGCCGGAGCTGCGTGCCTTTGACACCGTCTTCTCCATGGGAGTGCTCTATCACCGCAAATCCCCCATCGAGCACATCGAGCAGTTGCGCAATCAATTGAAAGATGATGGCGAACTGGTGCTGGAGACGCTAGTGATTGACGGCGGTGTCAACGACGTACTGATGCCCACCGATCGTTACGGCAAGATGCGCAACGTCTGGTTTATTCCCTCAAGCCGCGCCCTCAAGCTATGGGTCGAGCGCTGCGGCTTCACCGACGTGCGAATAGTAGACGAGAATATGACCAGCACGGACGAACAGCGTCGTACCGACTGGATGATTAATGAATCCCTGAGTGACTATCTGGATCCAGACAATCCGGCACTCACGGTAGAAGGACACCCGGCGCCGAAACGTGCCGTACTGATTGCCCGCAAGGCCAAAGACTAGCCGGTGGCGCTTGTGGAAGTTACACTGACCCAATTCCAGGAAGCACAGTTAAATGAATGACATGAAAAGCAAATTAAAAGGAATGACCCTGCTATCCCTGCTCAGTCTCGGCGGGTGTGTCAATATGGAAAAAACGCCTCAGGTTCCCGCTCTGACGCTGGCCGAGCTTCGTAGCGAGCTGAGCCAGAGCGAGCTGCGCCTGCAAACATCCATGGAACAGCAACAGAAGCAGTATGTGCAGCAACAGCACCTGCTGGTTCAGCTCAACACAGATGTCACCAATATGAAAGAGTCCGTCAAGCAAGTAGATCACAAGCTCGCAGCTCTCCCCTCCGAGCCACCCAAACCGATGGCCATCCCCACCGAGAAGTGCCCGGCCCCCAATCAGGGCCACACCATCGATGGCAAGCTGATGGTCGGTGAAGCGGAGTGGATCTGGGTTGATGCCGCCAACGACGCCTTCCAGGCGCGGGTCGATACCGGTGCGACCACCTCCTCCATCAGTGCCCAGGAGATCACCATTTTCGAACGCAATGGCAAAAACTGGGTGCGCTTCTTCCTGAGTCATCAGGATGTGGATGACAAGATCCAGATCGAAGCGCCGCTGGTACGCCATGTGCGGGTGCGTCAGGCCTCTGCCGACGATCTCGACCGCCGTCCGGTGGTCCGTCTGGCGGTACGGATTGGCGACATGACCGAGAAAGCCGAATTTACCCTGAAGGACCGCAGCGACATGACCTTCCCGGTGCTGCTGGGTCGCGAATTTTTGAAAGACATCGCCGTGGTTGATGTGGCCCGCGAATATATCCAACCCAAACCCAAGCTCAAGGATGTGAAATAATCCATGGTTTCCCGTAAGCCGTTCTATTTGCTGGTAGCCCTGCTGTACATTGTCGGCCTGGGGATGACGATCTATCACCATATCGCGTTGGATGTGCCGCTGACGCCCGGTGAAAAGCGCCAGATCTGGTCCATCGAAGCCAAGCTGGAGTTTGAGGCGACCGGTGAGCCGGTGATCGCCTCCCTGGCCATTCCGGGCACCCAGCCCGGTTTCACCCTGATGAACGAGAACGCCGCCAGCCCCGGCTACGGCCTCTCCTTTGTCGAGAAAGATGGCGATGCCCGCGCCGAGTGGTCCATCCGCACCGCCTCCGGCCGTCAGGAGCTCTACTACCGCGTCGACATGATGGCAGATGCCCATGCCAAACCGGCCGCCAATCCGCAGCCGCCTGCCATCGAGAAGCAGATCGAGAGTGAGCCTTATGCCACCGCGATGAAGCAGATCCTCGAGCGGGCCCAGGAGCGCTCTGCCGACGGCTACACCCTGACTCGCGAGATCATCAAGGAGATCGAGAAGCAGGAGCAGAACGCCGAGCTGCTGAAAAAGCACAAGAGCCGTGCCAACCTGATCGCCGAGCTGCTCAACAATGCTGACGTCCCCACCCGCGTGGTGCATGCTCTGAATCTGGAAGATGGCCGCCGTCGTCAGGAGCTGGTGGATTACCTGCAGGTATTCAACAGCCCGACCGACTACAAGCTGTTCAACCCGCAAACCGGTGAACAGGGCCGTCCGGCCAACCTGCTGCTGTGGGAGTACAACTCCGGCGCCCTGCTGGATGTGACCGGTGGTCACAACTCCCGTGTCAGCTTCTCGATGATCGAGCAGGAGCAGCCGGTCAGCGTGGCGCTGGCCCAGAAGTTTGAAAAATCAGAGATGATGAACTTCTCTATCCACAGCCTGCCGCTGGAAGAGCAGACCCTGTTCAAGGGCTTGCTGCTTATCCCGATCGGCGTGCTGATGGTGGTGTTCTTGCGCGTGATTGTCGGCATCAAGACCTCCGGTACCTTTATGCCGGTGCTGATCGCCGTCGCCTTTATCCAGACCCAGCTGATCACCGGTCTGGTGGGCTTCCTGCTGATCGTCGGCACAGGTCTGGTGATCCGCTCCTATCTGTCACGGCTCAACCTGCTGCTGGTCGCCCGAATATCGGCCATCATCATCATGGTGATCTCGATGATCGGTATCTTCTCTGCCTTTGCCTTCAAGCTGGGGCTGACCGACGGTATGAAGATCACCTTCTTCCCGATGATCATCCTCTCCTGGACCATCGAGCGGATGTCCATCCTGTGGGAAGAAGAGGGCCCGAAAGAGGTGTTCCGTCAGGGCGGTGGCTCCCTGCTGGTGGCCATCATCGCCTATCTGGCCATGGACAACGAACTGATCCGTCACCTCACGTTCAACTTCCTCGGCCTGCAGCTGGTACTGATGGCGACCGTGTTGTTGATGGGTAACTACACCGGCTACAAGCTGAGTGAGCTGAAGCGCTTCAAGCCGCTGGTGGACGAGATCAAGTCTGGCGCCACCCCGGGTAAGGACAAGTAACAGATGTGGTTCTGGGAAAAGTACACCACCCCGTGGAGCCTGTCGCAGGCAGGCATCCTCGGCATGAACAAGCGCAACCACTCCTACATCAGCCGCTACAATCCGCGCAGCCTCTATCCGCTGGTGGATGACAAGCTGCAGACCAAGCAAATTGCGCTGGATGCAGGCGTGACGGTGCCTGAGCTGATCGGCACCATCCGTGCCCAGCACGATGTAGGTCGCATCACCGAGCTGGTAAAAGATTGGCCGGGCTTCTGCATCAAGCCGGCCCGTGGCTCTGGCGGCAAGGGGATCCTGGTGATCCTGCGTCAGGAAGATGGTCTCTTCTACAAACCCAACGGCAGCGCCTGCAACGGCCAGGATCTGGAGCGCCATGTCTCCAACATTCTGGCGGGGCTCTATTCGCTTGGTGGCAAGCCAGACGTAGCGCTGGTCGAAGGCCTTATCAACTTCGATGACGTATTCGACGGCTACTCGTTCGAAGGGGTGCCCGATGCCCGGGTGATCATCTTCAAAGGCTTCCCGGTGATGGCGATGATGCGCCTCTCCACCTCGGCCTCCGATGGCAAGGCGAACCTGCACCAGGGCGCCGTTGGGGTGGGTCTGTGCCTGCGTACCGGCCGCGCGCTGCGGGCGGTGCAGTTTGGCAATCCGCTGCGACACCACCCGGATACCGGCCTCGACCTCTATGAGCTCAAGGTACCCCACTGGGATACCCTGCTCACCCTGGCCGCCTCCTGTTACGAGATGTCTGGTCTGGGCTACATCGGTACCGACATGGTGCTGGACAAGTTCCGCGGCCCCATGCTGCTGGAGCTCAACGCCCGCCCGGGTCTGGCCATTCAAATCGCCAACGGTCGTGGCCTGGTGCCCAACCTCAAGACCATCGAGAAGCTGGGACAGGTCAAGATGAGCGTGGCGCAGCGGGTCAACTTTGCCAAAGAACACTTCGGTATCTTTGACGAGTAGTCCCGCCCCCCATGTCAAAAGCGCGCCAAAGGGCGCGCTTTTTTATGACTGCCGTTTATCGGCGCGCTGCCGGCAACGACAATCCTGCCGAGCAATGGGACAGAACCAGACAGCCAAACAACGGCCATAAAAAAACCGATGCCTGGGCATCGGTTTTTCACTATCCGGCACGCAGACCTGATTACAGGGAAGCGGCGTTCTCGGACAGATACTTGGCAACGCCATCCGGGGAGGCGGTCATGCCTTTCTTGCCTTTCTCCCACTGAGCCGGGCACACTTCGCCGTGCTCTTCGTGGAACTGCAGGGCATCCACCATGCGCAGCATCTCGTCGATGTTGCGACCCAGCGGCAGATCGTTGACTACCTGGTGACGAACAACACCGTTTTTGTCGATCAGGAAGGAGCCACGGAACGCCACACCGGCTTCCGGGTGCTCGACATCATAGGCTTTGCAGATCTCGTGCTTGATGTCGGCAACCAAGGGGTACTTGACTGGGCCGATGCCGCCGTCTTCGATCTTGGTGTTGCGCCAGGCGTTGTGAGAGAACTCGGAATCGATGGAAACACCGATCACTTCCACGCCACGCTTGTTGAACTCTTCCAGACGGTGATCGAAGGCAATCAGCTCGGACGGGCAGACGAAGGTGAAGTCGAGCGGATAGAAGAACAGGACGGCTGCCTTGCCTTTGATGTGGGATGAGAGGGTGAACGAATCAACGATCTCGCCATTACCCAGAACGGCTGCGGCGGTAAAATCGGGTGCGGGACGGCCTACCAATACCATATTCAATTCCTCTTTAAGTGAAGTGAACAATCCAGTCAGGATTGGGCTACCAAGAGCCTAGTCCGTCTAATTCAAGCGACAAACTATAGACCCGGTGGTAGATTAGTTAAATCAAATTAAATAGATAGCATTAATCGGATTTTCCTATGCAACGTTGGCCCAGCCTCAAACAGCTGCAATATCTGGTCGCTCTCGACGAGCACAAGAACTTCAACCGCGCCGCCAAGGCCTGTCATGTCAGCCAGTCGACCCTGAGTACCGGGATCCAGACGCTGGAAGAGATGATGAACCTGCAACTGGTGGAGCGGGACCACAAGAGCTTCATTATGACCCCGGTCGGCATGGAAATCGTCGAGCGCGCTCGCAATTTGCTCTCCGATGCGCGAGATCTGATGGAACTAGGTCAACACCAGGGTGGTGTGATGCAGGGGACCGTGCGTCTGGGCTGTATTCCCACCATCGCCCCCTTCCTGCTCAGCAAACTGCTGAAAGTATGCAGCAAAACCTATCCTGACCTCGAATTGTTACTGCGGGAAGACACCACCAGCAATCTGCTCAAACAGCTGGAACAAGGTCAGCTCGACTTGCTGATCCTCGCCCTCCCCATCGAGATCGGTGGTTTTCACTGCAAGACCGTCGGCCAGGATCCGTTCCACATGGTGATGCCCGCCAGCATGGCGGCCGGTCTGCACACCCCGTTCGACTACAAGGAGCTGCCAAACCAGAGCATCTTCCTGCTGGAGCGGGAGCACTGCCTCACCGAGCACGCAGTGAGCGCTTGCCGTCTGCGGGACAAGAGCAAGATCAATCCCTTTGCCGCCACCAGCCTGCACACTCTGGTGCAGATGGTCGAGGCGGGACTTGGCACTACCTTCCTGCCTCAGATGGCCATCGACGCCGGCATTCTTGCCAATTCGGATCTGGTCGCCATTCCCCTGCCGGGGGAAAAATCCTATCGCGAGATCGGCATGGTTTGGCGTCCCAGTACCACCCGGGTGCAAACCTTCTATAAGCTGGCCGAATTGCTTACCCCACTGATCAATCCCGCCCACTGACCCCGAATGCCAGCCGCAGGCTGGCGTTTTTCGCTCACTTGCCGCATTTTCTCCTTGCGGGACTAGGTATCAAGCCAGATCCCTGTTTATGATGGAAAAGTTGTCACGCCACTGGCGGCCGTCACCACATTCTGTCCGGGGTGGCGGTTAACAGACGTCTCTATTGGTAGACCCCGTTGTGGAGAGCTCTCCGATGTACCGCAAGCTGATGCTATCCCTGCTGACCCTGCTGCTGGCCGCCTGCTCCAGCACGCCAGAGCCACCGCCGCCCCGTCAGCAGAGCAGTGCCTTTGACGGTTTCTACCAGCAGTGGCGTGGCGTCCCCTACCGGATGGGCGGCACCAACCGCGCCGGACTCGACTGCTCCGCCTTCACCCAGCTCGCCTACAATCAGGTGCTGGGAGTCAACTTGCCAAGAACCACCGAATCCCAGGCCAGTATCGGCAAACCGGTGGATCGCTACCGGCTGCAACACGGGGATCTGGTCTTCTTCAAAACCGGCTGGCAGCAGTACCATGTGGGGGTCTATACCGGTGCCGGCGAGTTTATCCACGCCTCCACGAGCAAGGGTGTAATCCGTTCGAGACTCGACAATGTCTACTGGAACAGCCGCTATTGGCAAGCCCGTCGGGTAACCCAGTAAAGGTTCAAACACCTGCCCGTTATACTGCTGGACTCCGTCAATCCCGGTCGCCAGGTCGAGATAATCCCCTGCACTGAAAACTCAATTGGCCCCAAAACCTGCCTTTCATACCATTTTGTGATAAGGTGGTGGCCAATTTTTAGCACTTTCGCGCTTTTCTCATACGCTATCTGTCCTGATTGACAATAAGCGAAGCAGCGAAAGTGGCTGTGACAGCACTGCCGGACGGGTGGCTCACAGCAGCAGTATCAAGGGTTAAATAGATAAGGAGATCATCCAATGAAACAGTATCAAAACTGGCTGGGGCAATACCTGATGAGTCGCCGTGACGGCGACCACGCCATGGCATGCGAGATGGCGAGTTCCATCTGCGAGTTCTGGCAACAACAGGGAGATGAAACCGAACTGGACAAGTGGCAGCAGATTTACCAGAACCATCTGGAAAAGACCACCTGATCCCGACCGTCACCTTGCTGCCAGCCATCTGTTGGCAGCAAGGCTGCCCCCTATTGCTTCGCGCATAGCCAGTTCCCGCATAACGCCCTTTTGCATGCCCCCTCTACCATTTCTTGAGTCCATGACAGTGCTCATCCAGAACCAAGTGTCGAGCTCGTCGATGCAACCGGACACAACAGGGTTCCCCACCCTGTTTCCCCGGGTTTCATCCAAACCAACCGCGTCCTCACGGCGGGTTTTCTGTTTTGAGAACAAGGGGATGGGCAGTTCTGTCGCAATCCATGGCGACAATTTCCCCAAGTTGGTCAGTTTGTGCTAAAATGGCGCTCATTTTTTGACATCTCGCGTCACGTTCGCCGCCAGATTGCCCATCGGGCTCTCTGCCCGGGTCGTGACTTTGCACCATCATGCCTGATGATGTTCCCCCCAGGATGAGCCGACAGGCTCCCGTCAAGGTGGGCACCTTCAAGGGCACATGAGATAAGGAGATCGGGTAATGAAACAATATCAAAGCTGGCTGGGAGATTATCTGATGAGCCGACGTGACGGAGATCACGCGATGGCTTCGGAACTTGCCAACACCATCTGCGCCTTCTGGAAGGCCCAGGGTGATGAAGCAGAAACCAGCAAATGGCAGCAACGCTATCAGCAACACGTAGAGCAGGCGCAATAAGCCCCTGCACTCTTTCGCGATAAGAAAACCGGCGCACATGGCGCCGGTTTTGCGTTTCTGGCAAGCAGCAGATTACATCTGGTCGATCATGTCCTGAGCAAACTGGGAACAGGAGCGCAGGGTGGCCCCTTCCATCAGACGCTCGAAGTCATAGGTGACGGTCTTGTTGCGGATCGCCGCTTCCATCCCCTTGATGATGAGATCGGCCGCTTCGACCCAGCCCATGTGGCGCAGCATCATCTCGGCGGAGAGGATCAGCGAGCCCGGGTTGACCTTGTCCTGACCGGCATATTTCGGTGCAGTACCGTGAGTTGCCTCGAACAGAGCCACGCCATCACCGATGTTGGCACCCGGCGCGATACCGATACCGCCCACCTGAGCAGCCAGCGCATCGGAGATGTAGTCACCGTTGAGGTTCATACAGGCGATGACGTCATACTCGGCCGGACGCAGCAGGATCTGCTGCAGGAAGGCGTCGGCGATGACATCCTTGATGACGATGGTCTTGCCGGTTTTCGGGTTCTTGAAGGAGCACCATGGGCCGCCATCGATCAGCTGGGCACCGTACTCGTTCTGGGCCAGAGCATAGCCCCAATCCTTGAAGGCACCTTCGGTGAACTTCATGATGTTGCCCTTGTGCACCAGAGTCACGGAGTCACGATCGTTGTCGATGGCATACTCGATGGCGGCACGCACCAGACGCTCGGTACCGGCCTTGGACATCGGCTTGATGCCGATACCACAGGACTCGGGGAAGCGAATTTTCTTCACGCCCATCTCGTTTTGCAGGAAGGCGATCACCTTGTTCGCTTCGGCACTGTCGGCCTTCCACTCGATGCCGGCGTAGATGTCTTCGGCGTTTTCGCGGAAGATCACCATGTCGGTCAGATCAGGACGTTTCACCGGGCTCGGGGTGCCGTCGTAGTAACGCACCGGGCGCAGGCAGATGTAGAGATCCAGCTCCTGACGCAGGGCTACGTTGAGGGAGCGAATACCGCCACCGACCGGAGTAGTCAGCGGGCCCTTGATGGCCACGCAGTATTCGCGAATGAAATCCAGGGTTTCGGCCGGCAGCCAGGCACCTTCGCCATAGACATGAGTCGATTTCTCGCCGGTATAGATCTCCATCCAGGCGATCTTGCGCTCGCCCTTGTAGGCTTTCTCGACCGCAGCATTCACCACATTCAACATGGCCGGGGTTACGTCAACACCGATGCCATCCCCTTCAATAAACGGAATGATCGGATGGTTGGGAACCTGCAGCTTGCCGTTGGCATCGACTGTGATTTTTTGACCCTGGGTCGGGATTACTACTTTGCTTTCCATCGGCATCTCCTAACTTCCGTTTGTTATCAACTTGTTTGTTGCGCGCGGCCATCTTAGCCCATTCATTTTCATAATAAAACGACAAGAAAGCATGTCAGACCAAAGAGGTAGCCACCCGCCAGTGCGCCGTCACCACGCCTCTCCGACCTCGCCCAGTTATCCCTCCAGCTCGCTGGCCGCCGCCTGCGGCTGACTCAGGGAACGGTACTGGGAAGGGGTCAAACCGGTCTTCTGTTTGAACACCCGGCAGAAGTAGTTCACGTCACTGTAACCGCAGCGACTGGCCACCTCTTCAAGACGAAAGCGGTACTTTTTCAGCATGAATTTGGCCCGATCGATCCGCACCCAGCTGATGTAATCGGCAAGGCGCATATGACCCTGCTCGCGGAACAGGCGTGAGAGATGGCTGGGGGAGAGATTGAAGCGGGCGGCGATGCATTCGCGACTGATGGGGCGGTGGAAATTTTCCTGAATGTAGATGCAGATGCCGTGAAAAAGATCGGAGCCACGAGGACGACCGCTCTCTGACTCCACCAGCAACTGCCGTGAATAACTTAGCAGCGCCTGCAGCAGGTGATTGTCCATCGGTGCCCTTATCGGCTCCTGCGCAAGGGTGTTGAGGGAGAGCAGGATATGATCGAGCGCCCGTCCGGCACCGGCCTGAATACTGTGCTTCTGCACATCGAAGAAGCCGGTGTCTCCCTTGTGCTTGCTCACCAGACTGAACCCTATCTGACGCTTGCCGAACAACAGGCTGAGCACGGAACAGTCATTGTCCCAATCCGGCTTGTTCCAGCCGTTGGGGGGAATGTACATCGCCTCCCGCGGCCCCATCTGTACCGACTGCACATCCCCTTCCGGGGACCAGATCTGGTTGAGATAGTGGCCACTGAATACCAGCTCGAGACGCGGAAAATTGACCTGATAACTGAAGCAGGGAGGCACCCCTTTGTCAGAGGCAAACAACACCTTCTCAAAGCCTCCCCCCTCACTTAGAAAGCCGTCCAACAGCTGGGTAAAGATGATACTCATGAATGATCCTGATCAAGATGCAGAGAGCAACCGATTGCGGTGCGCTGCCCCTGCCATGCTATAGTCCGCGCCAGACTGAAATTCCCAAAAAATCGTTCTGATACAAGGAGCCATCCATGAGCTACCCGCCGTTTTTTCTAATGTGCAACCCGATCCAGGATTATGTCTGGGGCAGTCGTGACTCCCTGACCACGCTGTTTGGCATCAAAAATCCCGAAGGCAAACCACAAGCTGAACTGTGGATGGGCGCTCACCCCAATGGCTGCTCCGAAGTGACCCTGGCAGGAGAGACCGTGAAGCTTTCCAGCCTGATTGACGCCAACCCCGTCGCCATGCTGGGCGAAGCTACCCAGGCTCGTTTCGGCTCACTCCCCTTCCTGTTCAAGGTGCTCTGCGCCGAGCAAGCCCTCTCCATTCAGGTACATCCGAGCAAGGCACAGGCCGAAGCCGGTTTTGCCAAAGAAGAGGCCGCAGGCATCGATATCAAGGCGAGCAACCGCAACTACAAGGATCCGAACCACAAGCCGGAGCTGGTCTTTGCCCTCACTCGCTATCAGGCGATGAACGGCTTTCGCGCCATCCCGGCCATCCTGGCCCTGTTCGATCGCATGGCGCTGCCCGCACTGGTCGACCTGACCGCGGCGCTTCGCCAGTCACAGGATGAAGCTGGCCTGCAGCACTTCTTCCACCAGCTGCTGATCCTCAGCGGTGATCGCAAGGACGAGGCGCTGGCTGGCCTACTGGCCTATGCCGCCGCCCATCAGGATGAAGAGACTTTCGCCACCATCAGCAAGCTGGCCAACCAGTACCCGGGGGATGTGGGGCTCTTCTCGCCGTTGCTGCTCAACGTGGTGACACTTGAGTCTGGTCAGGCGATGTTCCTCGATGCCCAGACCCCCCACGCCTACATCCACGGCACTGGCCTCGAGATCATGGCCAACTCGGACAACGTGCTGCGTGCCGGTCTGACCCCCAAATACATGGATGTGCCGGAGCTGCTGGCCTGCACCCGCTGTGTCGCCAAACCGGACGACCAGATCCTGCTCACCCCTCGCATGGAAGGCACAGTACAGCACTTCGACGTGCCGGTACCGGATTTCACCTTCAGCGTATATGGCGCAGGCGAATATGCCCTCACCACCGGCAATGCCGAGATCCTGTTCGCCATCGATGGGCCCATCACCCTCATTGGCCAGGATGGCGAGCGTCTGACACTGACCATAGGGCAATCTGCATTTGTACCCGCCAGCACCGGCGATTATCGCGTGACGGCTGAAGGGCGTTTTGCCCGCGCCAGCAACCGCTGATCCTGGTGGGCCATCGCCTCATCACCCTCTGTTCAAAGGGCCCAGCAGGGCTCTTTTTTTCAGCGCATCTGATCATGTGGAGCCCAGTACGACTCACAAAATCGGCCATTTAACTCAACGTCTAAGAATAACACGTTGACTTATAATGATTAATATCATTTAGCCTCCCTGGTCACGCCACCCTGCGGTTATGCGAGCCAGCTCACACCCTTCCCCACACGTCATAAAAATCCAGTTAATGCCATTTTTTTCCTCTGTCCCAGGATATTAATCAACGAAATAATAGAAACCGTTAATTTACAGGCAGCAGGAAAAACATTTAAGAGCATTTATATATTCCAGATGTAACACAGCTCAGCCACTTATTTCATAAGTGTAAGGGGCGTTTTTTAAATCAGGCTCTGGGTGCCTGTTATTTTTCTGCGCATTTATTTTTCCGCCTGTATGGCCAGATCGTTTTCAAGATCCATTTTATCTGGCTGATATTCCCCCCGTCACCCTCTATATCCAGTGACAGTCGGGGTAATACATGCAGATGGCTCTCTCATCCGGCAGATATTCATTGGCTGGCCCGGCGTTCTGCATTATCTGTTTTTATACGTTCGATACCCTACTTTCATTAACCTGTGGCGACAAATATGAAACTGAAACGTTCCCTGCTCGCGTGTGCCGTACTGGCTGGCCTGGTTGGTATATCCGGTTGTCAAAATGACTCGGATACCGCTGTCGATAACAATAAAGAGACTAACGTCTCCCGTTACGTCAATCCGTTCATCGGCACAGGTAATTTAGGCAACACCTATCCCGGCGCCACGACCCCGCATGGCATGGTGCAGCTGTCGCCCAATAATGGGGCCAATGGCTGGGAATATATCTCCGGCTATTACTACCACGACAACCGCCTCGCCGGGTTTTCCCACACTCACCTCTCGGGCGCCGGAGCTGGAGATCTCAACGATATTCTGGTGATGCCGATCAACTCACGCTCCAATTTCATGCTGAACGAGGGGTCGGCCTCACTGAATCTGGAGGCCTCCCGCTACAGCCACAAGGATGAAGAGGCAACGGCGGGCTACTACAAGGTCAATCTGAAGGATTACGGGATCAAGGCCGAGCTGACCGCCTCGGATCGGGTGGGGGTTCATCGCTACACCTTCCCGCAAGATAAAAAATCGGAAATCGTGGTCAACCTCGGCTTCAAGGTCAACTGGGACTACACCTCCGACTCCTATCTGAAATGGGACAAAACCCACAACCGGATCGAGGGCCATCGCTTCTCTGACGGCTGGGCCCCCAGCCAGAAAGAGTTCTTCGTGATGGAGTTCGACCAGCCCATCAAAAACATCCGCTTCGCCTACTTTGACAAAGACCAGAACCGCTATCTGGACCTGCCGGAAGGCACCACCGAGATCGGCAACGAGACCCGTGGCAAATATCAGTACGCGCGTGCCTATGTGGAATTTGATACCGCGGCGGCGGGCTTGGTCGTCGAGGCCAAGGTAGCCCTCTCCAACGTCGAGATCGGCCGGGATGGCAACGCTGGCGCCTCACTCAACATGACCGAAGTGGCCAATATGTCGTTTGACGATGTCCGTCAGGCTGCGACCCAAAAATGGGAAAAGGAGCTGGGCAAGATCCGGGTCAGTGGGGATGAGGAGTACAAACAGACCTTCTATACCGCGCTCTACCACACCTATCTGGGCCAGACCATTCACTCTGATCTGGACGGGCGCTACCGCCAGGTGCATCAGGGGCGCAACGCCTATCCGGATGGCAACACACCGTGGGGCGAGCAGATCGATACCCTCAAGGAGTCGGTTCGCACCGCCGATGCCAACCGGGATGGCAAAGCGGACTTTACCCGTTACGACACCTTCTCCCTGTGGGACACCTACCGCGCAGTACAACCCCTCTCGTCACTGCTGGAGCCGGATCGCCTCGCCGATGTGGTGCTCTCCATGCTCTCCTACGCCGAGGAGGAGTGGATGGACGATCTGGGCAACCTGCGCAAGGGCAGATTGCCGGAGTGGACCTTCAAGGGTAACGAGACCGGCATGATGATGGGGATGCACTCCACGCCGGTGATCCACGACGTACTCTCCAAAGGCTCGCTGGACAGACGGATGATCGCGCTGGGCTTCAGCGATGCGGAACGTCAGGAGATCAAGGAGCGACTGGTGACCGCCATGATCACCGACGCCCGCGCAGCCACCAGCCAGGGGGTCGCCTGGATCAAGGAGTACGAGCAGCAAGGCTATGTACCTGCCCAGTTGCATGACACACCGCCGGGCAATGACTGGGAATCTCACTCCCCCTTCAAGGATGCCTGGACCTCATCCTACTCGCTGGAGTACTCCATGAATGACTGGGCGATCGCCCAATCGATCAAGGCAGTATTTGGCGAAAGTGACCCCCGCTATCAGGAGTTTGCCGATCGATCCAAGAACTGGCAGGCGCAGTTTGACTTTGGCGGCAAGCAGTACAAGGGGTGGTTCAAGGCCCGCGACTACGCTGGCAACTTCATTGATGCCGGTTGGGTAGACCCGAAAACCGGCCGGGCAGTGGGCAAGGATTGGCGCCCCGACATGTTCAACTGGTCATTCGCCGAGTCCAACGGCTGGCAATACGCCTTCAGCGTTCAACATGACATTCATGGCCTGGTCGATCTGATGACCCGCTTCGACCAGACCCAGAATCCTCAGGCCAAACGGGGCGAACTGTTTGCCAAACGGCTGGACGACTATTGGAGTACCTATCCGGATCGCAACGCTGGCGACAACCAGTTCCCGGTATTCAACACCGGCAACGTGGGACAGCATGTGCAGGGCAACGAGCCCGATATCCATGTGCCCTACCTCTACAACTACGTAGGACAGCCCTGGAAGGGACAGGCCGCCATCGTGGCAGCCACCAACGTCTGCTACAAGAACACCCCTGACGGCATCTGTGGCAACGATGACTTTGGCACCCTCTCTGCCTGGTTCGTGTTCCGGGCGCTGGGCTTCTTCCCGGTCAATGCCTCCTCCGGCATCTACGAGATTGGCACCCCCATGTTCGAAACCGCCTCGCTCGATGTGGGTGCGGGCAAACAGTTCACCGTCACGGCCCAGAATGTCAGCCGCGACAACATCTACATCCAGTCCGCTCGCCTCAATGGCAGCGAGTTCAATCGCAGCTACCTCACCCATGAGGAAATCCTCAGTGGCGGCAAGCTTGAATTCGTGATGGGCGATAGCCCCAACCAGAATTGGGGCAGCCAGCCGGAAGATCTGCCGCCCGCGCAAGGTATCGGCACCTTCCTGCACGAAGGCGACCTGCCTGCCGGTTCCCGTTAATCACCTGTTCGGGGGAGGACTTCCTCCCCCATCACCACTCAAAAATGGAATGACCATGTTCAAGTGCAATCTTCTTTCTCTTGCGGTGATTGCCGCACTGACCGGTGGCATCGCCGGTTGCAACAGTGAGAGCGAGTCTACCGCTATCGAGAAACCGGTAACTCCGGTTGTCGATCTGTCGGTACTGAAATACGTTGACCCCATGATAGGCACCGCCGCATCAGGCCACACTTTCCCCGGTGCCACCCGCCCTGCCGGCATGGTGCAGCTCTCGCCGGATACCTTTATTGGCTCCAACACCGATCACGAGAGCGGACTCAACCCCTGGCACTCAGCCTCCGGCTACTGGGACTCTTCCAATTATCTCACGGGCGAGATCGTCGCAACCGATGTTCCGCTCTACGGCTTCTCCCATACCCATCTCTCCGGCACCGGCGCCACCGATCTGGGCGACATTCTGGTACTGCCCTACGCCGAGATGGCCGACGCCCAGATAAACGCCTTTGACAAAACCAATGAGCACGCCAGCGCCGGTTATTACAAAACCAGACTGAACAAGGGGGAGATTGAGGTTGAACTGACCACCACCAAACGGGTCGGTTTGCACCGTTACACCTTCGCCAAAGGAGCGGATCGGAATGTGAAATTCGATCTGGGTCATACCCTGCTGAACAACAACGGCCAATCGCTGAAAAACAAAATCGAAGTGGTGGATGAGTACACCCTGCGTGGCCGCAAAACCTCCACTGGCTGGTTCCAGGGACAGAACCATCAGGGCCAGAACATCTTCTTCTACGCCAAATTCAACCAACCTGTGGCCAGGGCCATGCTGGGCGAGCAGGACAAGATGCCCACCCGGGAGATGCGCCCCAACAGCGTCTATCAAGGGGATGACCTGACCGCCTACCTCAATTTTGGCCAGGGTGACCAACCGATCGAGATCCGGGTCGGTATCTCGGCGGTGAGCTGGCAAGGAGCACAGAAGAATCTGGAGGCGGAAGCTCCCACCTTTGATTTCGCCAAGGTGAAGTCAGACGCCGAATACGCGTGGGCCGAAAAGCTGGCAACACTCAAAACCGAAGGGGGGACGGAAACCGAAAAGACCAATTTCTACACCGCCCTCTACCACATGATGATCGCCCCTATCGAGCTCTACGATGTGGATGGCAAGTATCTTGATATGCAAGGCACCCTGCGCACCCTGCAACCTGGCGATACCCCCAACTACTCCATCTACTCGACCTGGGATACCTTCCGCGCCGTTCACCCCATGTGGACCATCATGGACCCGCCACAGGCGACTCTCTACGCCAAGGATCTGATCCGCAAATCCAACGTGGAGTTCGGCCTGCTGCCCAAATGGGAAGGCCACGGCTCGGAAACCGGCACCATGATTGGCTACCCCTCGGCGGCCATCCTTGCCGATGCGGTGACCAAGGGGCTGATCGATGCGCAAGAGGCACTGGAAGCCTCGGTCAAATCGGCCCACTACCGGCCTGCCGATTACCCGCAGATCCATGACGACATCCTGAGCTCGCTGATGGCCGGTCAGCTCAGCTATCACGAGAAAGAGCAGTGCGTCCGTTATCCCAACTGGAACTCGGTCTCCTACTCGCTGGAGTTCTCTTTCTACGACTGGACCATCGCCGAGATGGCGAAAGCCGCGGGCGACATGACTACCTATCAGGAGTTCAAGGCACGATCCTACAACTCGCTCAAACATTGGGATCCCCAGGCTGGCAATGCCGATGGCAAAGGCTTCTTCGTACCGACCGAGCTGAAAAACGGTGACCCGTGCGCCCTGAAATACGCGGCGGCCGATTTCGATCCCTACAAGTCGGATGCCTTCTACTACACCGAGGGCAATGCCTGGCAGTGGCAGTGGTCCTTCATGCAGGATCTCGACAAGCTGACCGAGATCATGGGTGGCCAGCAGGGACTGAACGACAAGCTCGACAACCTGTTCAACGCCGACCCCAACGGGGGCGAAGCACATCAGGACATGACCGGTTACATCGGGCAGTACATTCATGGCAACGAGCCCTCACACCACGTCATCTATCTCTACAATCGCACCGCCCAGCCCTGGAAAGCGCAGGAGTACCTCGACCGGGTCTATAAGGAGTTCTACAAAACCACCCCGGATGGCCTGATCGGCAATGAAGACGTCGGCCAGATGTCGGCCTGGTACATCATGAGTGCCATGGGCTTCTATCAAATCTCCCCGGGCGACCCGACCTACACCATCGGTCGTCCCATCTTTGACAAGGTCACCATCAACCTGCCCGACGGTCAGTTCAACGTGGTAGCGCAGAACAACAGCCCGGACAACCTCTATGTCAAAGAGGTCACCATCAATGGCAAGCCACTCAACCAGTACAACACCTTCGCCCACAGCGAGATCCGTCCCGGTGGTGAGCTGCGTTTTGTGATGACCAACCAGCAACCGACCCCGTAACTCTACAAGCGGCAAGCCACCCGGCTTGCCGCTTTTTCATCTCCGGAATTTGAGGAACAACGATGTTCAAACCCCACAAGCTGGCCATCATGGTGACAGCCCTGCTTGGCCTCTATGGCTGCAACACAAACGATGAGACTACTGACAATGGCCGTCCCGATAATGCCCTGCAGGTGCTGCAATATGTCGATCCGCTGATCGGCACCGATGGGCTGGGCAATGTCAATCCGGCCCCGGTCATGCCGGAAGGGATGATCCAGCCGGGCCCGGACAACTGGAATCCGGCCAACTGGAATGGCAAGGGATCCCCTTCCGACTATCACCACCATCTGGCCAAGCTTTCCGGCTTCAGCAGCACCCATATCTCGGGGGCAGGCAAGGGGGATCTCAATGATTTCGCCTTCTTGCCCTTCATCGGCAGCAATACCGACCCGGTCACCATCAACAAGACGAGCGAACAGTCGGAAGTAGGCTATTACAAAGCGGATCTGGTGGAGACCGGCATCAAGGCCGAACTCACTGCCACCCAGCGGGTCGCCTTCCACCGTTACAGCTATCCGGCGGGTGAAGATCGCAAAGTCCAGCTTGATCTGCAGCACGAGCTGCTGGAGCAGTACGGTAACCACTCCCGCAATATTTACTTCAAGCGGGTGAGCGACAACGCCATTGCCGGAGCCAGAACCAGCAACGAGTGGGGGCAGTGGCAGACGGTCTTTTTCTACGCCGAGTTTTCCGAGCCGTTTGTGGATCAGATCCTCTATGTCGATGGCAAATTGAGCAACGACACCGAGGTGGGGTTGGCCGATTACATCGGGTATGGCGAAACCAGACCCCGGGTACGGGATGTGGTGACCCAGCTCAACTTTGCCAAAGGGGAACGGCCCATCACCATGAAGATGGCCATCTCGGGCACCGGCATTGAGGGGGCCATGGCCAACCTGCGCGCCGATGAACATGACTACCGCTTCGATCAGGTGGTGCAGGAGAACAAGCAGGCATGGGCGAAAGTGCTCAATAAGTTCACCCTGGAGGGTGGCAGCGATGCCGACAAGACGATGTTTTATACCTCGCTCTATCGCACCTACATCGCCCCCTTCGTCTATCAGGATGTGGATGGTCAATATCGCGGAATGGATGGCAAGGTGCATCAGGCCAAGCCGGGCTTTACCAACTATTCGGTCTACTCCATGTGGGACACCTTCCGCGCCGCTCACCCATTGAAGACCATCATCGAAAAAGAGCGATCCATCGACTATGTGCACGATCTGCTCAACAAATATAAAACCGGCGGCATCATGCCCAAATGGGAGCTGCACTCCGACTATACCGGCGAGATGGTCGGCTACCCGGCGGTCTCCATCATCGCCGACGTCATCGTCAAATACCCGGATGCATTCACACAGGAAGAGATAAAGCTGGCGCTGCAGGCGGCCAATGTCTCCGCCAACTTTGACCTCGCGCTGACCAAAAGCTGGGTGCCCTATCAGGATCCCTGGAACGGCGACAAGCGCTTCACCGTGATGACCCGTCACGGCCAGTATGCCGAGCAGCACGGCTATGTTCCGGCCAACGTCAAATACAAGCCGGAAGAGGGCGGCATGGCCCAGGACAAGTACGATGAGCTGGTCAACGAATCCGTCTCGTACGGTGTCGAGAATGCTTACTATGACTGGTGCATCGCCCAGCTGGCCCGACTGGCTGGCGACAAATCCGCGGAGAACCGCTATCTGGCCCGGGCGACTACCTGGCGCGCCTATTTTGACTACAACCCGGCGCAATATGGCAACTATGGCGCGACCGGCTTTATGCGCCCCAAAAATTACGATGGCAGCTGGGTCAACAATTACCCCTCCTGCGCCATCGATAAAAACGGCAACCCCGTTACACCACCACAAAACTGTGACACCAACGACAGCAGCCGTTATGACATCTTCTGGCCCTATCGGGCCGAGCACAGGGGGCAGGACTTTACCGAAGGCAACACCTGGCAGTGGAGCTGGTTTGTTCCCCACGATATCGAGGGGCTCAAAGAGGTGATGGGGGGCGAGGAGGGATTCCGGAAGAATCTGGATGCCCTCTTCACCGCCAACTCCAACGCTGATACCTCGCAAGGGGATATGACCGGCTATATCGGGCAGTTCGTGATGGGGAACGAACCGGATCACCATGTTCCCTACCTCTATAACTGGACCAAGGAGCCGTGGAAAACCCAGGAGTATGTGGATCAGGCGGTGCGCAGCTTCTTCCACCCGACCACCACAGGGCTGATTGGCAATGAGGATGTGGGGCAAATGTCCGCCTGGTACATCATGAGTGCGCTGGGCTTCTATCAGGTCACGCCGGGGCTCCCGGTCTACACCATAGGTCGGCCACTGTTTGACAAGGTGATCATGGATATCGATGGCGGAAAATTCACCGTGATCGCCGAAAACAATGGCACCCAAAATATCTATGTGGAATCCGTCACCATCAATGGCAAACCATTGGGGGAAAACCTGACGTTCAATCACAGCGATATTCGTGCCGGTGGTGAACTGAAATTTATCATGACGGCGCAAAAACCGATCCGCTCAGATAATAAATAACCATCATGCACTATCAATATATGTTCAGGCCCAAAGCTTCCTTTGGGCCTCTTTTTTGTTCACTAACAAAAATTTTCAAAAATATACCGTACGCAATTACATGATACCCGGATCACAAACAGACTGCCTTGCCACAAAAATCTAGTGAATGACACTTTTTTACTCTGTCGATGAAACAGATGGCATGGGAATAATAGTGCTCGCCGGGATCAATGCCATCGAGCACCAATATTGCTCAGGGATCGCTCCGGTCTCATAAAAATAGATCATGACTGCTCACCCTCTACCCGATGGAGCCGCTCAATATGTTCAAGAAAAATATTCTGGCCATTGCCCTGACCAGCACAGTAGCCATGTTATCCGGCTGCGATTCAGATAACAGCAGCGACAATAACGACGATCAAAAGCCAACGCCAACCAATGTGTTGCAATATGTGAACCCATTCGTTGGCACTGGCTTTAACGGCCACACCTTTCCCGGCCCTGTGGTACCGGAGGGCATGGTGCAACTCTCGCCGGATACCGAGTTGATCGGCTGGCACTCCTCCTCCGGCTATCACTTTGACAAAGATACCCTGTTTGGATTTTCCCACACCCACCTCTCAGGCACCGGCATGGGGGGGCTGGGGGATATTCTGTTCCTGCCCTTTACCGAAGATAAATCCAAATACATCGAGCAAAGCGATGATTACCGCAAAGCCATCTCGGTCAAAATGGACAAAAAATCCGAGCAGGCCGAGCCTGGCTACTATGCGGTGCGCATCGCCGAGAATGGCATCAAGGCCGAGCTGACCGCCTCCGAGCGGGTGGGCTTTCACCGCTACACCTATCCGCAGGGGCAACCCCAACGGCTGAAGATCGATTTGAACTCGATCCTCAACAGCGACTGGGGATCGAGTTCGCTGCGCAACAAACTCACCGTCAGCGAAGATGGCTACACCATCACCGGCGAGCGAGATGCGACTCACTTCTCCGGCTGGGCGAAAAACCAGAAGATCTTCTTCCATGCGACCTTCGACAAGAAGATCAAAGGGGTCTACATCCTCGCTGGTGGTGTGCCGGTAGAGGGCTTGAGCGCCGAGCACAAGGCCAAATCCAAAGCGGATGTCACCGCTTACGTCGAATTTGAAGAGGGCGGCTCAGCCCAACTGAACGCCAAAGTTGCCCTATCGGCGGTCGATGCCACCGGCGCATGGAACAACTACCAGGCCGAAGGGGATGTTTCGTTTGACGAGGCCCGCGCCAACGCCCGCGAGAAGTGGGCCAACGCCCTCAATTTCACCATCGAGGGGGGCAGCAAGGAGCAAAACGAGATCTTCTACACCGCCCTCTACCACACCAAGATCGCCCCCATCGTCCATCAGGATGTGGATGGCAACTACCGCGGCATGGGCAAAGGGGCGCAGGCCAAGGGGGAGGGCAGCTACTCCATCCACTATGGCCAGGCAAGCGAAGATCAGCCCAACTTCTCGGTCTACTCACTGTGGGACACCCAGCGAGCGCTGCACCCGCTTAAAACCATCACCGAACCCACCCGCGCCGTGCAGTATGCCAAGAACCTGCTCCAGAAGTATCTGGAGAGCGGCCTGCTGCCCAAGTGGGAGCATCTGGGGGATGAGACAGGCACCATGGTGGGCTATCCGGCGGTGGTGGTGATTGCCGACGCCATCACCAAATACCCCGATGCCTTCACTGCGCAGGAGAAAAATCTGGCGCTCACGGCCGCCATCGACTCCTCCACCTATACCAACTACCCCATGCTGGCGACCGAGTGGGACAAGGCGGTGCTGGACAAGACCCTGACCAACCACATCGATTACATCGAAAAGAACGGCTTTGCCCCGGCAGTGCAGCGGATCGACGGTCAGCCCGTCTTCGCTGACTACACCCTCGAGTCGGTCTCCTACGGTCTGGAGAACGCCTTCTATGACTGGGCCATCGCCCGGATCGCCAAGGCGGCCGGCAACCCGGCGGCCGAAGCGCGCTATCTGGCCCGTTCTAACGGCTATCAGCGCTACTTCGACCACAATGCGGCCGAATACGCCCAGTACGGGGTGACCGGTTTCATGCGTCCGGTGATGATCGATGGCGCCTTCATGACGCCGTTTGATCCCTATGGCACCGAACATGAGACCGGCAACTATACAGAGGGCAACGCCTGGCAGTGGACCTGGTTTGTGCCCCATGACATCAAGGGTCTGAAAACCGCGATGGGCGGAGAAGAGGCCTTCAAGCAGAATCTGGACGCCACCTTTGCCGCCGAGAGTCAGGGGTCGGAGACCGCTGACATGACCGGGATGATGGGTCAGGTGGCCTTCGGCAATGAACCCTCCCACCATATCCCCTACCTCTACAACTGGACATCGGAGCCCTGGAAAACTCAGGAGACGGTCGACTACATCCTCGACACCATGTACTCGAACACCCCGGCAGGCATCATAGGCAACGAGGATGTGGGCTCCATGTCTGCCTGGTATGTGATGTCAGCACTTGGCTTCTATCAGGTGAATGCGGCAGACCCCGTTTACACTATTGGCCGCCCGCTATTTGCCAAAGCGACCATCCCGGTCAAGGGGGGAACCTTCACCATCATCGCCGATAACAACAGCGCCAAGAACCGCTATGTCCAGTCGGTCACCATCAATGGCAAACCGCTCAAGGATGGTCTCTTCTTCGAGCACAAGGAGTTTGTACCGGGGGGCAACCTCCACTTCGTGATGGGCGATACCCCGCCACAAAAGTAACGATCGATAGCATTGAAGTGACATTCAGCACGCAATCCGAAAATGTCACTTTGTGATACCCGACGGCCCACGCCAGATGGATTGATAAAATCCAATCAGCGCTGGGCCATTTTATTTTCCAGTGGGAAGCCCAGGTTCAGCCATTAAGCCGTTTTTCTCAAATATGCCTTAAATCGGGCAATAAACCGCAAAAAATGGCTGTAAATCCCATTACAAGGGTTTTTCTGTCATATCTTGACCGCTGTCACATCCTGCCATTAATTAAACAAAAACCACTACTGAGTTAAAGATCAACACTTTGCGAGCTGGATCACACCAGCAAAACCATGCAACAAAAATCCAGTTATTGCTACATTCATCGCCTGTCCAACCCTACCCTTGAGGGCAATAATGAGCCCAATTCGCAACGCATGACTTAGCCCTTACAGGGAAGGAGAGTGAGATGTTACCCACCATGACCAACGGCAGACTCATCTGCCTGGAGTTGAAGGCCACCAGCAAGGAGGCTCTGTTCGACGAGATGGCACAGATGCTGGCGCGCGATGGCGCCGTGTCTGATCAACAGCAATTCGTCAAGGATATCTGGGCCCGCGAGCAGCTGGACTGCACCGGCTTCGAGCAGGGTGTCGCCCTGCCCCATGCCAAGAGCAAGGCGGTCAGTCGTCCGGCCATTGCCATCGGTGTCAGCCGTCAGGGTATCGAGTACGGCGCCGAAGATGGCAAGCCAACTCAACTGATCTTCATGATCGCCTCCCCGGATGGCGGCGCCAACCACCACATCGAAGTGCTGGCCGAGCTCTCGACCCGTCTGCTGGAACCGGGCTTTATCGAGCAGATGAAAGCCGCCACCACCGTCGAGCAAGCGCTGACCCTGCTCAAGCAAGGCCCGAAAGTGCAAAAACCGGCCCCAGCCGCCAAACCGGTTGCCACTGCTCCGGTTGAACCCACCGATCGCACCTTCAAGGATCGCCTCAATACCATGAAGCAGCACCTGCTGTTTGGTACTTCCCACATGATCCCTTTCATCGTGGCGGGCGGTGTGCTGCTCTCCCTGTCAGTGATGATGAGCGGCAAGGGCGCCGTGCCGGAAGCGGGCTTCCTCAAAGACATGGCAACCATGGGGATCGCCGGTCTGACCCTGTTTACCGCCGTGCTGGGTGGCTATATCGCCTACTCGCTGGCTGACAAGCCGGGCCTGGCCCCGGGCATGATCGGCTCCTGGATTGCCGTTCAGCACTATCAAACCGGTTTCCTCGGCGCCATTCTGGTGGGCTTTATCGCCGGTTTCGTGGTCAATCAGCTCAAACGGATCAAGCTGCCTGACTCCATGACCTCCCTTGGCTCCATCTTCATCTATCCGCTGATCGGTACCTTCCTGGTGTGTGGCATCGTGATGTGGGGGATCGGTGCCCCGATCGCCGCCATGATGGAAGGGATGAACCACTGGCTCTCCAGCATGGCGGGCTCAGGTAAAGTGATGCTGGGTGCCATTCTCGGTGGTATGACCGCCTTCGATATGGGCGGCCCGGTCAACAAGGTTGCTACCCTGTTTGCCCAGACTCAGGTCAACACCCAGCCCTGGCTGATGGGCGGCGTCGGTATCGCCATCTGTGTGCCGCCGCTGGGCATGGCGCTGGCGACCTTCATGTCTCCGAAGCGTTACAAGAAAGAAGAGCGTGAATCCGGTAAAGCGGCCGCCATCATGGGCATGATCGGTATCAGTGAAGGTGCTATCCCGTTCGCCGCTGCTGACCCCATGCGTGTTATCCCGGCCATCGTCGCAGGCGGCATCGTCGGCAACATCACCGGCTTCATGATGCACAGTATCAATCACGCCCCCTGGGGTGGCTGGATTGTCCTGCCGGTTGTTGAAGGCAAGATGGGCTACATCCTGGGTACCATCCTCGGCGCCCTGACCACTGCCATCATCGTCAACCTGCTGAAGAAGCCAGTGAGCGAAGAAGATGACGTGACCGCCACCCAAACCAGCTTCGAAGTCATTGAAGCGGAAGGGGAAGCAGACGTACTGGCCATCACTGCTTGCCCGTCCGGCGTAGCCCATACTTTCCTCGCCGCCAAGAGCCTGCAGAAGGCCGCCGCCAAGCAGGGGATCAAGATCAAGGTCGAGACCCAGGGCGCCAACGGCATCATCAACCGCATCACCGCCAAGGATGTCGCCAACGCCCGCTGCGTCATCTTCGCCCACGATGTGGCCATCAAATACCGTGAACGCTTCACCGATATCGAGGTCATCGATGTGAAGACCAAGGAGGCGATTCACAATCCGGAAGCACTGCTGGCCCGCACGCTGGGCAACAAGGCAAACGCCGCCTGATAGCAGTCAGACCGCTCATCATAAGGGGCCCATCGCGGGCCCCTTTTCGTTGTCTGCCGAGCAACCGCATATCATCCCACCGACCAAGCCACTGATTCAAAACATATTAACCAGTCACATCACGGATCTTGGCGAGCCGTCACAGAACGGTGACGTGTAAAAAAACAGCAATTGATGCGCTGGTCAGATCTCATGTCAAATGGCTCCGCCTACTAAACTGGAGCATCACAAAAATGATAAAAATCAATAAATTGGTTTTGGCTGTTACCCTCACCCTCACTGCCACCCCCTTGCTGGCCGCCCACTGGGAATGCGGCCAGCACGTGCGCTTTGGCCTCCCCTCCGAATCGGATCAGAAGCTCTGCCGTGAAGGGTATGCGGTCGGCTACAACTACGACTACAAGGTGGCGGACTGGGTCTCCTACCGGATGACCGCCCAGAGCGCACAGGGCACAGTGCCGCGCAAGGATGCCTTCGCCGAGGACAGGGAGATCCCGGTTGCCTACCGCGCCACCCTCTCCGACTACAAGGGCTCGGGCTACGACCGTGGCCATCAGGCCCCGGCGGGGGACATGAAATCGAACAAGAACACCATGAAAGAGAGCTTCCTGCTGAGCAACATGACGCCGCAGATCGGGGTGCTCAACCAGAAGGCGTGGCGCGTGCTGGAGGACAAGGTGAACAAGTGGGCGGTCTCCCGCAAGGATGTGCAGGTGATCACCGGCCCCATCTTTACCGGCTCTGAAGAGTCCATCGGTCAGGGTGTGGCGATCCCGAGCGCCTACTACAAGATCGTGATGGACCCGGCCAGACTGCAGGCCATCGCCTTTATCATGCCGCAGGAAGAGGTGCCCATCAGCCAGATCGCCGACTACCGGGTCTCGGTACGCGAGGTGGAAGAGCAGACCCAGCTCAACTTCTTCAGCGATATGCCCGAAGAGCAGCAAGAGACGCTGGAAGCCCGCATCTCCCAGATGTGGAACTGACCGCGAATACTCATCAGCAGATAGATTGACACCCCATCTATCTTGAATCGCGAGAGATAGAGGGAGGGGCCAGCGCCCCTCCCAGCAGGGGGAGTCACGCTCCCCCTGCCCTTTTCAGATGGCTGCTGACCCGTTGCGACCACTTTTGCGGCAACTGGTGTGGCATCACCCGACGGCCCGCCCCGACTCACAGTTTGCCGCACCGTTAACTGGTATATTGCCCTCTCTTTGGCACTAACAGACTGAATTGACGCACATTTGCCTTATCCCATCGGCCCACAAGCCGCTGCGCCACGGCGCGATTCAGCCCGACAGAGGACCTTTTGATGAAACAGACCCTTCTTGCCCTCACCCTCGGCGGCCTGCTGGCGCTCTCGCCCCTCGCCCTGCAAGCGGCCGAGAGCTCGATGCAGATGGAGCACGACCTCAATACCCTGGTCAGCAAACGCCAGGCGGTGGACATGTTGCTCGGCGAGGCGCTGCAGATCTACAAGTCGCCAGCCAAAATCTCCCACGCCGGTTTTACCGCCAAGATGCCAAGCAATATGGAGCTGGTGACCGAGCGGCTGCTGGCCGCCTACCAGCTGGAACCCTACCGCACCGACCTGCTCATCTCGGCGGCCAACGCACAGATCTACAACGGCAACCTGAGCCGCGCCATCACCTTGCTGGAGCAGGCGCAGGCCGTCGCCCCCGATGATCTCGACATCAACAGCTATCTCGCCATCTGGCAGCTGGTGAAAGGCAACAAGGAGGCTTCCCGCAGCTATCTGGCGAAAGTGGCGGATCGCAACGGCGGCCGCGCCGCCGATCTGGAGGAGATCATCGCCCGGGTGCAGCGGATCACCGCCGCCCCGCTGCAGACCGAACTGACCGAGGATCAGGTCAAGGCCAGCAGGGAGGGCAAACGCGCCATCGTCACCCTGGGCTACGCCCTCAATCCCGACGGCAGCATGGACAAGATCCTGCTGGGCCGTCTGCAAACCACTCTGGCGCTGGCCAAGGCCGACCCAGAGGCGCTGATCATCCTGACTGGCGGCATGCCCCAGAACCGCCAGACCGAGGGCAAGCTGATGGCCGACTGGCTGGCCAACCACGGCATCGATCGCAGCCGCCTGATTGAAGAGAACTACGCCACCAGCACGGTGGATAACGCCCTCTACAGCGCCTATGCCCTCGCCCGCCACCAGATTGACTATGCGGTGCTGGTAAGCTCCGCCAGCCATGTACGCCGCGGTCAGACGGTGCTGGAAATCGCCTGCGACCAGATTGGCCCGGCCAACATCAAGGTGGCGAGCGTCAGCTACCCCGACAAACCCCTCGAGGAGCTGGCCACCCCGAGCGAGAGCGAGCTGCTCGGCATCTACCGCGACGCCCTGCGCACCTACGGTATGTGGAGCTACCGCTCCGCCCCGCTGATCGAGCGTTGATCGGCCATCAACACGAAAAAGAGAGGGAGGCGCGATGCCTCCCTCTCTTTTATTGACCGATGATTCGCCAAGCCTCGCCCGTTAGCTGACGATAAAGCCCTGTGAGGGGGCCGCTTTGGGATCGTCACCGAAGCGGTTTGGCCCCTGCTGGCCATTGCAAACCATAAAGTAGATAAGCACCAGGGTGCCGATAACGGGGATAAGGCCGATCAGCAGCCACCAGCCGCTGCGGTCGGTATCGTGCAGACGACGGGCCGCCACCGCCAGAGATGGCAGCAGCACCGCCAGCGAATAGATCGAGCTTACCAGCTCCTTATCGCCGCCGATCAGCTTGTCCACCATGCCGAGCAGCAACATGACGATGACGTTGCACAGCACGAACATCCAGTATTCGGTGCGACGGGCCCGCCCGCTAAATACCGCATATTGCTTGAGGACCGAGATATACCAGTTCATTGCGCCTCCAGACTGTTTTCAAAAACAAGTAGTTGCAGATCCGAACCGAGCTTAGCGCGATCAGTGTCCGGCGTCGATCACCAGCAGCTCCAGATCCTGGCGACTGACCCGCTTGCTGTCCACCTTCACATAGAGCGAACGTTCCTTCCGTGCCAGCAGTACATCGTTCACCCCGTCGCAGGCTCGGAGTTTCTGCTCCAGTGCAGGGCTCGCCTCCACCCCTTCCGGTAACAGGATGCGCAGACTGCTCACATAGGGGGGCTCCTGCATGGTAAGGCTGACCCCGAGCCAGACAAGGGCCAGCGCAGAGCAGCCGCCAAACACCAGGGCGCCACCACCCAGACTGTAGAGCAGGCCCCCCAGGCTGCCACCGATAGCCACTCCGATAAACTGGCTGGTGGAGTAGATCCCCATGGCCGTACCCTTGTAACCCGGTGGCGACTCCTTGCTGATCAGGGATGGCAGCAACGCCTCCATCACGTTGAAGCCGATGAAGAAGAGCTGCAGGCCGGCGAGCAGGCCCCACAGCTGCAGGCCAGCCTGCCACAGCACCACTTCGGCGCTGAGCATCACCAGCACGCAGATCTGGAACACCAACTTCATCTTTCTGCGCGTCTCGGCATAGATGATGAAGGGTACAACGCTGACGAAGGCAATCAGCATGGTGACCAGATAAGCCTGCCACTGGCTGTCCCGAGGCAGACCCGCTTGCTCCAGCAGCGGCGGCAACGCCACGAAACTCGACATCAACAGGGTATGCACGCACAAAATGCCGAGATTGAGTTTGAGCAGGCGCGGATTGGTCAGCACAGTGCGCATCCCGCCCCTGACCATGCCGGACTCGCGATTGAGCAGATGAGTTGTCGGTGTCGGCACCAGCCAGAGGGTGACGGCAATGCCCACCAGCGCCAGCAGGGCGATGAGCCAGAACAGGCCGGAGAGTCCCAGCGCATGAGTGATGAGGGGGCCGGTCACCATGGCGATGGCGAAGGTGATGCCAAAGCTCACCCCGATGAAGGCCATCGCCTTGGTGCGGTTCTGCTCGCGGGTGAGATCCGACAAGAGCGCCATCACGGCAGCGGAGATGGCGCCGCTCCCCTGAAGGGCACGGCCGAGGATCACGCCCCAGATGGAGTGGGTCAGCGCCGCGATCACGCTGCCAAGGGCAAACATCAGCAGGCCGCCGACGATGAGGGGCTTGCGGCCCACCTTGTCGGAGAGCAGGCCGAACGGGATCTGGAACAGCGCCTGGGTCATACCGTAGATGCCGATGGCCAGGCCAATGAGCGCCTCGGAGGCTCCCGCCAGCGACATGCCGTAGGTGGTCAGCACCGGCAGCACCATAAACATGCCGAGCATGCGCAACGAGAAGACGGAGCCGAGCGCCCAGGTGGCACGGCGCTCGCCCCTCGTCATGGTGAAATCATTCATGATGGCCTCGATAGGTCAGAGAAAAAGAAGAGTAACGGGGTGGCCGACAGCTGCCATGCCACGCCCGATATACGGGAAAAGTGCCCGACGGGGCTGCCCCATAATAACAGAGCCGGGAAAGTTCCCGGCTCTGGATTTCATGCATTTAGGGGCACAACTCACACTATCAGGGCAGCATGCTCACCAGCACGGGAGCTGCTTCCGGTTGGAAATCCACCGACATCATCACGCTGAGACAAGTGATGGTGACGATGGAGAACATGAACAGCTTGCGGGCCCAGAGTGCATCATCCACCAGCTGCTTGTAGCCAGACAGCGCCATCCCCAACCACCAGACGCTCACCGCGGTGGCCACCACCAGATACTTGTAGCCGGCATAACCACCGAGGAACAGCATCAGGGTCGGCACCATAAAGGCCAGGATGTAGAGGGTGATGTGGAGCTTGGCCACCGGGATCCCCTTCACCACCGGCAATACCGGGATGTTGGCCGCCTGATAATCCTTGAAACGGAAGATGGCGATCGCATAGGAGTGCGGCATCTGCCACAGGCTGAAGATCGCCAGCAGGATCAGCGCCCCCGAGTCGAACTGACCGCTCACCGCACAGTAGCCGATGACAGGTGGCGCGGCGCCGGAGAGACTGCCAACCAAGGTGCCGTAGACCGAGTGACGCTTCATGTAGAGGCTGTAGACCCCCACATAGACAATGAAGCCCAGCACTGCCAGCAAGGCGGCCAACGGATTGGCCGCAAAGTAGAGCAGTGCAATGCCCGCAATGCCGAGCGCGGTGGCGTACCAGAGCGATACGCCGGGGGCGATCAGACCCTTCACCAGAGCACGGTTCTTGGTGCGCTCCATGATGCAGTCGATATCCCGGTCGATGTAGTTGTTGAACACGCAACCGGAGGCGACCACCAGTGATACACCGGCCATGGTCAGAATGAACAGGGGCAAGTCCATGCTCCCCTTGGAGGCCAGCAGGAATCCCCCGATAACCGAGATGAGGTTACCGAAGATTATGCCCGGCTTGGTCACTTGCAGGTATTGCTTCATCATCATTGCCAGCCTGCTCAGTGGACCATCATGTTGATGTTGAGGTTGTACATGATCCACAGGGAGCCCACGATCACGATGGCGATGATGAGCACGGTAAAGACCAGTGCCACCAGATTCCAGCGCTCCTCGGACGAGGTGTTCATGTGCAGGAAGTAGACCAGATGGACGAAGATCTGCACCACCGCCATGCCGACCACGATGGCCAGCACGGTTCCGTGGGAGGCGGAGCCATCCATCACCATCCAGAACGGGATCGCGGTCAGAATGACTGACAGCACGAAGCCGGTCAGATAGCTCTTGGCGCTGCCGTGGCTGGCGCCGTGATTGTCAACGGAATGACTCATTTACATTGCCCCCATCAGATAGACCACGGTAAAGACGCAGATCCACACCACGTCGAGGAAGTGCCAGAACAGGCTCAGGCACATCAGGCGGGAGCGGTTGCGATCGGTCAGCCCCTTCTTGCTCACCAGCACCATCATCACGATGATCCAGATAAGGCCGCTGGTCACGTGGATACCGTGGGTACCGACCAGGGTGAAGAAGGCGGAGAGGAAGGCGCTGCGATCCGGGCCATAGCCCTCGGCGATCAGGTGATGGAATTCGTAGATCTCCATCGCGATAAAGCCGGCCCCCAGCACGAAGGTCACCAGCAACCAGCCGTTGACGGCGGATAGCTGGTTCTTGTTCATCGCCAGCATGGCAAAACCGAAGGTGATGCTGCTAAAGAGCAGCAGCATGGTTTCGCCAAACACGAACGGCAGCTCGAAGATATCCTTGCCGCTCGGGCCGCCGGCGGTGCCGTTGACCAGGACTGCATAGGTTGCAAACAGGCATGCAAACAGGATGCAGTCACTCATCAGGTAGATCCAGAAACCGAATACCTTGTTGGCACCGGCATCGTGGTGCCCATGATCATGGGCACCGTCGTGAGTGTGATGTAGAACGTCGGTCGCCATTGCTTCACGCCACCTTGTTGATATTTTCAAAATGCTGACGCTCGATCCGCTCGATCTCGTCAACCTGCACGTAGTAATCCACGTCGTCGTTGAAGCTGTGGATGATCCAGCTCGCAATCATGCCGATGAAGCCGGCGATGGCCATCCACCAGATGTGCCAGACCATGGCAAAACCAAACACGGTGGCAAAGCCTGCGATGATGACCCCTGCCCCGGTGTTCTTGGGCATATGGATCGGGTCGTAGTGCTCGGGCTGCTGATAGGCAGAACCGTCCTGCTTGGCTTCCCAGAAGGCATCCAGTCCCTTGATCTTCGGCTCGATGGCGAAGTTGTAGAAGGGCGGCGGGGAAGAGGTTGCCCACTCCAGGGTACGGCCACCCCAGGGGTCACCGGTCAGATCGCGGTTCTGCTCGCGGTCACGGATGCTGACCACCAGCTGGATCACCTGACACAGAACCCCCACGGCAATCAGCGCGGCACCACAGGCAGCCACCACCAGCCAGCCATGGAACTGGGGATCCAGATGCTGGCTGACGCGACGGGTCATGCCCATGAAGCCCAGCACGTAGAGCGGCATGAAGGCGACGAAGAAGCCGACAATCCAGAACCAGAAGGCGCGCTTGCCCCAGACATCGTTGAGCTTGAAGCCGAACGCTTTCGGGAACCAGTAGGTGATACCGGCGAAGCAGCCAAACACCACGCCGCCGATGATGACGTTGTGGAAGTGGGCGATCAGGAACAGGCTGTTGTGCAGCACGAAGTTGGCCGCCGGTACCGAGAGCAGTACCCCGGTCATGCCGCCGATGCTGAAGGTGATAATGAAGCCGACGGTCCACAACATGGGCGAGGTGAACTCGATGCGACCGCGGTACATGGTGAACAGCCAGTTGAAGATCTTCACCCCGGTCGGGATGGAGATGATCATGGTGGTGATGCCGAAGAAGGCATTCACGTTGGCGCCGGAACCCATGGTGAAGAAGTGGTGCAGCCAGACGATAAAGGAGAGCACGGTAATGGCGACGGTCGCCCACACCAGCGAGGTATAACCGAACAGCTTCTTCTTGCTGAAGGTGGCCACCACTTCGGAGAAGATCCCGAACACCGGCAGCACCAGAATGTACACCTCGGGGTGACCCCAGGCCCAGATCAGGTTGATGTACATCATCATGTTGCCACCCATGTCATTGGTAAAGAAATGGGTGCCTAGGTAACGGTCGGCGGTGAGCAGGGCCACCGTGACGGTCAGGATCGGGAAGGAGGCGATGATCAGCACGTTGGAGCACAAAGCCGTCCAGGTGAACACCGGCAGACGCATCATGGTCATGCCAGGAGCGCGCATCTTGATGATGGTGGCGAAGAAGTTGACGCCGGTCAGCAAGGTGCCCAGACCCGATATCTGCAGACTCCAGATCCAGTAATCAACCCCGACCCCCGGGCTGTACTCCAGCCCAGAGAGGGGCGGATAGGCCAGCCAGCCGGTCTGGGCAAATTCACCAACCCCGAGGGAGATGTTGATCAGCACCACGGCGGCGGCGGTGAACCAGAAGCTCACGTTGTTGAGGAAGGGGAAGGCCACGTCACGGGCACCGATCTGCAGCGGCACTACTATGTTCATCAGACCGATCACCAGCGGCATCGCCACGAAGAAGATCATGATGACGCCGTGGGCGGTGAAGATCTGGTCGTAGTGATGCGGTGGCAGAATGCCGTCGCCACCGGCCGAAGCCATCACCTGCTGGGTCCGCATCATCACCGCATCGGCGAAGCCGCGCAGCAGCATTACCATGCCGAGGATGAGATACATGATCCCGAGGCGCTTGTGATCCACCGAGGTGAGCCACTCTTTCCACAGATATTGCCACTTGCCGAAATAGGTGATGAGACCGGCGACAGTCAGCCCCCCCAGAATAATTCCGGCCACCGTCACCATGATGATGGGTTCATGGTACGGAATGGCGTCGAGCGTTAATTTTCCAAACATCGTTATTCCTCGGATCCCGCTTTCACAGAGTTGTCATCCATTGCCATCTTCATATGGCCGGCATGATCCATGTGTTCGTCTTGCGCCATGTCGCCATGGTTCATCTGTGAGTGATCCATCCCCTGATGCTGGCCGTGCTTCATGTCACCCATGAACTTGTTGATCAGAGTGACAAACAGTTTCGGGTCGGCACTGGAGAAGTACTCCACCGGATGGAACTCGCTCGGTTTGGCCAGCGCATTGAACTGATCCATGGTGATCAGCTGTTTTGGCGACGCCTTCACCTTGGCAACCCAGGCATCAAAACCGGCCTGATCCGGAGTAGCGATGGCATTGAACTTCATGCCCGAGAAACCGGCACCGCTATAGCTGCTGGAGATGCCGTCATATTGGCCCGGCTCGTTGGCGATGAGGTGCAGCTTGGTCTGCATGCCCGCCATCGCATATATCTGGCCGCCCAGACGCGGAATGAAGAAGGAGTTCATCACGGTATCGGAGGTGACCCGGAAATTGACCGGCGTATTGACCGGGAAAGCCAATTCATTAACCGATGCAATACCCAGTTCTGGATAGACAAACAGCCACTTCCAGTCGAGGGAAATAACATCGACCTGAATCGGTTTCACCGTGGAATCCAGCGGTTTGTAAGGATCCAGTTCGTGAGATGTTTTCCAGGTAATAGTGGCAAGAATAACGATAATAATGACGGGAACGGTCCAGACAACCGCTTCAATCTTGTTGGAGTGAGACCAGTCAGGGGTATATTTGGCGTCGGTATTCGAAGCTCTGTATTTACGAGAAAATACCACGGCCATAATAATTACAGGGATCACCACGATTAACATCAGGCCAAGGGCCGTCAGTATGAGTGATTTCTGTTCCAGACCAATCTGCCCTTTGGGGCTCATCAGAGCCATGTCACAGCCAGTCAGCATGCCGGCGGCCGCGAGCAACAGCAAAGCACCCAAACCCCTCTTTAATGCAAAAGGTTTCATGCAGCGTCCTTTATCTTCGCAAGGCTAAAGTTGTAAAAAAAACGCATCATTCTGAACAAAACCTGACTATGTGAACAACATGAAAAATTAATCTCGATGTTGTGCCCAGGTTGGCGTTTGCATGTAACAGTTGTTAACCCGTGACCAATAAGCGGCTGCATAAAACAAGCTGATCATTAATTCATCTCACCCTGCTTTTATTTCCATCAGCTTGGCACCAGAGCTAGAGAACCAACCGCAATTAACCTTGTACTATTCATGGTCAAATAACGGGTTTTGAACTATCCGCATAAAATACAAACACTATTTCCGCACGGTTTTTGTGCCCTCTGGAAATATGAAAAACGAAAAAGAACTCAATCAAAACCATAATTAATCAAACTGAATTCAAATTAATTCCATGAATTCGGCAAGGTTTTGTCTCATAAATATGCAAAGCGGAGACATCTACCCCTGTTTTGGCCATTACAAGCTTCATCATTTTGTTTAATAACTTATTATCAAAGCCATGGACTCTACCGGGATATGACGGTAGGTTGCGTCCCCTTGCTGCTTGCCAGCTACCATTTCAGCTCTGTGCTTTTTTTCAACGCTTCAAACAACAGGGATTGCCATGAGCATCACACGCAGAGATTTTCTCAATGGCGTCGCCATCACCATCGCAGCAGGCATCGCCCCCATCAACCTGCTCAAGGCTGCCGAAGGCGGCAGCGCGCTGGCTGACAAGACGCTGGTCTACCCGCCTGCCCTCACCGGCCTGCGCGGCAACCACCCGGGTTCTTTCGAACCGGCCCACAGCATCGCCCGCGATGGCAAACAGTATGACTTTGCCAATGTTCCCCTTGAGGGGGAGTACGATCTGGTGATCGTCGGCGCCGGCATCAGCGGTCTGGCCGCAGCCTGCTTCTATCAGCAACTGCTCGGCGCGGATAAAAAGATCCTGCTGCTCGACAACCACGATGACTTCGGCGGCCACGCCAAGCGCAACGAATTCACCACTTCCGATGGCCTGCGGCTGGGCTACGGCGGCAGTGAATCTCTGCAATCGCCGCGCTCGGTCTACAGCCCGGTGGCGCTCGGTCTGCTCAAAGCGCTGGAGGTCAACATCGACGAGCTGGCCGCCGGCTTCCAGCAGACCTTCTATCCGGATCTGGGGCTCAGCCGCGGCGTCTATTTCGACGAGAAGCACTTTGGCGTCAACAAGATAGTGAACGGTGATCCGGGCCATAACGTAGCGGATGACATCCCGCGCGATCGCCTGAATGGCCGTCCGCTGGCGGAGTTTATCGGTGACTTCCCGCTCGATGATGCCGACAAGGCCGCCCTGCTGGCCCTGCATGAGGAGAAGACCGACTACCTGAGCGGCATGACCCGCGAGCAGCAGGATGAGTGGATCACCCGCAACAGCTACACCACCTTCCTGCGCGACAAGGTGGGCCTGAGCGAACGAGCCATCACCTACTTCCAGCAACGTACCAACGATTTTCAGGCTGTCGGCATCGATGCCACCGCCTGCGCCGACGCCCGCCTCTGTGCCCTGCCCGGCTTTGGCGGCCTCAACCTGACGCCGCTCGATGCCGAGGAGCAGGCTGAGCTCGACGATCCCTACATCTTCCACTTCCCGGATGGCAACGCCGGCCTCACCCGCCTGATGGTGCGCAAGCTCATCCCGCAGGTGGCGCCGGGTCACACCATGCAGGATGTGGTACTGGCCAAGTTTGACTACAGCAAGCTCGATCTGCCGGAGCACAAGGTGCAGCTGCGCCTTGGCAGCACGGCGTTGCAGGCCAAAAACGTGCGCCTCGCCGACGGCAAGCTGGCGGTGGATGTCACCTACATCAAGGAGGGGAAACTGCACCGGGTGCGGGCCAAGCAGTCGATCATGGCTGGCTACAACATGATGATCCCCTACATGGTGCCCGAGATGCCGGAGCCCCAGAAGGAGGCGCTGCGCCAAAACGTCAAAGCGCCGCTGGTCTACACCAAAGTGGTGATCAAAAACTGGCAAGCCTTCGTCAAGCTCGGGGTGCACGAGGTCTACTCCCCGGCAGCCCCTTACAGCCGGGTCAAGCTCGACTATCCGGTCAGCATGGGTGGCTATGAGCATCCCAAGAGCCCGGATCAGCCGATGTGCCTGCACATGGTCTATGTACCGACCCTGCCGGGCAGCGGCCTGTCGGCCCGCGAACAGTCCCGCAAGGGGCGCGCCATGATCCTCGGCATGCCGTTCGAGCAGCATGAACAGATGATCCGCGAACAGTTGCAGGGGATGCTCGGCAGCGCCGGTTTCAACCATGAGCAGGATATCCTTGCCATCACGGTCAACCGCTGGTCCCACGGCTACTCCTATGTCACCAACACCCTGTTTGATGACGAAGCGCAGTGCGAAAAATGGATTGAACTGGGTCGCCAGCCGATCGGCAACATCACCATCGCCAACTCGGATGCAGGCTGGAGCCCCTACGCCCACGCCGCCATCGACGAAGCGTGGCGCGCCGTCAACGAGCTGGTTGCCATGAGCAAGGGAGGTGCCCAATGAGCCGCGCCCTGTCACTGACCGCCAGCGCCCTGCTGCTGGCTCTGCCCGCCCTTGCCGCCAACGCAGCCCCCGCCATGTCGGCGGGGGAATACGTGGCCAAGCTCGGCGATTGCGCCGCCTGCCACACCAGCGAAACCAGCAAGCCGCTGGCGGGCGGCAAAGGGTTCCCGACCCCCATCGGTACCGTATTTGCCACCAACATCACCCCCGACAAGACCCACGGTATCGGCAACTACAGCCTGCCGGAGTTCATCAAGGTGATGCGCGAAGGGGTGGCCCGCGATGGCCATCGCCTCTATCCGGCCATGCCCTACACCGCCTATGCCAAGATGAGCGATAAGGATCTCGAAGATCTCTATCACTATCTGATGAAGGAGGTGCAGCCGCTGGCCATCGCCAACAGGGAGAGCGACATCCCCTGGCCCCTCAACATGCGCTGGCCGCTGATGGGCTGGAACTGGGTCTATCACGATGACAGCCGCTTCACCCCGGTGGCGGGCAAGAGCGAAGAGTGGAACCGCGGCGCCTATCTGGTGCAGGGTGCCGGTCACTGCGGCAGCTGCCACACCCCACGCGGGCTTGGCATGCAGGAGAAAGCGCTGACCGAGGCGGATCCCGTATACCTGAGCGGGGCGGCGCTGGATGGCTGGTATGCCCCCGACATTCGCGGCAGCCGTTACAGCAAGCAGGCGCTGATCGACCTGCTGAAAACCGGCCGCAGCCAGCATGAAGCGGTCGCGGGCCCCATGGGGGAAGTGATCACTCACAGCAGCCAGTATTTCAGCGACGCCGATCTGGCCAGCATCGCCACCTATCTGACCGATCTGAAAGATGAACCGGTGGCGGAGAAAGGGGCCCGCGCCTACGCCAGTGCCAGCGGCAAGGCGGACTACGCCATGTACTGCTCCACCTGTCACGGGGTCAACGGCCAGGGCAATGACCACGTCATCCCCTCGCTGGTCAACAACCGCACCGTGCTGGCGAGCGATCCGTCGAGCCTGATCAACGTGCTGCTGCACGGCGCCGAGACCCCGGTCACCCACGGCCATCTGGGTTACCACATGCCGGGCTATGGCTGGACCATGGATGACGAGCGGCTCGCCGAGCTGGTCAACACCCTGCGCGCCTCCTGGGGCAATGAAGGCACCGCCGTCAAGGCGGCAGCGGTCAAGGCCCAGCGCGAGCTGCACGGCAAGGAGTAAGGGCTGTCAGCTCTCTCTTGGCCAAGTGCCATAAAAAACGGGCCTCCACTGGAGGCCCGTTTGCTATCGATTAACCAGGTTCCGGTGCTTATCCCTTTCGGGATTTTGGCCCCGGCAGTGGCGCCGTTGGCTGGCGGTAATCGCCATAGGGGAAGATATTGCGAAACCGCTGGGCCACCGGCTCGGGGATAGATCGGGAGAAGATCAGCTTGACGCCATCGCCATCACGCTGCCCCACAATGCGACCGCGCACCGTGTCGTGGCGCAGGATCTGCTTGGCATGCTCAATAAAGGCGGGTGACACCTTGCCCTGCTTGACCACTACCTTGCCGGGTGCAAGACGGATCTCGAACAGGGCACCACGCCCCAGCTTCATCAACCACCAGATCAGCGCAATCGCCACTATCAAGGAAATCCAGGCCATCTTCATCCCTCCCAAGCTCTTGATATAAGGCAGTATAAGCGGCCGTGCGCTCCGATTGTTTGGCGCCGATCACAGCCCCCGCGTCAGCGCAATAGCGCCCCTTTGCTCAGCAATCCTTGCCCCAGCCCACCAGCGTCTCGCGATAGAGCGCCAGCAAGGCTTCATCGCGCACCGCCACCCCGACCTGCTGCGGACGATAGGCTGCCCAGTCATCGTGGGAGTGGCGCTTGCCATCGAACTTTTGCAGGGTGTGGCCGATGGCCGGGCCGCTGGTGATCACCCGCACCGGCCCTTCCCGCAGGGTAAAGAGGGTCGGATCAATCACATAGGCGATAGCGGACGGATCGTGAACGTGGCAACCGGAGAGCCCCAACTTCTCGGAGTAGAAGCGCAGGTAGAAGCGGCTGACATCCCACAGGAAGCGGCCCGGCTCCCCCGCCTTGTCTCTGAGTTCATCCAGATAGGCGCTGCTGAAGAAGCTCTGCTGGGTCACGTCCAGCCCGATGATCACCACAGGCCAGTCGGCGGTAAAGACCCGGTCGGCGGCATCGGGATCGTCGTGGATATTGGCCTCGGCATAGGGGGTGACGTTGCCACGATGGCCGTTGACGCCAAAGGCGCCGCCCATCACTACTACCTGTTTCACCAGCGAGACAATCTCGGGGGCCTGTTGTAGCGCCAGCGCCAGATTGGTCAGTGGGCCGATAGTGACGAGAGTGATCTCCCCCGGCGCGGCTTTGACCGCCTCGACAATATATTGCCAGGCGGGGCGGGGATCCGGAGCGATAGTCACCTCCCCCGCCTCCATGTCGCCAAAGCCGCTCGGGCCGTGGACTATGGTGGTGGGGCCGACCGGCTCTCGCAGCAGCGGGGCGGCAGCGCCTTTGGCCACATCCGCCTTCATGCCGTACTTCTGCTTGAGCCAGAGGGCGTTGCGGGTGCCATTGTCGATGGTGGCGTTACCAAAAACAGTGGTGATGGCGAGCAGCTCGATGGCGGGGTGGGCCTCGGCAAACAGGATGGCCATGGCATCGTCGATACCCGGGTCGGTATCCAGAATGATTTTATGGGTCATGAGAAATTCCTACGGTGACAAACCCTGCGGCAAAAGGGAGAGTCTACCTGGCTGACGCCCCCATATCCCGGCATGGGATCACAGACCGAGCCTTTGCTCCCGGAAGCGGTGGCGCTGCTGGCGACAATTAGCATAAAAAAACGCGGCCCTGTTGCCAGCGCCGCGCCCTTTATCGTTGTTCGTTATCTGCTATCTGGCAGTGATCTGCCTGACTACGACCCTCAGTGCTTGCGATGCCAGCGCGGTGAGGTCGCCTTCTCCCCCCAGGGGGTGACGCAGGGGAGCAGAGCCCCTTCAATAACCATCTCGCTACCTGCCAGCGCCTCGGCGATCTTCTGGTGCAGCACCCGCAGTACCTTGCCCTCGTGCTCGGCCAGAGAGTGGCCCGCAGCAAAGAATTCCGGCTGATATTGCAGTGCCAGCTTCTGGGCGAATTCGTAGGTGTTGAAGCAATCCGGCATCCGCTCAACCACATCTTCAAGCCGGGCCAACAAGCTGTTCAGTTCCCTGGTCATAGTGCTCTCTCCGTGTAGGTTAATAGCCAAAAACTACCCCTTATTAGATAAGCCACCAACGAGCAAACCACAAAAGTGTGGGGAGACACACAGTTCTCTCTTGCGTCCGGCTCGTGGTGAACGGCAGACAGCTTGCCAGCTTTACATTCCGGTAACAAACAGCTAGATTTAGACCGACTAATCAGTCGGTCATTTTTCATGCGGAGAACAACATGGGTGCGGCGCAGCTTCAACACACTCCTGAGGATATCCTCGCCATCAAATTGTCCCTGCCGGATCAGTTGGCACGGCTCAAGCGGGCGAGTCTGGCTCACCCCATGCCTACCCTGGCCGAGCGCCGGGCGCAGCTGACCAAACTCAAGCAGGCGTTGCTCGCCCACAAGGGACAGCTGTGCAAGGCGCTGGCGGCAGATTATGGTCAGCGCAGCCACTACGACAGCCTGATCGCCGATGTGCTGCCCTGCATCATGCAGATCAACTACACCCAGAAGCGGCTCAAGCGCTGGATGCAGCCCCACCGCCGTCACACCGGCCTGCTGCTGGCCCCCGCCAAAGTAGAGGTGCACTTCCAGCCGCTCGGGGTGGTCGGCATTATCGTGCCGTGGAACTTTCCGGTGATGCTGAGCCTTGGCCCCCTCATCACCGCCATCGCGGCGGGCAACCGGGCGATGCTGAAACTCTCCGAGTTCACCCCTCATACCAACGCCGTGCTGCGCACAATGCTCACCAGCGTGTTTGACGAAAACGAGATCGCCATCATCGAAGGGGATGCCCAGATGGCGGCGGCGTTCAGCTCGCTGCCGTTCGATCACCTGCTGTTTACCGGCTCCACCATGGTGGGCAAGCTGGTGATGGCCGCCGCCGCGCCCCAGCTCACCCCCCTCACCCTTGAGCTGGGTGGCAAGAGCCCCTGTCTCATCGCCCCCGACATGCCGGTCGCCACCGCGGTCGAGCGGATGATCTTCGGCAAGAGCCTCAACGCCGGGCAGATCTGCGTCGCCCCCGACTATGTGCTGCTGCCCCGCAGCGAGGTGGATAACTTTATCGCCGCGTATCGCCGCCACTTCAGCAAGCTCTACCCTCAGGGGCTCAATAGTGCTGACTACGGCGCCATCATCAACGACCGCCAGTATCAACGTCTCGTCAGCTGGCTCGATGAAGCCGAGCAGGCGGGTGCCCAGCTCCACCCCTGTGGCAGTCCGGCCCGCGATGATCAGCGTCGCCTGCTGGTGCCCCACCTGCTGACCGGGGTGCCGGGTCAGTGTCAGGTGATGCAGCAGGAGATCTTCGGGCCGCTACTGCCGCTTATCCCCTACGACACCCTGGAGGAGGCGCTCACCTATGTGGCTGAGCGGCCCCGCCCGCTGGCCCTCTATCTGATGAGCTTCGACCCCGAGTTGCAGGCACGGGTGACCCGGGAGACCCACTCCGGCGGCATGGCCATCAACGAGAGTCTGTTTCAGGTGGCGGCCGACGATGTGCCGTTTGGCGGCATCGGCGCCTCCGGCATGGGCCACTACCACGGCCACGAGGGGTTCCTTACCTTCTCCAAGGCGAAAACCGTGCTGACCCGCGGCAAGTTCACCACCGGCTCCCTGATCCATCCGCCCTACCACAGTTGGATCCAGAAGCTGATGATGGCCTTCTTCCTGCGCTGATGGAGATGACCATGAACCAGGCTATCCCGCAGCCACAAAACATGACCGACAAGCGCCGCCAGATCCTGGATGCCGCCCTCGCCCTCTGCGCCGAAGATGGCTTGCAGGGGGCCGCCACCGCCCGTATCGCCAAGGCGGCCGGGGTGGCCAACGGCACTCTGTTCCACCACTTTCCGAGCAAGGAGGCGCTGATCCTCGCCCTCTATCAGGATGTGAAAACCCGGATGGGGAGCGCCATCCATGAAGCAGATCCGACCCTGCCGCTGTACGACCAGACCCGCCACTACTGGCAGCTGGCGATGGGGTGGATGCTCGCGCATCCCAATGAGCTCAAATTCGTGCTGGGCTTCTTTCACTCTCCGCTGCTGGCCAGACCGGCCCGCAGCCAGATCCTGAACGATGCCCTGCGCTTTCTGCCTGCTCTGCTGGCAAAGGGGCAGGCCAGCGGCGAGCTGATGCAGGCTCCCGCGCCACTGTTGCTGGAGGTGTGTCAGGGCCAGTTCCTCGCCTGCGCATCACTGTTTGTCGATCAACCGGAGCTGGGAGAGGACGACTACTGGCAAGCCAGTGCGTTCGCTCTCTTCTGGTCAGCCATCTCAGGAGCCAATCCTCATGCAAACACGGATGTTTGAACCTGCGGCAGCCCTTGGCCGCCGCCTCTGGATCACCACTCTGCTCTGGGTGGTGGGTCGCACCCTCTGCCGCGCCGCCCGCACCGACGAGGCAGTGCGCCGTGAATTGGCGCCGTTGCCGGACGGGTTGGCTATTCGCCTCGAAGTAGGCGGCATCGGCTACGCCATGAACATGCACAAGCAGGGTGGGCGCTGGTATCCCGGTGCGCCAGCCGCCCCTCATGCCACCATCCATCCGCTGCGGGTACGCTTCAAGCACCCCAATATCGCCTTTCGCGCCCTGAGTTTTCGGCTCGGGGTCAATCAGGCATTTGGCGAAAACCGGCTGCTGGTGGAGGGAGACCTGACCGTCGCCATGCATCTGGTGCGGGGGCTTGAGCAGTTGCAGTCCCTGATCCTGCCCGCTTTTATCGCGCGGCCGCTGCTGCGCCACTATCCCGCCCCGACCAACAAGATCGGCCGGGCCTGTAACATCTATCTGGGTCTGGTGACCGGCTAACGCGCAAGGAGCCTTGAAATGAGCCGCTATTACGATTTCTTCTGCCCGGTCAAACTGCTGGCCGGTGAACAGGCGCTGGAGCAACTGGCCAGCGAGCTGGCCAGCCTCGGGGCCCGTCGCCCGCTGCTGCTGACCGACAAGGGGGTCAATGCCACCGGCCTTGCCACCCTGCTGGCCAATGTGCTGGCCGAAGGGGAGCTGCCGGTCGCCGCCATCTGGGACGAGATCCCGGCCGACTCCTCCACCGCCGTGGTGGAGCGGATCGCCAAACGCTACCGCGAGCTCGACTGCGACAGTCTGGTGGCACTGGGGGGCGGCTCGGTCATCGACACCGCCAAGGCAGTCAACATTCTCACTTCCATGGGGGGGGATCATCTGCTCGACTACTCGGGCGCCGGTTGCCTGACCCGTCCCCTCAAGCCGCTGGCGGTGGTGCCCACTACGGCGGGCACAGGATCAGAAGTGACGCTGGTGGCGGTGATCAAGGATGAGGCGAGCGGGCGCAAGGTGCCCTTCACCTCCCCCTTCCTGCTGCCCCAGCTGGCGGTGCTCGACCCGCGCCTGACCCAGGGGCTGCCCCTCAATATCACCGCCGCTACCGCCATGGACGCCATGACCCACGCCATCGAGGCCTTTATCGGTACCGCCAAGAACCCGGTGAGCGATGCGCTGGCACTGATGGCAGTGGAGAAGATCGCCAGCGCCCTGCCGCAAATCATCCACGACCCGCAAAACAAACAGCTGCGGCTGCAACTGGCGGAAGGCTCCACGCTGGCTGGCATGGCTTTTTCCAACTCCATGGTGGGGCTGGTGCACGCCCTCGGCCACAGTCTGGGAGCCCGCTGCCATCTGCCCCACGGGCTGTGCATGAACCTCTTTTTGCCGACCGTGCTCGACTACAACCGCCCCGAGGTGGATAGCGAGTTGGCCCGGCTGCTGTTGCCGCTGGTGGGGGCAGAGCGCTTTGCTGCCACCCCGGCCCATCAGCGGGCGGAGGCGACCATCACAGCTATTCGCACCCTGCGCGACACCTTGTGGCAAGCGGTCAAGCTGCCGCGCTCCATGAGCGAGGCAGGGGTAAGCGATCGCTCGCTACTGACCGAGATCCGCGATCTGGCGATCAACGACGGTGCCCTGCTGTTCAATCGCAAGGACGCCGACCGTGAGCAGTTACTCACCCTGCTGGAGCGAGCATGGGCCTAACCCGCAACCTCACAAATAAACTGGAATGGCGCATCAGGATGGTGCGCCAACAATGAAAAGAGTTGATCAAAATCCTCTTGGTTCTTTTTGCTGGCGCGATTGTGGCTATACCAAATAGCCCCCGTATCTCCCATCCACAATGAGATTCTCTTGGCCAACAACAGCCGAATTTTTCTATTTTTACCTGCCGTTTCAAACTGAGCCTTGAGTTCAGGGTTAGATGCATCAGAAATCGCAATCTGCCGCTGATCCGGGCTGTTCTGACTTTGAGCCAACACCTTCCGGGTAACTTTCAACATTACCGTGTCCATTTTTACCTCTTCCGAACTTGCTGATTATTGCCACATCGATTCGTGCCAAGATAAAAGCCAGAGAGCAAGAGCTGGCTCAATAATCCTGATAACAATCGATACATCATCCACTATCTGTTCTATACCTTGGCTAACAGTTATGTTGTGCCGAGAGACCCAACTTTATGCCAGAGGTGCCCACCATGAGCGACATCATCCATCAGGCCAACCAGCAGCAGTTCATCTGTATGGTGGAGGGGAAAGAGTCGAGACTGCGCTACCGGCGGCTCGATGCCAAGACCATCGACGCCTACAGCACCTTCGTGCCCCCCGAGCTGCGGGTACAGGGGATTGCCGATCAGCTGGCGCGCGCCTTCTTCAACTGGACTCAGGCGGAGGGGCTCACTATAGTGCCGAGCTGCCGCTACATTGATGTCTGGTTACGCCGCAATGCCAACAACTGAACCTCTGAACTCCGCCCTCGAACAGCAATTCCAAGCCAAAACAGAAGCCCTGCTGCGGGCCGATCCGCAGCGGATGGCCTGCCTGCAAGTCGCGGCCGAGCTCAATCTGCCCGACTGGGCGCTGGGGGCCGGTTTTATCCGCAACCTCATCTGGGATCACCTTCACCACAAGGCGGTGCCCACCCCGCTCAACGATATCGACCTTATCTATCTCGATAAAACCGATCTGCAAGGGCTGGCCGAAGCGGAGCACGAAGCTTGGCTCGCCAAACGCCTACCCGGCCAGCAGTGGGAAGTGCGCAATCAGGCTCGCATGCACACGCGGCAGCTGGTGGCGCCGTTTGCCAGCAGCCTTGAGGCGCTGAGCCACTGGGTCGAGGTGCCCACCTGCATCGGCGTACGCCTCACCCGAGATGGCGAGTTCGAGTGGCTTGCCCCCTACGGCTTTGCCATCAACTGGTCGCTGCAAGTGAGTGCAAACCCCAAATGTCGCCAGGACAAACAGATTTTTACCCAGCGCATCAAGGAGAAACGCTGGCAGGCTATCTGGCCTGACCTTCAGGTAAACTGGCCATAACCTGATTGCAATCTTTCGATAACCTTGGGCACACTAGGGGAAAAGCTGGTTGTAACTCAATGGGTTAAATAATGCGCGACTTCTTCTCTCTCGAACGCTGGCTACCGGGCCTCGCCGCCCTGCTGCATTACCAGCGCGCCTGGTTGATGCCAGATCTTCGCGCCGGACTCTCGGTGGCGGCAGTGGCGCTGCCCGTCGCCATCGCCTATGCCGAGCTTGCCGGGGTGGGTGCCATCGTCGGTCTCTACTCCTGCATCCTGCCCATGCTGGTCTACGCCCTGTTTGGCACCTCCCGCCAGCTGATTGTCGGCCCCGATGCCGCCACCTGTGCGGTCATTGCCGCTGTGGTGACGCCGCTGGCCGCAGGCGACCCCACCCGTCACTGGCAACTGGTGATGACCATGACCGCCATGACCGGCTTCTGGTGCCTGATTGCCAGCCGCTTCAAGCTGGGAGTGCTGGCGGACTTTCTCTCCCGCCCGATCCTGATGGGGCTGCTCAATGGTGTGGCCATCACCATCATGGTGGGCCAGCTCTCCAAGATCTTCGGCTTCACTTTCAGCGAACGTTACCTCATCGAGCGGATCGCCAGCGGGGCCACCTATATCACCCAGACCCATCTGCCGACCCTGGCCATGAGTCTGGTAGCCCTGCTCACCCTGCTGCTGGCCAAGCGCTACAAACCGGCATGGCCCTCCTCCATGGTGGCCATGGTAGTGACCGCTGCGCTGGTGTGGGGCTTTAATCTCGGCCAGTTTGATATCGCCACCCTGGGGACGGTGGGCTCCGGCCTGCCTGCGTTCCAGATGCCGGAATTTCCCCCCGGTCTGATGCGGGAGCTGGTACTGCCCGCCCTTAACCTGGCCATGGTGAGCTTCGTCTCCATGATGCTGACCGCTCGCAGCTTTGCAGCCAAAAACGGTTACGAAATCGACGCGGACAAGGAGTTTCGGGCCCTCGGTATGGCTAACCTCGCCTCCGCGGTCTCACAGGGTTTTGCCATCAGCGGCGCGGATTCACGCACCGCGGTCAACGACGCCAACGGCGGCAAGAGCCAGCTGGTCTCTATCATCGCCGCGGCGGTGATCGCCCTCATCACCTTCTATCTGACGGCGCCGCTCAAATACATTCCCACCGCCGCCCTCGGGGTGGTGCTGGTAATGGCCTCTCTGTCGCTCACCGATTTTCGCGGTCTCTGGGCCCTGCGTAACTCCGATCGATCCGCCTTCTGGCTGGCGCTGGTCACCTTTATCAGCGTGCTCACCATGGGGGTGATCCCGGGGATCACCCTTGCCGTGTTGCTGGGGCTGTTCCAGTTCCTGCGCAATGTGATGCGCCCCACCGACCAGCTGCTCGGCATGGATGACGAGGGGGTGGTGCGTACCCTGGGGGACAACGAACAGGCCAAGGCGATCCCGGGTATTCTGGTCTATCGCTTCAACTCGCCGCTCACCTACTTCAACGCCCCCTACTTCAAGCGGCGGGTGCTGGCCCTGCTGGTGCAGGATCCCCGAGCCCCCAAGTGTCTGGTGATCGATGCGGTCGCCTGCTTCACCCATCAGGACATCAGCGTGATGAGCATGGTGGGGGAGCTGCACAAGGAGCTGAAACGGCGCGGCATCCATATGGTAATGGCGGGTCGCCACGGCCAGATGACCCACTGGCTAAAGCAGGCGGGCGTGCGGGTGGGCGATGAGGGGATCATCCTCTGCCCCGACATGTATCAGGCGCTGCGCCTGACCCGCTGCTATCGCGAGCCGGTGTTCAAGGATGATGCGGTGGTGGAGAGCACCACAGATGCCATCCGCTCAAATTGGCCACAGGATGATGCCCTGCCCGACTCGGCTCGCCTCACCTTGCCAAGCGAACAGGAGGCGGGCGCCACGCCTGCCTGATCCCTTGGCCTGCTCCCCTGGCCGGTGCAATCCTGCACAAGGATTGCACCGGCCTTGGCCTTGGTGTTAAATGCGCCCCCAGAGGACACTCCCCCGTGCCCTCCCAGCTGTTGGACATGCCATGCAATCTCAATCCCATGCAGGCCCGGGCACGCTCTTTGCGCTGACCTGGCCGCTCTTTATCGATCTCGCCCTGCACTTTCTGACCGGTGCCCTCAACACCTTCATGGTGGGTCACGTCTCCTATCAGGGAGTGGCGGCGCTGGCGGTCGGCAATCAGGTGTTCGATCTCGCCATCACATTGTTCAGCTTCGTCAGCATCGGTACCAGCGTGGTGATCACCCAGTATCTGGGGGCCGGCGATCGGGAGAAGAGTCGGGTGGTGATCCACACCGCCATCGGCTTCAATCTGCTGATCGGTCTGGTAGCGGCCATCGGCGTGATGGCGGGGGCCAGCACCATGCTGGCGCTGATGAACCTGCCCGCCAACCTGATGAGCGACGGGACGCTTTACTTGCAGATCATCGGTCTCTGCCTGTTACCGGAAGCGGCAGCCCTCTGTCTGGCGGCCACCCTGCGCGCTCACGGCCACACCCGTCAGGCGATGTATGTGACCCTGATCGTCAACCTCATCACCTTCGTCGGCAACCTGCTGCTGCTCTACGGCTGGTTCGGCCTGCCCCAGCTTGGCGTCGCCGGTGTCGCCATCAGCACGGTCGCGGGCCGCCTGATCGGCGTGGTGCTGCTGGTTTGGCTGGTCGCCCGCAAGACCGGCATTCGACTGGTGGTGCGCGATATCGTCCACCCCAGCCGGGAGATGCTGGGCAAGGTGCTCCATATCGGCCTGCCGGCGGCAGGAGAGAACCTCTCCTGGATGCTGCAGTTTATGGTGGTGACAGCCTTTGTCGGACTGCTGGGTGACAAGGCGCTGGCGACCCAATCCTACTTCTTTCAGATCTGCCTGTTTATCCTGCTGTTTGGCCTCTCCATCGGCCTTGGCAACGAGATCATCATCGGCCATCTGGCGGGAGCAAGACAGTTCGAACGCGCCTATCAGCAGCTGCTCAAGAGCCTCAAGCTGGGGCTGGCGGTCACCTGCGTCATCGCCGTGGCGGCGGCCCTCAATGGCCGTACCATCATCAGTCTCTTTACCGATGATGCCGACATCATCACCCAGGTGGCGCAACTGTTTCTTATCAGCCTTATCCTCGAACCCGGCCGCACCTTCAATCTGGTGGTGATCAACGCCCTGCGGGCCACCGGGGATGCCCGTTTCCCCCTCTACATGGCGTTGCTCTCCATGTGGGGAATTGCCGTGCCACTCTCCTATTTCCTCGGTATCATGCAGGGTTATGGACTGGTCGGTATCTGGCTGGCGCTGGCCTGCGACGAGTGGGTGCGCGGTCTGGCTATGTTCTGGCGCTGGCGCAGTCGTCGCTGGCAAAACAAAATTCTTGTTGAAACAAAAGCGGAATCACAATGAAGAAGATAGGACTCTTGCTGGCTGCCATCCTGCTCAGCCCCCTGGCCATGGCACAAACTGCCCCTGCCGCTCCCAAGGCTCAAGCCACCCAGACCTGGTATGTGGCCCCCATCGCCATCGATGAAACCAGCGACGCCCAGAAGGCGCTGACCAAGGATTTCATGGCCCAGATGATCAAGACCATCAAGATCAACGAGTACCAGACCGGCAAGGCGGTGGGCAACACCAAGAAGCCCAAGTGGCTGATCCGCACCAAGCTGATCCCGGCCAGCAACGAACCACTGGTCGGCAAGAAGCACCCGCAGGGTCTCACCTACGGCAAGGGCAACCCGACCCAGGAGATTGTTGGCGAGCTGCTGATGAATGGCACCCTGGTGGCTCACATCGGCCAGGGCTGGCGCGAGCCCATTGTCCCGGGCACGCCGGTGGCAGACAAGCTCTCCATCGCCAACTATCGATACGCCATCGGGGATCAGGCCAAGTCGGCGGATCTGGAGGAGCTGGCCGCCCAGATTGGCTTTGAAGCGGGCAAGGTGATCCACCGCGACGGCAAGCCGCTGCCCGAGAAGAAAAAGAAAAAAGAGTAAATGCCATACCGGTTATATGAAGGGGCGCTATGCCCCTTTTTTGCTGCCGTTTACCGGCTCGCGACCATCATCCCGCCGTCACAACTGTGATCAGGATTCCAGTTTATCCCTCTCCCTCTGACTAATGAATGTCTGATCTGCTTTTGATTCAAGAAGTTAAAAAACATACTCTTTATGCAGCAAACCATTGTTGCCGAATTGGATCCGGATCACATTTATCTGGGGGGGGAAGGGGTAGTTTGGTCTCTAAGGCACAATCAAACGAAACCAAGGAGGCTCCATTACATGTTCCCAGAGTACAGAGAACTTATCTCGAAACTGAAGAGCAGTGATGTCCATTTCCAGAAGAAGTTTGACTTGCACAACGACCTGGATGCGGAGATTAGAAAGCTGGAAAAACATCACGCCAGCGACTATAGCGCCGAGGTGAGGGATCTGAAAAAACAGAAACTCAAACTGAAAGAGGAGATATACGACATCCTCAAGCAACATCCACAATAGATGCCTCGAAGATAATCCGGATAAGCAATTTATCCCTCAGCCCGGCCCAAGCGCCGGGCTTTTTGTCTCTTAACTCAATTAGTTGATCCACCACACTACCGACAGGAGCAGTTGTTTGTTACATTTTTCATTTCTGATCCAAGGTACAGATGTGATGGTAACATGACCATAGATCGCGTTTTTTATCATCTTTTGCTGCTTTGCATCTTCTCTGGCATTCAGCCACTGCGGGCCCAGGAGCCAGTACTGGAGCTGTGGCACTCACAGCAGGCCGGGTATGTGATCGACGACGTGATCACCCGCTTCAATCAGGAAGGCAATCACAAGGTTCACGTCACCCAGATCGAGCCGGGCAAGATCAAGGCAGATATCCTGCTGGCGGCTCAGGCAAGGGGGCTGCCCGACCTGATGCTGATCCCCTCCGATTTTATCGGCCTCTATCGCCAGATGACCCTCGCCCCCATCCCGGCCGAGTGGTTTTCCCCCGCGCTGATGGCCAGCGCCCTGCGTTATGTCACCCTCGACCGGCAGCGCTGGGGCATGCCCATGATGCAGGGCAACCATCTGATGCTGTTTTACAACAAGACACTGGTCTCAACCCCAATCACCCGCTGGCAAGAGCTGAACGCCATTACTCCCCCCTTGCTTGCACAAGGGGTCTCCCCCGTCAGCTGGCCCTATCACGACATGTACTACTTTGCGGCGTTTCTGCTTACCTTTGGTGGCTCGCCGGTGACCGAAGGGCGCATCACTCTCGACACCCCGGCCATGGTTCAGGCCCTGGAAGCATACCGTACTGTCGCCAGAGAGCAGTGGGGCGATCCCGACTGCGACTATGATACCGCCCTGGCCCGTTTCAACGAGGGCAGGAGTGCCTATCTGGTCAATGGGGACTGGGCTTTCAATGACCTGCTGAAAAACATGGGTGAACGGCTTGGGGTGGCCCTGCTGCCTCACTGGGAAGAGCGCCCGATGCACTCCATGAGCGGAGCCTACGTTCTCAGTGTTTCTCGTTGGGCAATGGCAGATGAAGAGCGGCAGGCCGTCATCAAAGCCCTGATGGCCTTCATCCAGCGGGACGATAATCAGCAATTGATCTATCGGCAGGGAGCGCTGTTGCCAATCAATCAGCGGGCTTTTGCCGCCATCAACCAACACCCCGCCCCGCACGAAAAGGTGCTGCTGGAACAGTTTACCCTCAGTACTCCCATGCCTTCCGACAGTGCCATGTCCATTGCCTGGCAGGCGATGGACAAGGGGTTCGAGCGTTTCAAGGAGGGAAGCAGTGCTGCTGATGCGGCCCGTTACATGCAGCAACTGGCTGATCAGCAATACCGGCAGGTCAAGTCAAAATGAGCCACCGTACCTTTCGTCTCGGCCCGACGCTCATCGTCATCCTGTTCACCGTTGCCCTGCTGCCTGCGCTGCTGGTGAGCGGCATATTGCTGGCTCGTCAGCACCAGATCATTGCCCAGAGCGAACAATCCCAGCTGGAACGGGCCCTCACCAGCATGACCCGTGAGGCACGCTTTCGCAGCGAGCTGATCGGCACCCAACTTCAGCAACTCAGCAACGACCGGGTGCTCAATCAGGCACTCGAGAATTTTCTCTTCTCCAGTCATGCCCGGCTGGTGCTGGCTACCTTCATCAAGTCCAACAGTTTACTGACCTCGGCCTACCTGATCGATGATCAGGGTCGGGTAGTGGAGTACATCAACGGCCGGGCCTCCCACCTTGAATCGAGCAACCTGATGCCACAGCTGATGGCCTGGAGCAAGACCCGCGAGGCGAAACAGGGCAAGCATCTGCTGCTGCCCGTCGATGATCCCGTGCTAGTCGACGACATGGAGCAAAACCGCAGCGGCGGGCTGGCGCTGGTGGCCCCCATCTATCGCAACCACCAGCGCGCTGGGGTGATGCAGACCCCTTCCGGCTTCGTGATGGCTATCCTCCCCTGGCGACAGATGGCCCAGCTGCTGGAACCCTATCTCAAGGGGAGCGAGTATCTGGTCATTTCACAAGGAGATACCCCTCTCTACGAGGGCTCACATGACAACACCAGAGACATGGATGACCGGGTCCCCAGCCAGATGGCGCAGCTCTTGACCATCGGTTGGCCACAACTTGCAGAGATGATTACCCCCACCATCACCCTCTACAGCTACAGCGATGACAGGGTTAGCGAGCTGAACAAATCCCAGCAGCTGCTCACCATCAGCATCGCCGTCATGTTGCTGCTGGTGGCCATCGGCTGTGTCTGGCTTACCCGCTGGCTCACCCGACCGCTGCGCTCGCTGGCCGCGCTGGTGCGCAGCTATGGCAAGGGCAACTACCAGCAACGGCAGGCACCGCTGCGCTTTGTGGAGTACGACGAGGTACGCCAACTGCTGCAGGAGATGGCCTACACCATCTCGGCCCAGGTGCGGGCACTCTATCAACAGAACGAACAACTGCAGCAGGCCAACAGCGAGAAAGAGGCCTTCAACCAGCGGCTGCTCGGCTTCAATGACGAGCTGGAGCAAGAGGTGGCATCCCAAACGACCGCCCTGCGTTCGGCCCTGAGCCGGGAGGAGCGCAGCCGCCATGTGCTGCAATCCTGGCTGCAGTTCGGTCTGCACCAGCAGCTGGATGTGGATATCGCCGAGCTGGCTAGCTCCGCCCTGTTGCAGCTCTCCCAGCTCTATCCCGGTCACCGCTGGGGGCTGGTGATCCGCCGCGATGGCCAGCCCCACTACTCCCTGACCCAGGGGGTCGATGCTCCCTTGCGGGATGCCCTGCAGGAGACGCTGACCCAACTGATGGATGAGGAGGTCAAACACTCCGAATGCCAGTGGGATAACGCACTCTGGAAGATCATGACCCTGCCCGGCAGCCAGAGTGGCGTGCTGTTTGGCTATCTGATGGTGAGCGCCGAAGGGCTGGAGTCGGAGGACAGGGCTATCTTGCGGCTGTTTGCCAAGCAACTGGCAGTGGGCATCGAGGGGCGACTCTTTACCGATGAACTGGCACGGGTCGCCCGCACCGACAACCTCACCGGCCTGCCCAACCGCCAGGCGTTCGAAGAGATGTTCCATCACTATCAGGCTGTGCTGGCGCGCCATCCGGAGCGTCACCTCGCCCTCTTCATGCTCGACCTCAACGGCCTCAAGCGCACCAACGACCAGTATGGGCACGAGGCGGGCGACGCCCTGCTGATCCAGATGGCACGACTACTGCGCACGCTGTGCCGACAGAATGAGAGCATATTCAGAATGGGAGGAGACGAATTCGTGCTGCTGGCAGAGGCGGATCACCTCGCCTGCCAGCAGCTGGCAGGCAGGTTGGAAGCAAGCCAGCAGCACGCCATCGTGCAACATGGGGAGCATAGCTTCCCGCTGCGTTTTGCCATCGGCTGGAGCAGCAGCGACCAGACCCCGCTGGCGGAGCTGAGCCGGGTGGCGGATGACGCCATGTATGCCGACAAGGCGCGCTTCTATCAGGGGCAGCGCTAAAAACAGAGACCTCCGGCGTTGGCGAGCCTTTCGCCAACCCTCTGATTAGCTCGCAAAAATGGCGCGCAAAACTGGACGCGGTGCGGGGCATGACTAAGATAGGGGGCTCTTGATATCGCGATTTGCTAGGGAGTAGGAAATGGAGTTAGTACTTGGCCCACTGGAGGCCCGTGTCATCGGGTGTCTGATTGAAAAAGAGATCTGCACCCCGGATCAATATCCCCTCTCCCTCAATGCGCTGGTCAACGCCTGCAACCAGAAGAGCAACCGCGAGCCGGTACTGGAGCTCTCCGAGCTCGATATCCGCGCCGTGGTGGACGAGCTGATCCGCCGACGCCTGGTAGTCAACACTGCCGGTTTCAATGCCCGGGTCCCCCGCTACCAGCACAGATTCTGCAACACCGAGTTTGGTGAACTGAAATTCGATGCCCAGGAGCTCGGCATCATCTGCGAGCTGCTGCTGCGCGGCCCGCAAACACCGGGGGAGCTGCGCTCGCGCACCAACCGCCTCTGCAGTTTCGATGATGTCACCGAGGTGGATGCAGTGCTGACCCAACTCATCGAGCGTGGCCCCTACGTGGTCAAGCTGCCGCGCGAGCCGGGCAAGCGCGAATCCCGCTACGCCCACCTGTTCAGCGGTGAGGTGGATATTCAGGCGATGATGAATGCCGCTCCTGCGGCTGCCTATGCCTCCCCTACCGCCGACCGCCTGAGCGAGCTGGAGCAGGAGGTGAGCGAGCTCAAGAGTCGTCTCACCGCCATGGAAGCGCGGCTGGCCGCACTGGATGGTCAGGGCTGATCGCCTTTACCATCGCCAATCTCTATCAGGGAGCCGGGGTTGATGTCCCCGGCTCCCTGTGTTTTTTATCGTGAGGAAGTGCCCGTGATCACCCTGATTAAAGAGTCTGACCACCAGAAGATGCCCTGGAAAAACCAGCAGGGCACAACCAGCCAGATCCTCATCTCCCCCAAGGGGAGCAGCCTTGCCAAACTCGACTTTGACTATCGACTGAGCTCGGCACCCATCAAGAGCGCGGGCCCCTTCTCCCCCTTTCCCGGCTATCAGCGCATTTTGCTGCCGGTAAGCGGGGCTGGCTTTGTGCTCAACGGCCACCCCTACGCCACCTTCGAGGCGGCGCATTTTAGCGGCGACGAGGAAACCCACTGCGAGTTGCTGAAAAAAGAGGTGACCGATCTGGGGCTTATCTACCATCCGGCTCGCATCAGCGCCAACGTGCGGGTGCTGAACCTCCCCTTCCCGCTGACCCTGACCCTCGAGCCAGGGAAGACCTACCTCTGTCACCTGCTGAGCGGCCAGCTGACCGTGCAGGGCAAAGAGGTGGCCATCAACGAGACGCTGGTGGTGACCGGTGAAGAGAGCATTCACTTCGAATGCCAGAAGAAGACCACCATCGCCTTCTTTACCCTGCAGGCCAAATAACGCGAAAGTCGGCTGTGCGCAGTCATGCCACGCCACAACAAGCGACAGATATGAAAAAGCCGGGAAATCCCGGCTTTTTCTATTGAGGCAACCGGCTCGATGCCGCTCAGCACCTTAGTTGACCTTGAAGGAGCCCTTCATCATGGCGAAGTGGCCGGGGAAGGAGCAGAAGAAGGTGAGATCCTTGCCCGCCAGACCGTCGGTCTTGAAGGTGACGCTGCTGCTCTCGCCACCGCCGATCAGCTTGGTATGCGCCAGCACGCGGGGATCATCCTTGGGCAGATAGCCGTTCTCGGCCCCGGCGCTCATCCCCGCCGTCGCCACAGTCTGATAGTCTGCGGTGCTGGACAGCACCCAGTTATGGCCCATGGCGGTCACAGGCAGCTTGCCGGTATGGTTCAGAGTGACCGTCACCTCTTTGCAGGTGGCCGGAACGCTCATCTCTTTGAGGTTGTACTGCATGGCATCATTGCCTTCGATGACCAGTGCACACTCATCCGCCAGAACCGGGGCAGCCAGAGTACTCAGAAACAGCAGGGTAATCGCCTTTTTCATCATCTTCTCCTTTGATTGGCAATGGATGGCAACGACTTGGCGGATGCGGTGAACGCTTCGCAAAGATGCCGTCTAAATCGACCTTCATTTTACTCAATTGTTTTCAATCGGCGATGGGTTTTGGCCAAAGCTGCGGGCTAGGTCACCAGACGGTGCTCTACTCGCCACTATCTCCCTCACGGATGGACGATACGACCCGCTCCAGCCACAGGTTCAAAAATGTTTAATTTTTTCTGCCCTTTTCCCTCCGATTGCCCCCATCAGGGCTCGCCCGGCGGGCGCCCCTTGGCTAAGCTAGCGCCCCGATATGAACCTTCTCCAGATGAGAGCGCCGGATGATTGCGATAACCCCCGTGGCGGCCCTGCGCGGCCTGCTGCTGACCCTGCTGCTGGCGCTGGCCGGCTGCCAGCCCACCCCGCCTGCCCAGACCCGTATTCAGGGCAAGACCATGGGTACCTACTATGTGGTGACCCTGAGCGATAGCTACCCCGGTGGGGAGCCCGCCCTCAAAAGCGACGTAGAGAGCCTGCTGGCCCGGATGAACAAGGAGATCTCCACCTACGATCCGGGCTCGCTCATCTCCCGTTTCAATCAGGGGCCCGCCAATACCCCGTTTGCCATCCCGCCCGCCATGGCCATCATAGTCCAGCAGGGGATTGATGCCGGTAAGCTGACCAACGGCAAGCTGGATGTGACCGTGGGGCCTCTGGTCAATCTGTGGGGCTTTGGCCCGGACAAACGGCCAGTCAAGCGGCCCGATGAGGCAGCCATCGCCGCCGCCCGCCACAAGGTGGGCATCGACAAGCTGACCCTGACCCCGCAAGGGGATCACTTCCTGCTCGAAAAAACGATCCCGGATCTCTATCTCGACCTCTCCACTCTCGGCGAAGGGGCGGCATCGGATGAAATCGCCACCCTGCTCGAGGGCAAGGGGGTACACAACTACCTGATCGAAGTGGCCGGTGCGGTGCGCAGCAAGGGCAACAACAGCAAGGGCTCGCCATGGAAAGTGGCCATCGTCGAACCCTCCGATCAGCCGGGGGCGTTTTCCGATATCGTCATCCCCAACGGTATGGCGCTCAGCACCGCAGGCAGCTATCGCAACTACTACGAGCTGGATGGCCAGCGTTACTCCCATATCATCGATCCTGCCACCGGCCAGCCGGTCACCCACAAGCTAGTCTCCGCCAGCGTGATCACCCCGACCGCGCTTGAGGCTGACGCCCTCGATACCGCGCTGATGGTGATGGGGCCCGAAGCGGGTATGGCATTTGCCAAACAGCACAAGCTGGCGGTCTATCTCATCATCAAGACCGAACAGGGGTTCAAGGCCAAGTACACGCCCCAATTCGCCCACTATCTGGCGAAGCAACCGACAGAAAAGCACTGATAAACAGAAGGCCCCGATAACGGGGCCTTCTCATTACGGTTGATGATGAACTTGTCACGGGCTATTCGATGGTCACCCGGTGAGGGGCTGGCGTTTCCACCTGCTTGGGCAGTTGCAACGTGAGGATACCGTTCTCGAACCTGGCGCTGACCTTGTCCAGCGCCACCTCGACCGGCAACTCCAGAGTGCGTGAAACACTGCCAAAATAGCGTTCACTGCGCAGTGTTCGCTCATCCTTGTTCTGGCTGTCAAACTGGCGGATCTCCGCTTTCAGCGTCACCTGTTTACCATGGATATCCACATGGATGTCCTCTTTGGCAACCCCCGGCAACTCGGCTTGCAGCACATAGTTGCCATCACTCTCCTTCAAATCCAGCCTGATCTGGCTCGGCAAGGGGTCCCCGTGCAAGGGGCGAATATAGAAGCCGGACGCCATATCGCGAAACAGGTCATCGAACAGACTGGTACGGCTTGGTAGCAAACTCATCTCTGATCCCTCCGTGATTCATGGACTGACAGAGGCAGGCCCTGATACCTGCCTGATGGGGCCTATATGTGACCGAGGCTTGTCTTTGCCCCCTCTATCAGTCTAAAAAGTGTGCCGCGTGCTGCCACCCCATCTGAGCTTTATTTGATATGGATCAACCACATCGCCCTGGCCACCAGGCACAGAGCGTGACATGGAAACTGAAAGTTGCGTGACAAAAGCACATTGATTGCCACTTGACACGCTTTGGTGGCACACTTTCTCCCATCAACCCGTAGCGCCTCGACCCAGAACAATGCAGACACCGGAAAACGCGTCAGAAAAGAAGAGCCCTGCCAAGCCCCAACGCATTCTGATGGTCAATGAGCAGCGCTCGTTTCAGGTGATGATGAAGGCGATGCTGATCAATCTGGGTATCAGCAACATCACCTACTCCAATACCGCCGAGGATGCACGGCGTCGCTGCCAGAAGGGCAGCTTCGACATCTATCTCATCGATTACGATCTCGGGGTCGGCGAAAATGGCCGCCAGTTGCTGGAGAGTCTGCGTGACCAGAGCCTGATCCCGCCCCAGAGCGTGGTGATAATGGTGAGCAGCGACAGCTCCCGCGCCATGGTGCTGAGTGCGCTGGAGGCCGAGCCCGACGAGTACCTGATGAAGCCCTTCTCCCAGGAGCAGTTCTCGTTTCGCCTCAGACGCGCCCTCGCCCGGCGTCATGCCCTGGCACCGGTATTCACCGCCCTGGCCGACAACAACTTCCAGGCTCTCATTACCGCCTGTGCCGAGCGAGCCGATGCGGTGCCCCGTTTTGCCAACTACTGCCGCTGCTTGCAGGCCGATACCCACCTCAAGTTGGGTGAAGCACAGGAGGCTCGCGCCTTGATGCGCCAGCTGCTGGCCGGCCAGGAGAACAGCTGGGCCCGCCTGACGCTGGGCAAGGCGTGCAACACTCTGGGGCTCCATGAAGAGGCGGTCAGCCATCTGCAGGCGACCCTCAAAAATACCCCGCTGATGGTGGAAGCTCACCTCTGGCTGGCGGAATCCCAACTCGCCCTCGGCAATGACGAGCAGGCGCAGCAGGAGCTCAGGCGGGCGGTGGACATCTCCCCCCAGTCGGTGCAACTCTCCCGCCGACTGGCGGAGGTGTGCCTGCTGCGCCACGACTATGCCCAGGCCAAGGATGTGTTGCTGTCGCTGATCGACCTGTCCCGCAACTCCATTCACCGCACCCCCCACTATCTGGGGGCCTATATCCAGACCCTGACCCTCTACGCCCTCAACAGCAACGACAGCTACCACATCGCCAACCTGCAAAAGCAGGTCAATTCTGCCCTGTCGCGCATCCGCGATTCGCTGATGATGTCGGAGTTCAACTACCCGGTGTTCGAGCAGATCTGTCAGGCCCGGGTGCAGATTGCGCTGGGCGAGCTGCTCAAGGGCAAGAAGATGCTCTATCGCGCCAATCAGAACTGGCTTGATGAACCGGCCACCATGCCCCCCGCCCTGCTTGGCGAGACCATCCTTGCCCTCTACCAGCTCGGCGAGTTTGAATATGCCGAAAGCCTGCAAGGGCTGCTGGCGGAGGACGAAGACCGGCTGCTCACCACCTGTATTCAGGCAACCCGGGATGACAAGACGGTACTGGAGCGGCGTCAGCGCTACCAGCAGCTCAACGATCTGGGGATCAAAGCCTATCAGGCCGGGGAGCTTGAACAGGCACTCGGTCACTTCCGCGAGGCCCTGCGCCGCGCGCCCGCCAATACCGGTGCCGCCCTCAACAAGATCCAGGTGTTGCTGCAACTGATGCAGAAAAACCGCAAGAGCCCGGAGTTTGGTGCCGAATGCAAGGAGACCCTGGAGGTGCTCGACGGCATCCCCCTCAACCCGGCCCAGCAGGAGCGTTTTCGCAAGCTGCGCCAGGAGTTCAACCAGTTCAGCTAAGACGCCGCCGTGCCCCCTTTTCCCCGCCTATGCTGAAACCAGTTCGGCAATGCGAGGGAAACGAAGATGGCGATGTGTCGTTATCTGGTGGCCGATGGCCGCCACTGCAGTGAAGAGGCTGGCGAGCACGATCTCTGCCACTGGCATGATCCCCACCATACCCATCAGGAAGCCCACACCGCCGAGGCGCTTGAACAGTACGTCCGCGCTGGCGGACTCTGCCACGGCCTGCAGCTGTCACGGGCCAATCTGGCGGGCCTCAATCTGGTCAACAAGGAGTCCGATCAGGGATTTTTGCTGGAGCAGTGCAACCTCTATCGCGCCAACCTGCGCGGTGGTCACCTCTACGGCCTGCGCATGAAGGGCGGCAGCCTGATGAAAGCCGATCTCAGTGACGCCAACCTCCAGTGCGCCACCCTCGATGACGTCAACCTGCTCGGCATCCGCTGGCACAACACCCGGCTCGACAACATGCAGACCGGCAAACGGGTGATGCAGGATCGCAAGGGGCGCCGCGAACGGGATCCCAAACAGGCGCGCATCTGGTTCAAGGAGGCGGAAGAGACCTACCGGGATCTGCGCAAAGCCTCCGAGGCGCAGGGGATCTTCACCATGTCCGGCAACTATATCCAGCAGGAGCTCACCATGCGCCGCCTGCAACTGCCGTTCTGGTCGACCCAGCGTTTTACCTCCTGGGTGGTCGATCTCTTCTGCGGCTATGGCGAGGCCCCGATGAGGGTGGTGCTCTTCTCTCTGCTGCTCATCTTTATCTGCAGCATTTTTTACTTCTTCTGCGGCCTCAACTTCGCGGGTAACTACCTTATCTATCGACCAGAGGCGCCCCTTGAAGAGAACGCCATCTTCCTGCTCGAATGCCTCTACTACAGCGTGGTCACCTTCACCACGTTGGGGTACGGCGACTTCACTCCGGTCGGGCTCTCCAGGATCTTTGCCGCCTTCGAAGCCTTTACCGGCAGCTTCACGCTGGCGCTGTTTGTGGTGGTATTCGTCAAAAAGATGACCCGCTGACGCCTCTCCCTGCCAAGCGGGTCGGCCACTGGTGCTGACCCGCGCCCCGAACTTGCATCCACCGCCGATTCCTAGTCCAATAGCCACTTATAAAAATGACATGAGCATCCCGGACATGAAGATCATCTCTTTCAATATCAACGGCCTGCGCGCCCGCCTGCACCAGCTGCAAGCCATCATCGACAAGCACCAACCCGATGTGATCGGCCTGCAGGAGATCAAGGTACACGACGAGGCTTTCCCGCTGGCCGATGTGGAGGCCATGGGCTATCACGTGGAGTTTCACGGCCAGAAGGCCCACTATGGGGTCGCCATCATGAGCAAGCAGAAGCCGGTCAAGGTGGAGAAAGGCTTCCCCACCGATGACGAAGAGGCCCAGCGCCGGATGATCATGGCGACCTTCGAGCGCGAAGACGGCTCTCTCATCAAGGTGATGAACGGCTACTTCCCGCAGGGTGAAAGCCAGGATCACGAGACCAAGTTCCCGGCCAAGCAGAAGTTCTACGAGGATCTGCAGCACTATCTCGAAACTCATCACACGCCGGACGACCAGCTGGTGCTGATCGGGGATATGAATATCTCCCCCACCGATCTCGACATCGGTATCGGCGAAGCGAACCGCAAGCGCTGGCTGCGGGATGGCAAGTGCTCCTTCCTGCCCATCGAGCGCGAATGGATGGAGCGGCTGAAAGGGTTCGGTCTCACCGACACCTTCCGCGCCGCCAACCCTACCGAGTGCGAGCGTTTCTCCTGGTTTGACTACCGATCCAAGGGCTTTGACGAGAATCGCGGCCTGCGCATCGACCTCATCATGGCCTCCGACGCCCTCAAGGACAGCGTGACCGAGACCGGTATCGACTACGAGCTGCGCGGCATCGAGAAACCCTCCGACCACGCTCCCATCTGGGCCTGCTTCGCCTGATTGAGTGCGGGCGAGGGCTCCTCTCGCCCGCTACAATTATCCCCCTTTTTCCTCCTGACTATTGTCATCGCACGCACTATCCTGTCGGCAATCCAGTTCTCATATGATACTCTTTACTCCATTTTCCAGTAGCAGAACGGCTTCTGTTGTGAAGAACAGAGAGAACTTTTTCGATCAAGCAGCTTGGGTTCAATGTTCATGCTCTATGATTGAAAAACTTCAATAATCCAATGAGTTAATTTGTAATCATGAAGTTAATCACGTCAGCCGAAAAAAAAGGTGTGCATGATGGCCGCAATCGGGCCAACAGGAGTGAAATGATGATGGAGCCAAACACCAGAGCAGGATTATTCAAACAGGGGATGCTCGCTCTGACGCTGGCCGGTGCACTGGCCGGCTGTGGCGGGGAAACAAACCAGACGGTGCAAACCATGCCGGCCGTGCCCGTGGTAGTCAACGAGGCGACCCTGACCGATGTGCCGCTCACCACCGAGATGGTGGGCGAAACCGCCGGTTTTCGCGAGATCGATGTCCGCTCCCGGGTCAGTGGCATCCTGCTCAAGCGCACTTATGTAGAAGGCCAACCGGTTACCGCCGGCCAGCAACTGTTCCTGATCGACCCCGAGCCCTACAAGGTGGCGCTGGAGCAGGCCAAAGGCACCCTGGCCCAGGAGCAGGCCAGACTCAACAAGGCTCGCGCCGATCGGGATCGCATCATTCCCCTCTTCAAGCGCCAGGTGGTAAGCCGCAAGGACTATGACGACACCATCGCCAACTATGAAGCGGCCATCGCCAGCCATCAGGCCGCTCAGGCCAAGGTGAAGGAGGCCGAGCTCAACCTCAGCTATACCAAGGTCACTGCCCCCATCAACGGCATGGCGAGCAAGAGCTCCCAGTCCGAGGGGAGCCTTATCTCCACCAGTGGCGACAACGGCCTGCTCACTACCATCACCCAGTTTGATCCGCTCTACGTCAACTTCTCCTACTCGGAGCAGGATCGCCTCGATTTCGAGAACTCGGTCAAGAGAGGGACCATTGAAGCCAAGGACGCCACCAACTGGCGCACCCATATCCGCCTGGCCGATGGTTCTGTCTACCCACAAGCGGGCAAGCTCAACTTCTCCGACAACCGGGTCGATCCCCAGACCGGCACCATCCGTGCCCGCGCCATCTTCGATAACAAGGACGGCGTGCTGCTGCCCGGCCAGTTTGTCCGTATGACCATCGATCTGGGCACCCGCAAGAATGCCATAGTGGTGCCGCCCCGCGCTATCGTCCAGTCCCAGGCTGACCGCATGGTGATGGTGGTCGATGCCGAGAACAAGGTGATCCCCCGTCCGGTCAAACTGGGCCCGGTGGTCTCCGAGGGGGTGCTGATCGACAGCGGCCTCAATGCCGGTGACCGTTACATCGTCGAAGGCTTGATGAAGGCTCGCCCCGGCAGCGTGGTGAAACCTGTCTCTGCCGACGAGATGAAAGCCATCACCGCCAAGATGGTCAGCCACTCAGCGGCCAAGTAAGGAGCTCGTATGTTTTCCAGGTTTTTTATCGAGCGTCCCATCTTCGCCAGCGTGATTTCCATCATTATCGTGCTGGGCGGATTGGCGGCAATGCGCTCGCTTCCCATCGAGCAGTACCCCCAGATCACCCCGCCGGTGGTCTCGGTGACCGCTTTCTATCCGGGGGCCACTCCGGAGGTGATCTCCCAGACTGTCGCCGCACCGCTGGAGCAGCAGATCAACGGCGTCGAGCGGATGATCTATATGCAATCGGGTTCGGCCTCCAACGGCCAGATGAACCTCAACGTCTACTTCGAGATCGGCACAGATCCGGATCAGGCCACCATCAACGTCAACAACCGGGTATCGGCCGCCATGGCCCAGCTGCCGGAAGAGGTGAAAAAGCAGGGGGTAACGGTCAAGAAGAAATCGACCTCCATCCTGCAGGTGGTCACCCTCCAGTCGCCGAACGGCTCGTTTGATACCACCTATCTGTCAAACTATGCCCTGCTCAACATCATCGACGAGCTCAAGCGGATTCCCGGCATCGGTGATACCACTCTGTTTGGCGGTACCGACTATGCGATGCGCATCTGGTTGCGGCCGGATCGACTGGCCCAGCTCGAACTCACCCCGAGTGATGTGATTAGCGCCATCCGCGAGCAGAACACCCAGTTTGCGGCAGGCAAGATCGGCGCTCAGCCCACCTCGACCCCCATCGACTTCACCTACACGGTGCAGACCAAGGGTCGCCTTGAAGATGTGAAAGAGTTCCAGAACATCATAGTTCGCTCCATGCCCGATGGCTCCAAGATCCGGGTCCGCGATGTCGCCCGGGTCGAGCTGGGGGGCAAGGATTATGATCTGGTGGCCCGCGCCAACGGCAAACCGGCCATCGGTATCGCTACCTATCTGCAGCCCGGTGCCAACGCCGTAGCAGTCGCCGATGCGGTGCACACCACCATGGAGCGGCTCAAGGAGCGCTTTCCGCAGGATATCGAGTACCAGATCCCCTACGACACCACCGAGTTTGTGAAGATCTCCATCGAAGAGGTGGTACACACCCTGTTCGAGGCGATCGTGCTGGTGTTCGTGGTAGTCTACCTGTTCCTGCAGAACTTCCGCGCCACCCTGATCCCCTGTATCGCGGTGCCAGTGTCGCTCATCGGGACCTTCGCCGGCATGCTGGTGCTCGGTTTCTCCATCAACCTGCTGACCCTGTTCGGCATGGTGCTCGCCATCGGTATCGTGGTGGATGACGCCATCGTGGTGCTCGAGAACGTCGAGCGGATCATGAGCGAGAAGAAATGTTCGCCCAAAGAGGCTGCCATCCTCGCCATGCAGGAGGTCTCAGGTCCGGTGGTCGCCATCGTGCTGGTGCTTTGCGCCGTGTTCCTGCCGGTCGCCTTTATGGGTGGCATGACTGGGGTGATGTACAAGCAGTTCGCCATCACGGTCGCGGTCTCGGTGGCCATCTCCGGTCTGGTGGCTCTGACTCTCTCTCCGGCCTTGTGCGCCGTGTTGCTGAAAGAGGGACATCACAAACCGGCCCGTTTCTTCGTCTGGTTCAACGATAAATTTGACCAGCTGACCCGCGGCTATGTACGGGGTGTGGCCTTCCTGAACCGTCGGGTGGGAGTCGCTTTTGCCATCATCGCCGTACTGCTGCTCTCCATCTACGGTCTCTTCCTGAAAGTGCCGGGCGAGCTGGTACCGAACGAAGATCAGGGCTACCTCATCTCCGCCGTCATGCTGCCGGATGCCGCCGCCATGAGCCGGACACAGGCAGTGGCGGATCAGTTCGACAAGCTCGCCATGGCCAATCCCAATGTGAAGGATGTGATCACTTTCTCGGGCTTCGACATCCTCTCCAACGCCATCATCAGCAACAGCGGTCTCACCTTCATTACCCTGAAGGACTGGAGCGAGCGCAAGGGGACAGGCCAGGACTCCTTCGAGCTGGCCAAAACTCTGCAGGGGATGAGCCTGATGGGGCTGGCTGACGGCTTTGTTGCCTCCTTCAACCCGCCCCCCATCCAGGGAATGTCCACCACCGGCGGACTGGAAGGCTACCTGCAAAACCGGGGTTCCGGCAGTGCCCAGGAGTTTTCGGGCGAAGTACAGCGCTTCCTCGCCGCCGCCAAGGAGCGCCCCGAGTTTGCCAGTGTCACAACCACATTCCGTGCCAATGTGCCGCAGGTCTATCTCGACCTGGATCGCGAGAAAGCCAAGGCGCTGGGGCTGCCGATCAATGCGGTGTTCGACACCATGCAGGCCACCTTCGGTCAGGTCTATGTCAACGACTTCAACCAGTTTGGCCGAACCTACCGGGTACAGTTGCAGTCCGAAGCGGACTACCGCGCCAAGAAGAGCGATATCCGCAACGTCTACGTGCGCTCCAACACCGGCGAGATGATCCCGCTCAGCAGCCTGGTGACGGTCCGTGATGCCACTGGCCCCGAGCTGGTAGAGCGTTTCAACATCTTCCAGGCAGCCAAGATCATGGCACAGCCGGCACCCGGCTACAGTTCGGGTCAGGCGATCGCCGCACTGGAAGAGGTGGCCAACAGTACCCTTGGCAACGATGCCAAGCTGGAGTGGACCGGTTCCGCCTATCAGGAGAAGGCCTCTGCCGGTAGCGCAGGCATGGCGTTCGGCTTCGGTATTGTGATGATCTTCCTCATCCTGGCAGCCCAGTACGAACGCTGGAGCCTGCCGTTTGCGGTGATCACAGCCGTACCGTTTGCCCTGTTCGGCGCCCTGCTGGCCACCTGGCTGGTAGGACTCACCAACAACGTCTACTTCCAGATCGGGCTGGTGACCCTGGTGGGTCTTGCCGCCAAGAACGCCATACTGATTGTGGAGTTCGCGGTGATGAAGCACGAAGAGGGGATGAGCCTCATCGAGTCGGCACTGGAGGCGGCGCGCCTGCGTTTCCGTCCCATCGTGATGACCTCGCTGGCCTTCATCCTCGGCTGTGTGCCGCTGGTCACCTCCAGCGGCGCTGGTGCCGCAAGCCGTCACGCTCTCGGCTGGCCGGTGATCGGCGGCATGCTGGCGGCCACCTTTATCGCCATCTTCTTTATCCCGCTCTTCTTCCGCCTCATCATGAAAGGGTCGGAAAAGCGCGCCAAGCCGTAACGCTCTCCACGGGCGTTCCACCGATAACAAACTACCCCCGCCCGTGCGGGGGTATTTTTTTGTCTGCGGTGTGCTTCAATGACACACATCGAGACTTTTTTGCACAGGATCCGGATATGCTGGCTCAGCTCTGGCTCGCGACGACCTTGACGACCACTACCCTCTCCGCCTGTGGTCATCACGATTATCCCCCCTGGAACTGGCTGAGCGATGGCAAGATCATCGGCGTTTGTGCCGAAGTAGTCAGTACCCTCTATCAACGGTTGGGTTTCAATGTGGATCTCTCCTATGTGGGCCCCTGGGCCCGCTGTCAGCAGAAAGTGGCGAAAGGAGAGGTCGACATCAATATCTGTGCGCTGCGCAACGAAGAGAGAGCACACTACTCCCGCTTTACCCGAACGCCCATGGCCATCAATGACATGGCGGTGTTCGTGCGCCAACCCGGCAGCCGCTTGCTGCAGCGACGGGAGGATCTGACCGGACTGCGGGGAGCCATGATGATAGGCGTCAGCCTTGGCAGCGAAATGGATGATTTTTTGCAAGCAAATACCCGCATCTACAGGGTCAACTCCCTCAAGCAGGTATTTGGCCTGCTGGCCAGTGACCGGGTCGACTTCGTTCCCTATGGCCGCTCTTCCGGTCGCCTGTTTTTGAGCGAAAATTACCCGAGCAGCGGAATGGTTGATCTGCAGTGGCCACTGCAGCGCGGTGAGCTCTATATTTCTGTTTCACTACAATCTCCCCATCTTGGCACCCTCGAACAGCTGGAACCCATGCTGCAAGCGCCGGGCATGAGGCAGTGGATAGATCAGCTGCTGGAGAAATACAGCGACATCTATCTGCAACAACAGCGCCAGCCCTCGCCTTGACCTTCTCCCAGAAGCAAGGTTTAGAGTCTGGATACCAGATCCTGAAGGATGACCGGATTGTCACTCACCCAGCTTGCGACAAGATTGCCCTCTGCCCTGCTAGCCCGGCTATTGCTGGCGCTGCTGCTCGTGTGCAATCTGACTCTCTGCATCAGCTGGCATGGTTCTCCCCTCTCCTCCAAGCCGACCCCAAACAACACTCAGTCGATGGTGATGTTCGATTCATCCATGGCGATGGCGGATGGCGAGAGCTCTCATGCGATGCCCGCAATGTCTCACCCGAGCGATACCATGGCCCTCTCCTGCCATCAGGGAGACGAGGGGTCGGCCATGGGCGATGAGTGCCAGATGCAGACCGGCGTCAATGCCCTCTCCTTCGGCGCGATAGCTCTGCTGGGTGTATTGGTCGCCCTGCTGATCTTCCCCCTGCTACTTGGCAGTAACTTCGCAACTGCACTGCTTGATAACTGGTTGCGGGATCCCTTCCTGCGATCACGCGGTACCCATCCCCCCTCCTGGCCGCGCCGACACCTGATGTTGTCGGTGCTGCGACACTAGAAAGATCTTCTCTTGCGGCAGCGGCAAGCCTCGGCTTGCCCGTCTCCTGCCGCCTTGCCTGACCCTGTGCCCCGGCCAAACCGGCCCGCTCACTGGGAGCCGTGCGCGCTGATACAGCTGCGCCCCGTTTGCCGCCAATCCCTTAGGTGATGCCTTGTCCATCTCCGATCCGGCGGCCTGCACAAGAGAAGAGATATGATGTCACTTGTCCCTGTTACCGGCCTTATCGCCGCCAAGAACTTTGCCACCCTGCCACTAAGTGGGGGTGTGCGATGAGCCAGAAACTGCTGGTATCAGCCCTGCTGCTGGCCCTCGGCGCCGGTGGCGGCTACTGGGCTGCCAAACAGACCACTGCTAGCACCGTGGCCAAGGAGAAGACGCCGCTCTACTGGGTCAACCCCATGGATCCGCGCGACAAGCGCAATGCCCCGGCCAAGGACAACATGGGGATGGACTTTATCCCCGTCTATGAGGAAAAACAGGGCGGCTCACCGGGCACCGTCACCATCAGCCCCGAGATCCAGCAGAACCTGGGGGTGCGGCTTGCCAAGGTGGAGAAGCTCCCTATCCACCAGCAGATCGAGACGGTGGGCTACGTCGGCTATGACGAGGACAAGCTGGAGGCGGTCAACGCCCGCATGGCGGGCTGGATCCGCACCCTCGCCATCAAGAGCGAAGGGCAGCAGGTGAGCAAGGGGAGCCTTATTTACGAGCTCTACGCCCCGGATCTGGTCAACGCCCAGCACGAATACCTGCTGGCCCTCAACACTGCCAACCCGCTGCTGCTGCGCGCCGCCGAAGGCAAGCTCAAGTCCCTGCAGGTACCGGCAGATCAGATAGCGGCCCTCAAGCGCACCCGTCAGGTGCAGGAGACGGTGCGTATCTATGCCCCCAGCAGCGGTTATGTCTCCGAGCTGAAGGTGCGCGAAGGCCAGTATGTGGAGCCCGCCGCGGCCCTCTTTAACATCAGCACCCTCAAGCAGGTGTGGGTGAGTGCCGAGGTGTTCGAGCGCCAGGCCGCCCAGCTGAAGGTGGGGGATCCGGTCACCATGACCCTCGACTACGCCCCCGGCCGCCACTGGCAGGGCCGGGTCGATTACCTCTACCCGACTCTGGATGCCACCACCCGTACCCTCAAGGTGCGCCTGCGCTTCGCCAACCCGGACGAGTTTTTGAAACCCAATATGTTCGCCAAGGTGACGATTCAGGCGGGCAAGGGAGAGCCGCAACCGGTGGTGCCGAGCGAAGCGGTGATCCGTACCGGCAGCCAGGACCGGCTGGTGCTGGCGCTGGGGGATGGCAGCTTCAAGTCGGTGGCCGTCACTCTGGGTCCCCAGTTTGGCGACAAGGTGGCCATCAAGGAAGGGGTAGAGGCGGGGGATAACATCGTCAGCTCGGCCCAGTTCCTGCTCGACTCCGAGTCGGCCATCGATTCAGACTTCCAGCGTATGACGGCAGTGCGCCCTGCCCAGGTATGGACCCAGGGCGAGGTTGAAAGCATCGATCTGTCCAACCGTACCCTGATGGTCTCCCACCAACCCATCCCCGAGTGGCAGTGGCCCGCCATGGAGATGGAATTCACCGTCGCCGAAGGAGTCGACATCAGCAAGCTGGTCGAGGGACAGCCCCTCCATCTGCAGGTGATGCAGGAGGGGGATGAGTACCGCATCACCACCATCCATCAGCAGCAAACGCCGGCAAGCGGTGACACCGCCAAGCCTGCGGCAGATGAGATGGAGAAGATGGAAGACATGGACCATAGCCAGCATCAGATGGCGATGCCCGAGGTGGAGAAGAAATCATGATCCCTTCCATCATTCGCTGCCTGACAGGCAACCGCTCTCCGCTCTCTGCACCCAATGAGCAAGGAGCCCAACCATGATCCCCTCGATTATTCGCTGGTCCGTGGGCAACCGCTTTCTGGTGCTGCTATTGACCCTCATGCTCACCGCCTGGGGGCTCTGGTCGGTCAAGCAAACCCCGGTGGACGCCCTGCCGGATCTCTCCGACGTGCAGGTGATCATCAAGACCTCCTATCCAGGCCAGGCGCCCCAGGTGGTGGAGGATCAGGTGACCTACCCGCTCACCACCGCCATGCTGGCGGTGCCGGGGGCCACCACGGTGCGCGGCTACTCCTTCTTCGGCGACTCCTTCGTCTATGTGCTGTTTGACGACAACACCGACCTCTACTGGGCCCGTGCCCGGGTGCTGGAGTATTTGAGCCAGGTCGCCCCCAACCTGCCCGCCTCCGCCCGTCCCCAGCTCGGCCCCGATGCCACCGGGGTGGGCTGGGTCTATCAGTACGCGTTGGTGGACAGAACCGGCAAGCATGACCTCAGCCAGCTCACCTCGCTGCAGAACTGGTTCCTCAAGTACGAGTTGCAGACGGTGGACGGGGTCTCCGAAGTTGCCACCGTGGGCGGCATGGTGCGCCAGTATCAGGTGCGGGTCGACCCGGACAAACTGCGCGCCTACGGCATCCCGCTCTCCCTTATCGAGACCGCCATCAAGCAGGGCAATCAGGAGACCGGCGCCTCCGTCATCGAGATGGCGGAAGCGGAGTACATGGTGCGCTCCAACGGCTATCTCAAGAGCGTCGAGGATCTGAAGCAGATCCCGCTCGGCACCAATGTGCGCGGCGCCCCGCTGCTGCTGGGCGACGTGGCGGATGTGGTCACCGGGCCCCAGAGCCGGCGCGGCCTGGCCGAGCTCAATGGCGAAGGGGAAGTGGTGGGCGGCATTATCGTCATGCGCTATGGCGAGAATGCTCAGCACACCATCGACGGGGTCAAGGCGCGGCTCGCTCAGCTGAAGAGCAGCCTGCCGGAGGGGGTGGAGGTGGTCACCGTCTACGATCGCTCCGACCTTATCCAGCGCGCCATCGATAACCTCTCCGGCAAGCTGCTGGAGGAGTTCGCCGTGGTGGTGCTGGTCTGCCTCGCCTTCCTGTTCCACCTGCGCTCGTCACTGGTGGTGGTCATTACCCTGCCCATCGCCATTCTGGTGGCCTTTATCGTGATGCACCTGCAGGGGATCAACGCCAACATCATGTCGCTGGGGGGCATCGCCATCGCCATCGGCGCCATGGTGGATGGCGCCATCGTGATGATCGAGAACGTCCACAAACACATGGAGCGGGAGGCGCTCACCGACAAGAACCGCTGGCGCATCATCACAGAGGCGAGCATCGAAGTGGGGCCTGCCATCTTCTTCTCCCTGCTGATCATCACCATCAGCTTCCTGCCGGTGTTTGCGCTGGAGGCGCAGGAGGGGCGGATGTTCCACCCCCTCGCCTTCACCAAGACCTATGCCATGGCGGCGGCTGCCGCGCTCGCCATCACGCTGGTGCCGGTGATCATGGGTTACTTCATCCGTGGCAAGGTGCTGGCGGAGCAAGCCAACCCGCTGAACCGCTGGCTAAGCCAGGGCTATGTGCCGCTGCTCAAAGCCGTCTTGGCCCGCCCGAAAACCACCCTGGCCATCGCCGCCGTGGTCACGGTGGCGGGCTTCTGGCCGCTCAAGTACCTGGGCTCCGAGTTCATTCCGCCGCTGGACGAGGGGGACATCATGTATATGCCCACCACCGCAGCCAATATCTCGGTGGGCAAGGCGCGGGAGATTTTGCAGCAGACCGACAAGCTCATTCGTACCGTACCCGAGGTGCAGAACGTGTTCGGCAAGGCGGGGCGCGCCGAAACCGCCACCGACCCTGCCGATCTGGTGATGATGGAGACCAGCATCCAGCTCAAGCCCCGGGATCAGTGGCGCCCCGGCATGACCCCGGAGAAGCTGAAAGAGGAGCTCGACTCCCTCATCCGCTTCCCCGGCCTCACCAACGCCTGGGTGCCCCCCATCAAGACCCGCATCGACATGCTTGCCACCGGTATCAAGACCCCGGTCGGCATCAAGATAGCGGGGCCGGATCTCAAGGTGATCCAGCAACTCGGCCAACAGCTCGAACAGATCGTTGGCAAGGTGGAGGGCGCCTCATCGGTCTACGCCGAGCGGGTGGCGGGTGGCCGCTACGTCAAGGTAGATATCGACCGGCTCAAAGCGGCCCGCTATGGCCTCAACATCGCCGATGTACAGGCGGTGCTCGCCACCGCAGTGGGCGGCATGGAGGTGGGCCAAACCATCGAGGGGCGCGAACGCTATCCCATCAACCTGCGCTACCCCCAGAGCTATCGCGATTCTGTAGCCAGCTTGGAGCTGCTGCCGGTGGTCACGCCAAGTGGCGCTCGCATCGCGCTGGCGGATGTAGCCCAGGTCTACATCAGCGATGAAGCCCCCATGCTGCGCAGTGAAAACGCGCGGCTCAACGGCTGGGTCTACGTCGATATTCGCGGCCGCGATATCGGCTCCTTCGTCGATGAGGCCAAAGCCGAGGTGGGCAAGCAGCTGGTGCTGCCGGCGGGCTACGCCCTCACCTGGTCTGGCCAATACGAGTACATGGAACGGGCCAAGGCGCGCCTCGCCTACGTGGTGCCGCTGACGGTCGCCATTATCGTGCTGCTGCTCTATCTGGCGTTTCGCCGCGTTCAGGAGGTGCTGCTCATTCTCACCACCTTGCCGCTGGCGGTGGTGGGGGGGATCTGGACCCTCTGGCTGCTCGACTTCAACCTCTCGGTGGCGGTCGGGGTGGGCTTTATCGCTCTGGCGGGGGTGGCGGTAGAGACCGGCGTCTTGATGCTGGTCTACCTCAACCATGCCTGGGATGACCTGGTGGCCAGTGGCAAGCCGGACAAGGCGGGTCTACACCGGGCGGTGATCCACGGCGCCGCCCTGCGCCTACGCCCCAAGATGATGACGGTGGTCACCATCATCGCTGGCCTCTTGCCCATCATGTGGAGCCACGGCACCGGATCCGAGGTGATGCAGCGCATCGCCGCCCCCATGATCGGCGGCATGGTGAGCGCGCTGGTGCTGACCCTCTTGGTGCTGCCCGCCGCCTACTACCTGTGGCGCAGTCGCAGCCTTGGCAAGAGCGCGTACCCGCAATCCGAGTAACCCGATTTCACGATCCATATTGACTGAACGATAAGGAAACCATCATGAACTACAAAACGCTGACCCTGACCCTGCTGCTTGGCCTTGCCACCCAGACCAACCTGCAAGCCGAAGAGATGATGCACCATGAAGGGCACGATATGAGTCAGACGGGTGAGATGAGCGAACAGGCCGCAATGGTGATGACCAAGGGGGTCATTACCCGCCTCGATGAGGGGCGCGGCAAAGTCGGCATCAAGCACGAGGCGATCGAGAACCTCAAGATGCCCCCCATGACCATGGTCTTTCGAGTAGCTAACCCGGCCCAGCTCCAGGATCTGAAGGTGGGGGATGCGGTGCGTTTTCACGCCGAGAACCCGGACGGCAAGCTAACCGTAACCACTATCCAGAAACAGTAATCAGAGTCATTTCAAAAAAAAAAACGGCGGGATCATCCCGCCGTTTTCTGTTATTGCACCATCCGCCGAGCGGTCTCCTCAGCCGTTCGGATAGGCTTGGGCTATGTTGGCCTGCGCCACCCCCATCAACTGAACCGAGATATCCTGCAGCACATAGAGGTCGCGGCGACGGGTCCAGGGTTGATCGGATTGCTCGTCGTACCAGACGGGCAGTTCGATCCCCTCCGGGGCATGGCTCGCCACCTTGCGGGCACGGCAGGTGATGATGCAGCGCTTGACGTGGTCGCGGTGACCGATAACGGCCGCCGTGCCAAGGGCGGCGGCATCTCCGCCGGCATAATCCCTGACAATGGCCTCCACCACGCCGTCCGTGCTGAGGTAGACCAGCTTGCCTTCATTATCCCAGTAAGGCTCGATGGAGATGACATCCCGGGCTGGAATGTCCGGATAGCGGGCCGAGTCGAGGAAGCGGGCAATCTCCCATTGCACGTACATGGGCACCGGCTTTTGCCGATAGAGGGCCGCACAGCAGGCAGCCAGAGCCTCGTTCATGGGGCCGGGCTCGGCCAGTTCATCCGGGTTGCCCGAGGCGTTGGGGCGGTTGCCGAAGGCAAAGGCGATGACGCAGTGGGCCTGGTCGATGGCGACCCGGGACGGGGTCATGTTGAAGCAGGCCTCCTCGATGAAGGGGGCCAGCTGGCGGGCCGTCTGCTCGTCGTGCAGCTCGGCGCTCAGCCGGTCGGTCAGGGTGGTGCGAAAATCCGCCGCACTCCCCTGGCTGTCATTGCTGCTGTTGCAGCCGGTGAGGGTGGCGACCAGGGGGGTACTCAACAGCCCCAGGGTGACTCTACGTCGACTCTCGTTCATTTAGATTCCTCTTTGGTAGCAAGCACTTAACGGGAACAAGCAGCAATTAACCCTTGACCCAATAAACGCTCATACCATACGGAAAAACGGGGGCGACAAAAGCCATACCGCGAGGCTCGTACCCAGAACGTGCAGCAATTCACACATTAATCAATAAACGAAAGCACTCTTTTGCGAATGAGCCAATAAAAGAAATTAACATCCACATTAATGAACCACTGATAGATACTCTATCTGTGGTTCATTCGCACAGATTTCATCCCTCAGATAACGCGCTCGTTCAGCTGCGGGTTGCCAGCAACTGCTCCACATCCTCGATCACCTTGAGAGCCGCCTGTGGGCCGCCGCTGGAGGTCCAGAGCGACCCGTCCACGGCGCCAAAGCGCTTGGCCTTGATCACCGGCAACTGCTGGAACGCCGGGGTCTGCTCCGCCTGACGCATGGCATCCACCGCATCGCCGCTGGCGCTCAGGGTACCGACCACCAGCCAGTCGGCATCCAACAAGTTGAGGGACTCGAGACTCAGCGCCGGTGAATGGGGCGCGCCAGTCCCCTGTTGTTTGCCCGGACGCACCAGCCCCATCGATTCAACCACGCTGCTGGCAAAGGTGCCCTGATACATAAAGCTCGGCCCCTTGGGGTTCCAGCGCACTATGCTGATGCTCTCCCCCTGATGTTTGGCCAGCTTGCTGCGGGCCTGAGTCAACCGCTCGGCATACTGCAGCAAGAAAGTAGCTGCTTGCTGGTCGCGGTTGAGGGTGTGGGCGGTGCGGCGGAAGCTATCCTGCCACGGCTCCCCCCACTTGCTGGTCACCACGGTCGGCGCGATCTCCCCCAGCAAGGTCAGCAGCTCGGGACGGGTCTGGCCGGTCAGGATAAGGTCGGGATCCAGCGCAATCAGCGACTCCAGATTGGGGCTGTCGAGATCGCCGATCACCTGGATCCCCATGCCCGCCTTGTTCAGCAAATAGCGAGGCAAAGTGGGTTGACCACGGCCATTGACGGCGCCGATGGGGGTCAGCCCCAGGGTCAGGGTGCTGTCGAGTTCGAGCTCGCTCAGCACCACCACCCGCATTGGCTGGGCTGGCACCTGCACCTTCTGGCCAAACGCATCAGTCACTTCACGCATCTCCTGCGCCTGAACCAGCGGCGCGGCCAGCATCAGGATGGCTGCTGCCAGGGCTGCAAAACGCTTCATCATCTCACTCCTTCATCGTTGCACGGCCCGGATAATCGGCCGCGTGAATACACTCGGTGGGCCCACAGAGCAGGCCCATATGACTCAACTCGCCGAACGCAGGGTGCGGCCATGTTCGTGGCGACGGGGCACGATAATGGGCGCCCCGTCGCCGGGGGCATGCAGAATGTCGACACTGGTCTGGTAGAGCCGGTCGATTAGATCCTTGGTCACCACCTCCCGGGCCGGGCCCATGGCAGCAATGGTCCCCTCGCCGATGGCGATCAACTCGTCACAGTAGCGGGCCGCCATCGCCAGATCGTGGATCACCAGCAGCACGGTTTTGCCTTCGGCAGTGATGCGGTGGATTGCCTCCATCACCTCGGTCTGGTGACCGATATCGAGGGCACTGGTGGGCTCGTCGAGCAGCACCATGTCGCTGTCCTGCGCCAGGATCATCGCCAGCCACGCACGCTGTGCCTGCCCGCCGGAGAGGGACGCTGCGCTCTGCTGCCAGATGTTTTCAAGCTGCATCCGCTCGCAGGCAATACGCACCATGCGGGCATCTTCCTCACCCCACTGATTGAACCAGCCCTGATGAGGGTGACGGCCATACTGCACCAACTGCTCCACCAGAATGCCGGCAGGCAGGGTCGGCCGCTGGGGCAGATAGGCGAGCTCCCGCGCCAGCCCCTTCATGGGGTAGCTGGCGAGCGGCTTGCCCTTGAGCAGGATCTCGCCGCGTTGGGCTTTCATCTGGCCGGATAGCAGCTTGAGCAGTGTCGATTTGCCGCAGCCGTTTGGGCCGACGATCCCCACCAGCTTGCCCCTCGGCACACTGAAAGAGATGTCCCGCAAAATGGGGGTCTGCTGATAGGCGAAGTGGAGGCGATTTACGGTGAGCGTCATCAGTCAGCCCTCTGGCGATCGTTAACAAGAAGAAACAGCAGCAACAGGCCGCCGAGAATGCGGGTCATGATACCGGTCGCCACCTCGTGAGGGCTGGCCAGCACCCGGACCAGGGTATCGCTGGCAAGCAGCAGCAGGGCGCCGCTAAGCGCCGCCAGCCAGAGCGGCACCACCCGGTCTTTCACCAGCCAGGAGGCAAGAATGGGGGCCGCCATGGCGATAAAGACCACGGGGCCGCCGATGGCGGTGCCGAGCGCCGCCACCAGAATGGCCTGGGCCAGAATACCCAGTTGTACCCGATCGCCGTTGACGCCAAGCCCTCTGGCCATCTCGGGACCAAAGCGCAGCACCGCCAGCGCGCGGGAGAGATAGACGATCCACGGGCAGAGCACCAGCAACAGGATGGCGATAGGGGTGATGGTGCTGTAACCCACGGCGATAAAGCTGCCCATATTCCACAGATAGAGGGAGCTCAGGTGCAGCAGGGCCTGGGTGGACATCACAAACTGACCGAGCGCCTCGAACAGCTCGGAGAGGCCGATGCCGATCACCACGAACAGATAGCCCTGCTCACCCGGTTTGCGGCAGAGGGCATAGAGCACCAGCGCCGCGAAGATGGCGCCGATGGGGGCCGCCCACCAGGGCCAGCTGCCCACGGTCAGGTAGAGGGAGAAGACGATGATGGCCAGAGAGGCGCCGTTGTTGACCCCCACCATGTCGGGTGTGGCCAGCCGGTTGCGCACCAGAGTCTGCACCAGACAGCCGGAGAGCCCCATGGCCGCCCCCGCCACCACCACCCCAAGAATGCGCGGCAGCCGGATCTTGAACAGGGTGAGCTGCTCAAGCCGCGTCCCCTCCCCCTGCAAGGTGTTGACCACCCCGGCAAAGCCGAGCTTGCCGCCGCCAACGCTCAGGGCCAGCAGAGCAAGCACCAGCAGCGCCATGGCCAGCAGAGCCAGCCAACGCCAGCTGGGCAGATGGATCAGCAAAGAGCGGTTGCCGGCCCGCAGGCAGAGCATATCGGTAGGTGTACGCATCAGCCCCTCACTTGACGGTCAGCAGGGTACGAAAGCCCCCGCGATGAACGATGGCGATCAGCACAGGCGCACCGATCAGGGCCAGAATGACCCCGTTGGGCAGCTCGAACGGCTGGATCAGCCAGCGCGCCAGAATGTCGGCCAACAGCAGAAACAGCATGCCGAACAGGGCGGAGAAACAGACCTGCACCGACAGCTTCACCGGCTCCACCAATCGGCCACAGTAGGCGGCCAGAAAGCCGACAAAACCGATGGGGCCGGCGATGGCGATGGCACTGGCGGTAAACAGGGTGGCGGCCAGCAGCACGCCAATTCGCACCCGGTTTGGACGGATCCCCAGCGCCTGGGCCTGACTGTCCCCCATCTGCATCAGGGTCAGCTGGCGACAGAGCAGCAAGGTGATGACAAACGCCGCCAGCACGAAGGGCAGTACGGCTATGATGGCATCGAGATTGGCCGCCGACAGGGAGCCGAGGTTCCAGAAGCGGTACTGCTCCAGCACCATCTTGTTGGAGAGCAGCAGAAAGCTGGAGAGACCGCCGAAGGTGGCGGAGAGCGCCACCCCGACCAGAATGAGCTTGAGGGGGTTGGAGCGGCCAATCATCATGCCTAGCCCCAGCACAATCACGTTGCCGAGCAGTGCGCCGAGTCCGGCCCAGAGCAGATAGCCATAGGCGGACTCCACCCCGAACCAGGTGAGCCCCACCACCAGCGCAAAGACGGCCCCGGCGTTGACGCCGAGCAGGCCGGGCTCCGCCAGCGGATTGCGGGTCGCGCTCTGCAACAAGGAGGCAGCCAGAGATAAAGAGGCGCCGACCACCATGGCACAGAGGGTGCGCGGCAGTCGCAAGGTATTGAGCACCATGGCGAGCTTCTGGTCGCCAGCCCAGCGGGCATCCCCCATCAGGTAGCCGAGCACCTCGCGAGCACCATAGACACCCGCACCGGTGGCGAGCGAAAGAGAAAGCAGTACGAACAGGAGGAACAATCCCAGCCAGAACAGCGAGGTCTGGTCTCTAAACACCCTTTAACTCCTTATGGTGGCAATGCGCATGTTGTTGACATACATGTAATTGAAATAAAAGCCGTCACCCGAGGTGATACCGTGGCAACAACGGAAGCCCGCCAATGCGGGCTCCCGTTCAACCGTTACAGCTTGTAGGCCACACCGGCATAGACAGTACGCCCGTCGAGAATTTGATCGGCCTCGGTGGCAACCCAGTCACGCTTGGTATTGGTCAGGTTGTTGAGTCCGAACTTCAGATCCAGTGCCCGAGTGGCGTTCCAGACTGCCCCGACATCCAGGGTGTGGAATGCGGCGGTGGTCTCATAGGTGGTGCCGCTCATGCGCGGAACCGGAAGGATCTGGCTGCCGGTGTAGTTCCAGCCGAGCTGGGTACTCAGGCTCTCGATGACCTGCCACTCCAGCTTGGCGTTGGCGGTATGCTCCGGCGTCCGATAGAGATCCTTGCCGCTGGTCTTGTCTTCCCCGTCGATCAGGGTGACGTTGCTGGAGAGGGTCAGGGCATCGGTAATATCAAACCAACCACTCAGCTCCACCCCCTTGATGCGGGCCTTGCTGACGTTCTGATAGGTCATCACCGCCGGACGCCAGGTGGAGGTCCATGCCTCGCTCTGGATCTTGTCCTTGATATCGTTGTGGAAGGCGGTAACCCCGGCGCCCCAGAACGAACCATCATAGGCGGTACCCAGCTCGTAGCTGACGGCGGTTTCCGGTTTCAGATCCGGGTTGCCCACCACGGCGCAGCGACCGCGACAGGCGGTTACCGCATAATCCGGGTTGGACTGGGCAATAGTCGGCGCCTTGAACGCCTTGCCAATCCCGCCCTTGACCACCCAGTTGTCCGTCAGGCTGTAGAGGGCATAACCACGGGGGCTGAACTCGGTGCCATAGGTCTCGTGGTGATCGACCCGGCCACTCAGGGTCAACGCCAGATCGCCAAAGCCAAACTCATCCTGCAGATAGAGCGCGCTCTGGTTGACGCTGACATCGCCCCCCTTGAGGTTGACGTTATGCTTGAGTTCGGTGATGCGGTACTCGGCACCGCTGGTCAGCAGGTGGCTGCCCAGATTACCGCTCAGCTGGCCATCGAAGGTGTGGTTGGTCTGGCTCACATCGCCGCTGGTCTTGCTCAGCGCCGTCATCAGTTCGGAGTCGTCAAACAGGTCAACCTGCTCGAAGGCATAGCCGGCCCGGCTGTCGAACTGATCCCAACGGCCGACGTGGGTGGCGTTGAGTCCCAGTCGTTCCATCTGCTGGATGTTGCGCGGCGTCTGGCCGTAGTTGTTCCAGTGGGCCTCGCGATCGTCTTTGGCGTAGTTCATCCCTACATCCAGATCCTGACGATCATCGATCAACCATTTGACGTTGGAGAGGATCCCCAGCTTTTCACGCTGCTCGATGGCATCGGCCTTGGGGTTGATGCTCTGCTCGCTCTGCCAGGCATCCCTGTGGTTCCCTTCCACCACCAGGTTGGCCAGCAGCTGGTTGTCGATCAGCGCCCCGCCCACATAGGCACTCGCCTTGTTGATATCCCCTCCGTGACCGTCGGTGGGGTCACTGAAGGTATAGGTGGCCGCCGCTTCAGTCTTCTCCCCGGGTTGGCGCAAGATGACATTGACCACCCCACCCAGCGCATCGGCACCGTAGAGGGAGGAGATGGGGCCACGGATCACTTCGATACGCTCGATGGCCGCCATGGGGATGGCGGAGAGATCGAAATCATTGCCATAACCGGAGGTAAGAGCATCGCGGGAGCTGATACGCCGGCCATTCACCAGCAACAGGGTGTAATCCCCCTCCAGCCCGCGCAACTTGATCTCGCTGCGGCCGTAGCTGGTAGCAGGGCTGATATTGACCCCCGGCAACTGTTTCAGAGCGCCGGTCAGATCATTGACATTGAGCTTGTCGAGCTCGGCCCGAGTCACCACAGAGACGCTGGCCGGGGCGGTCAGCTCGCTGTGCCGGGTTTTACTCGCCGTCACCACCATAGTTTCATGAGCGGTGACAGGCGCAGTCCCTTGGGCCAGAACTGGCAGGGCAAAAAGGGATAACACCAGCGGATGCACTGCAAATCGTCGGGATGATGTACGCATCATCAACACTCCACATAAAACAATCAGGGCCAACACCACCGACATCCCTGTCTGACCTCGCCAGACCCGGTGCAAAGTGATGGAGTTCATTGGCATGAACAGTCGTCCATGCCCCATCACCCCGAACATCAGTGCATTACGGCAGGCCATGCGTTGTGCTATGCCACTCGCAGCCATCAATAACAAAAGCGCCGTACCGACTGACATCGGGACGGCGCAATACTAAATGCAAATCATTTTTATTTGCAAGCGTGAATCAGGTATTCTTTCGCATCCGCTTAATTATCCATCACATCGTGACGGGTCTGGTGATAGGCCTCTTCACTCTTGCCCCGACGCCAGTACGGCACGGCGTAGAGCGACTGGCGATCCACCTCAAGCACTGAACGAAAATGGCGGCGCAGCGGCAGCACCAGCGCCTCCTCCCCACCCAGCCAGAAGAAGCCACCATCGCGCACCAGCGGCAGAGCAATCACATGCTCCAGCAGGCCACTGGACTCGGGCTCGCCGACAAACCAGTGACAGCGCAACCCGACCGGCAGCGTCAACGGCTGAGCATCGGCCTGATCCGGCACCAGAATCGCAATTTCCCCTCTGGCATCGGCAGGCATCACCTCGCACATCGCCATGATGGCGGGCAAGGCGGTGAGATCCCCTACCAGACAGTAGTGATCGGCCGGTTGCAGCATGGGGTTGGGACCACCCGGCCCGGAGAGGATTACCTTCTCTCCCGGCTTGGCATGGGTAGCAAAGGCGCTGGCGGGCCCACCGTCACCGTGCAGCACGAAGTCGATATCAATTTCCTGCTCATCACGGCGAAACGCGCGGATGGTGTAGGTGCGGATAACCGGCTTGTCCGCCGGGTCACTCCAGCGCGGGCCGCTCGGGGTCATTGCAGGCAGCACCGGCTCTACCTGATGGGGCTGGGCCAGCATCACCTTGATATGGGCACCACCGCAGGTGAAGGGATAGTCAGCCAGTTCGCTGCCACCAAAGGTGATACGACGCAAATGGGGGGTGATCTGGGTAATGGCTTTGACAGTCAGCAGACGGGGACGATTGGGAGGCAGAGATGGGGACACAATGAGGCTCCTCGTTGAGTGTGTTGCCTATGCTACACATAAATGGGAATCACTATCAAATGCGATTATTTCTCGTCTATCCGGCTCAAACATCACTAATCACTACCATCAGCCCCCGAACAGAGAAACGGGCTTATGCACGCTAGTCCCATGATTGGACGAAGAAAGCAGCCGGACAACAACACTGTCACGCAGGGTTCCATTTGCCTATTTCGACCATAGTTTTTCGAGATCAAATTTTATTTCTCAATAAGTTTCCTATCCTTAGTGAAGCAGTTAATGTAAGCACAGGATGCCAAACAGGATTGTATGATGGATGACCAGATCCTGATTATTGATGATGACGAGCTCTCCCTCCCCGACGCGCAGCAAGCAGGCTGGAGGGTGATGATTGTTGACGATGAACCGGAAGTGCATCGCATCACCAAGATCACTTTAAACAAATTCGAGTTTGACAATCGTCCCATCGAGTTTCTGCATGCCTATTCGGCAGCAGAGGCAAAAAAATTGCTGGCCACCACCCCGGATGTTGCACTGCTGCTGCTGGACGTGGTGATGGAGGTCGATCACGCCGGTCTTGATGTCGTCAAATATGTCCGTGAAGAGCTGCAAAACAAGATGGTACGCATCGTGCTGCGTACCGGCCAACCCGGCCAGGCGCCGGAAGATGACGTGGTGACCAACTACGACATCAACGACTACAAGGATAAAACCGAGCTCACCTCCCAGAAGCTGCGCACCCTGCTGCGTGCCAGCCTGCGCTCCTATCGGGATATCCGCACCCTGGAAAGCAACCGGCAAGGGCTGGAAAAAGTCATCGAAGCCTCCAAGGGGATCTTTGAGAAACGGGCGCTGCGTCAGTTTGTCGAAGGCGCCCAGGAGCAGCTGAGCGCCCTGCTCCATCTGGGAGAGACCCAGATTTACGATGTAAAACAATATGCCTACGAAGTGAAGGATCAACTGCTGGAGCCCCTGCTGCCAGGTCATCCCCCGGTGCGGTTGACAGAGGCACCCGAGATACTGCGTCAGGCCATGACCCGGGGCTGCAATATCTACAACACCAACCAGATGGTGCTCTACTGCCAAAACCCGCGCCACCACCTGTTGTTTCATATCGAGACCACTCGCCAGCTCAGTCAGATCGATACCAGCCTGCTGACCCTGTTTACCGAAAACATCATAGTGGCACTTGAAAATATCCGGCTCAACGAGGTGATCGCCGACAACCAGCGGGAGATCATCTATCGCATCGGCGAACTGGTCGAAACACGCTCCAAGGAGTCAGGGTTACACGTCAAACGGGTCGCGCTCTACACCGAGCTTTTCTGCCACCTGATGGGCATGAGCGAAGAGCAGAGCGAGCTGGTTAAACGGGCCTCACCACTGCACGACATTGGCAAGGTGGGGATTCCCGATGCCATTTTGCACAAACCGGGCAAGCTGACCCCGGAAGAGTGGGAGATCATGAAAACTCATGCCCAACTCGGTCAGGATATGCTCTCCGGCAGCGATCTGGCGTTGTTCCAGATTGGCGCCACCATAGCAGGCAATCACCATGAGAAGTGGAATGGCAGCGGTTATCCCCGCGGTTTGAAGGGGGCCGATATCCCACTGGAAGGACGGATCGTGGCACTGGCCGATGTGTTCGATGCCCTGGGTTCGGATCGCTGCTACAAGAAAGCATGGCCGCTGGACAAGGTGCTGGCCCTGATTGAAGAGGAGAAGGGGCAGCATTTCGACCCCCAGCTGGTCGAGCTGATGATGGCCAATCTGGACAAGTTCCTCGAAATCCGCGAGCAGAACAAGGATGTCTATATTGGCGATCACTGATTGCTGCCAATCCCTTATCCTAAGGGTTCGAGCTAAAAAACCGCCCTGCTTATCGAGGGCGGTTTCTTCTCTCTGGTGTATCGTTTTTCCCGAGTCTGGGCTACTGCTCTGGCAAATTGAGATCCAGCTTGGCTGCCGGTTGGCCGTTTTGTTGATTTTCAGCCTGAGCTGCTGCTAGCGCACGTTTAAAAGCACGCCGTTTTTGCATCACCACAAAACCTGCGCCTCCCAGCAACACCAGTAGTACCCCACCCCCAACCAGAACCCAAAGTAGCCACCCCATTCCCTCTTCAGGCTGCTCTTCGGTAGACTCGGCGCTGGAGGCCTGAGCGGCTGCTGATGCCACCTCTGCGGGAGGCGGAGGGGGCGGAAAGATATTGAAGGTTTTCACCGGCAACTCGATCTTCAGCTCGCGCCCCAGACGAGTGGTGCCATAAAGGGTCGCTTTCACCTCATGCTGACCGACCTCCTTGATGGCAGAGAGATCGATATCAAGCTTGGGCTCACTGGCCGTCTCGCTAAACTCGTAGAGGCCACCCACATTGCTGGTGACACTCCCCTTGATCGCGACAGAGGCCGGATCCAGTTCATCACGATCGATCAGCAGCGACAATTTGGCGCCCAGCTCTTCCGAAGGGGGTGTCAGGTTATAGCTGAACGGATAAGGATAGAGCAGCACATCCTGATAGCGGGCTCGGACAAACACCTGATTACCTGTGCTGAACATGGCGCGGTATTTGCCGGCGGGAATATCCTGTAGTGTCACTTCCGCCGTCATGATGCCGTCACCCGGCACTTCGTCCAGCCCCTTGCCATCGTCGCGATAGTGGCCAAGCACCTGATCTAGGACGACTTCTTTCTTATCTGCGTCACTAAAAGATTGCAGCTTGACCGTCATCCCCAGATCAGAGAGGTAGTATTTATCTTGCGGCGGCTGGCCATTGATCAGCAACCACGCCTTGAGCTTGACCACCTCCCCCTGATAGAGCTGCATCGGCAGGGCGGCGATATCGAGCCGGATATCGGAGAGAATGCGCACCCGGTTGTCGGGATCCACCTCGCCAATCGCCTGCCAGGGGCCCGGCATGGGATTGCGCAGGGTAATGAGATCATGCTCTGGCAGCGCCAGCCAACCCACATCGGCAGGTTTGACCTTGCCCACGTAAAGCTTGCTGCCATCGGGGCGAACTAGGATCACGGACGGGGTGCCCGGCTTGCGCTTGATGATGAAGGTGATCTCCTTCACGCCGTAATCGATGCGAAAGCGGTTATCCAGCAGCGGAATATCGGAAGGGGCAAATACCTCGGTCGCCGTCGCCCCTAGCGAGAACAACAACAGCAGACCGGCACACCACTTCCTCATTGCCGCCACAGACAACTTCCTCCCTTCTTCTGTACCAGATCCAGTCTCGCTTCGTGCAGGGCCTGAACCTCGGCACTGGCACGCACCACCTTGAGGGCGGGTCGGTTGCTCTCCAACCGGCGAATACTGGTGTCCTGATTGCTTTCGTTTTCGTTGCTCTCGGTGGCCAGATTGAGTTTGGTCTGGCCGCCGGTCATCAGCAGGTAGACGTCCGCCAGGATCTCCGCATCGAGCAGAGCCCCGTGCAGGGTACGGTGGGAGTTGTCGATACCGTAACGATCGCACAGCACATCTAGGTTGTTGCGCTTGCCGGGGAAGAGATCCCGCGCCATCGCCAGGGTATCTGTGATGGTGCAGATATCCGCCGTCTTGAAGTTGAGTCCGAGCTTGCTGAACTCGTAGTCCATGAAGCTCACGTCAAACGGTGCGTTGTGGGCAATCAGTTCGGCGCCGCGGATGAAGTCGAGGAATTCATCGGCAATCTGGCTGAACGACGGTTTGTCACGCAGGAACTCGTCGGTGATACCGTGTACCTGGATCGCTTCCGGGTCAACCAGACGATCAGGCTTGATATAGACGTGATAGTGGTTACCGGTCAGCTTGCGGTTGATCACCTCCACACAGCCGATTTCGATAATGCGGTGCCCCAGATAGACAGGGCCGCCCGCCGTATTCATACCTGTGGTTTCAGTATCCAGAATGATCTGGCGATTCAGTTGGGGTGTGTTCATGATCCAATCTATGTCAAACTTCGGCTTTACTTACTCGCTAGTTTACCCCAAGCCTCATGTTAAAACAGATTGATTGCTCATGTTAAAACAGATTGATGTCTATACCGACGGCTCCTGCCTCGGCAATCCGGGCCCGGGTGGTTACGGGGCCGTGATGGTCTACGGCAAGCACCGCAAAGAGATTTCCGCCGGATTCAAGTTGACCACTAATAACCGGATGGAGCTGATGGCCGCCATCATGGGGCTGCGCACCCTCAACGAACCGTGCAAGGTGCGCCTCACCACCGACAGCCAGTATGTCCGCCAGGGGATCACCCAGTGGATCATCGGCTGGAAGAAGAAAGGGTGGATGACAGCCAACCGGCAACCGGTCAAAAACGTCGATCTCTGGAAGGAGCTGGATGCAGAAGTGGGTCGCCACCAGATTGAGTGGCTCTGGGTGAAGGGTCACTCCGGCCACCCGGAGAACGAACGGTGTGACGAGCTGGCCAGAGAGGCCGCCTGCGGCAAGGATCTGGCCGAGGATACCGGCTACCAGCCCTGACGGGCCATTCCCGGTGTGGCGAGGGACTTTGGCAGTTGCCAGCGCCGCCGCACCGGGATCAGTGGAAAGCGCCGTTTACGGGCCGCAATCACGTATACCGATGCAAATGCCCTGCAATAATCCCGCCCGATACTCTCTCGCCACCAACTGTGCCAACTCTGTTTTCCCATAAACGAATAACCAAAGCGCTCGTCGAACATCACCTCGCATCCCAATAGATGCAACCAGTCCGTCACCCGCCCAGGGGTGAACATCCGTGCCGACCAGGGCATTCTGCGCCGCAAGAACGGCACACAGTGACCGATCCCGACCAGACTCATGGGGTTATAGCCACTGATGATCAGCCAGCCATCGTCGGTCAACACTCTTTCGGCTTCGCGCAACACTTGGTGGGGATCGGCGGAGAAATCAAGGCAGTGGGCCAGCAGGCAGGCATCGACGCTGCCGGTCCGTACCGGTAGATCGAGGGGGTCGCCATACATGTCGAGCAGCCGCCCACCGGGGGCAACCCCGATCTGGTGGCGAATGGAGGAGCGTTTGCAGGAGAGTTCAGCGCTCAGGGCGCCAATTTTCAGCAGATGATACCCAAACAGATTGGGGCACCAGTTGTCGAGCCGATCCTGGATCTCGGCCGCCACCCAGTCCCCCATAGGCAATGCAGACCAGCTGGTCGGGATCTCGATTTGTTGTTCGGTACGTGCCACCTGCATAATAGGGCTCAACTCGGGGTTTCGAACGCCATCCTGTTATATAAGATACCCTCCCTAAAGAGAAGCAGACTCATGTATCCAGTGATCACAGTTCCAGCCTTTAATGACAACTACATCTGGTTGATCCGCCACGAAAATCACTGTCTGGTGGTCGATCCGGGCGATGCCGCACCCGTGCTGGAGCGGCTCGAGGCATTGGGGCTGGTGCTCGATGCCATCCTGCTGACCCATCACCATCACGACCATGTCGGGGGCGTCACCGACCTGCTTGCCCACTTCCCCCACGCCCGGCTCTATGGCCCCAAACTTGACCCTATGCCGGATCATCATGGCCAGTGGCTCGAAGATGGTGATCAGATCAACTGGCACGGCCTCGCCCTCGAGGTAATCCATGTGCCCGGGCACACCCGTGGCCATATCGCTTACTATGGTAACGGCATGCTGTTTTGTGGCGATACCCTCTTCTCGGCCGGTTGTGGCCGCCTGTTTGAAGGGACGCCGGAACAGATGTACCACTCGTTACAGCGCCTTGCCGCCCTGCCCGACGAGACCCTGATCTACTGCGCCCATGAGTACACACTCTCCAACCTGCGCTTTGCCTATGCAGTTGAACCGGACAATCCGGCGATCCGTGATCAGATCGGACTGATCAGCAAACTGCGGCAACAAGGGCTGCCAAGCCTGCCCACCCGGCTGGAGGATGAACGCAAGTTTAATGTTTTTCTGCGCTGCGAGCTCGATTCGGTAAAATTTTCTGCTGAAAAGAAGGGGCTAAAATGCGTGGAAAATCCGGTAGATACCTTCACCATCTTGCGTCAGTGGAAGGACGTTTTTTGAACAAACCTTGATCAGGGGGCCATTGCCCCTTATGATGCGGGCTGTTTTTCCCAAAAATGACCGGAACGAGATGAAGGTACGAACGGCCTTATTGGCAGCGCTGTTGCTCAGCGGCTGCCAAAACCTGAGCCATCAGGATGACCGGGCGCTAACGGCAATCGAGCCGATCAAGTCCCCCCAGGTCAAGAAAAAAGCGCATAAAAAACACTCTTCCCATTTCCTGTTTGGCGATGAACAACTAGATGAAATGGAAGAGACGGACAATCTGTGGGTGCGTATCAGCGATGATATGCAACTGGAAACTCCGGACAACCCGCGCATCCGCCAGCAACGTGAGTGGCTGTTGCGCAATGATAAGCATCTGGCGACCATTGCCAGCCGGGCTGAACCCTACCTCTATCTGATGGTAGAGGAGATTGAACGGCGTGAGCTGCCAATGGAGCTTATTACTGTCCCGATGATCGAGAGCATGTTTGATCCTCATGCCCGATCCCGCAGCAATGCCGTCGGACTCTGGCAGTTTGTGCCAGCGACAGGCAGAAACTTCGGTCTGCGCCACGACAACTGGTATGATGGACGGCGCGATGTGCTGGCCTCCACCAATGCGGCGCTCGACTATCTGGAGTACCTGAACCGCTTCTTTGACGGTGACTGGCTGCAAACGCTGGCCGCCTACAATGCCGGTGAAGGCCGGGTGCGCAACGCCATCCAGCGTAATCAGCGCGCAGGCAAGCCGACCGACTACTGGTCGCTCGATCTGCCGCGCGAAACCCGGATGTATGTGCCCAAGATCCTCGCCATGGCTGACATGATCAGCAATGCGGACAAGTACAATATCCAGTTGCCGGTGCTCGCCAACGAGCCGAAGCTGCGTGTGGTTGAGACTGGCAGCCAGATCGATCTGAATGTGGCCGCCCAACTGGCCGGTCTGCGCACGTCACAGCTCAAGGAGGTCAATCCGGCCCTGAGCCGTGGCGTGATGTCGCCCCGTGGCCCTTACCGCCTGCTGGTACCGGTGGAGTATGCCGATACCCTGGAGCTGGCACTGGCCGATCTGCCCAAGAGCGAGCGTATTCGTACCCGCTCCTATCAGGTCACCAGTGGCGATACTCTGTCGCGCATCGCCCAGAATCACGGCGTCAGCGTGAGCGAGCTGAAACTGGCCAACAATCTGCGCAGCAACAACCTGCGTCGCGGTCAACAACTGGTGATCCCGACCCATGGTCAGGTCAGCAGCAAGGCCAGCTCCGCCAGCAAACCGCAGCAGCTGGCAAGCCGTGGCAGCAGCCAGAAGGCCAAGGTCAGTTACAAGGTGCGCTCGGGTGACAACCTGTGGAGCATCAGCCAGGCGCACGGCGTCTCCCACGAAGAGCTCGCCAAGTGGAACGGTCTGAATGCCAAGTCGGCGCTCAAGCCAGGCATGAAGCTGGTGGTCTATCCCAAGCAAGGGAAGAAGAGCGACAAATCGATGGTGTATCAGGTTCGCCGTGGCGACTCCATCTCCTCCATCGCGGCTCGCTTCCAGGTGGCTATCAACGATGTGATGCGTTGGAACCAGCTGGATAAAGGGGATTACCTCAAACCCGGTCAGGAGCTGACCCTGTTTGTGAAGAACAACAGCTAAGCCTCACCGCGTGAACCCGATAAAAAACGGGGCCAGTCATCTGACTGGCCCCGTTTTTTATTACTGCGGCTAACCGCTGCTGTGTCTAAGCCGCCGACTAAAACAATGGCTTGGCGCCGCCTGCGGATGCATCACCGCTCTGCAGGCAAAACTATCACAGCTATTCCCAGAGCCTTGTCGGCACCACCATCAGCACGGTGCGCTGACCGATCGCCACATTGGCATTGGGGAAGACCACCGCCTCACGCGGCTTCTCGACCGTGTAGCGCAGCTCGCCATCCTCGGCCAGCACGAACCCTTGGGGGAATTCGGTGAAGTTGTCGACATCGCTGGCGAACAGGAAGCGAAAGTCCGCCGATTTTTTGGTGATCACCCGATCGATGGCAAACAGGGTGAAATCATCCGCCCGCCACGGCTCCAGTGCCACCTCATCCTGAGTGACCAGCTCCTGCAGCGCCTGCCGGGTTTCGATAAAGCGGGTCATGTCGTTCTCGCCAAACGGGCGCACCTTGCCCAGCTCCACCGTAAAGGCGTGGGCACCATGCTGGCGGGAGCTGTAGTAGCTGAAGGTCGTGGTCGGGCTGGCGGAGAGCAGAATAGTACGCACCCCGCAGGCGCCGAGGAACTGCACCTGCTCGCGGCAGTGAGGCCGCTCGTGGGGGAAGGGGTAGACGGCAAACTTCTCGTGGCGCGAACCGCGAATGGCGGTGTGCAGATCGTAGTGGTAACGGGGACGAGCCGGATCGGCAAAGAAGCGGCTCACATACTGCTCGAGACGCATGGCACGGATCCGCTCCCGATTGCAGAGCCCCTCCCCCTTGCTGTGAGCACCGGAGAAGAGCCGGTTCATGTTCTCCTCCACCTCCCGCAGCCCCAGATTCATCGCCGCCGGATTGCCAAACAGGAACAGCACCCGATGGCGGGCGCTCAGCTCGCCAGAGAGCAGACGACTCAGCAGCTGGTTGCAGATCTCGATGGGAGCGGTCTCGTTGCCGTGAATACCGCAGGAGAGGACGATATCCTTGCGCCCTCCCGGCTGGCCGCCCGCGCCACTGGCAGGCTCCAGACAGAGCACGCCGGTATCCCAGACACTGACCCGCGCACCATCGGGCAGGGCAAATTCAAAGGGCTCAAGCTGCCACTCATGGCTGCGGGTCAAGGCCAAAAAATCGTGCTGGGGAATCATCCGTCTCACCCTCTCGCTCTGGAATACTATGGCCGGATTATACGCAAGGCATCGCGGCTTAAAATCGTTTTTTAAACAAATTCAAACATTAACGATACAAGTGTGATAACAATCTAACGATGACAGCAATGACAGTAGCGATGTGGAATAAAGAGGAGAGGAAAAAGGATCAACGTAAAGCGGGGGGGAGATAAAACAGACAACAGACCTGGCGGCTGGGCGCCACGGGGCAGAACAGCAAACGACTCAGCAGAAAAACAAGGCATCCATGCCCGGTTGATTAACCACGCCAGAACGGCTTGGTGGTCTCTTGATAACGGTCAGCTTCGTTCAGGCCGATGTCTTTGAGCAGGTACTCGGGCAGCTCGGAGAGCTGGCGACGGCTGCGGCTGCGCTCCAGCCAGGTCAGAGCGGTCATTTTAACGCGAGCAACCAGATTCAATTGGCTGGAAGGCTGGTAACCGGTTTCGGTATAAGTCATGTTGGCCATGATGTGGCTCCTCTGAATATTTGTTTACGCACTGGGCTTTATTTGATGCGCAAAGCTTAGTCAGGGAGCAGGGCCGACTCAATTGACGAATTTTGATACGTTACATTAGGAAAACTAATAGTAAAAAGCTGACTGATACAATTTTAATTGTTTGATTTATAAAGAATAATTAAATCACCATTCGACCATCAACGGCCCGCAGCATATTGTGCTGCATGGCACCCATCTATATATGCATTTTACTGCTTTACATATGCAGGGATGGACAAGGTGTGAACAACTGGCAACAGCGGAGTTACACGAAATTGTTAATTTAATGATCTTGTGATGACCCTTATTTAACACAATGAAACATAAATAAAACCAGCACCGCATCCCCATTCAGAGGCGCACATTGCCCCCTCCTCAAAGTGCCTCTTGGCACTCTAACCGCATGCTGGTATGTTTATTTATACAGTAGTTTTGCTACCCGCAGCGATGTCATACCTGGTGTCGTCAACAGCGGGTCAGACCACAGGATCATCGATGGATACCTTTACCCCGACCGCCGCCCTGCGTCAACAGATGGCCGCCATTGAAGCCTCTCTCAACCAGCTGGCCGATCTGCTTGGCCAACTCGAGCTGCAGGAGGCCCATGTCTATCCCCTCCCCCCGGTGCCACAGGGGGAAGAACACGACCCGATCGAGCAAATTGAGGTGGGCTATCTCAACGGTGAAGCCGCGCTGGCGGCCACCCTCGCCGCTTATCGGGACCACAGCGCCCGCCCCGGCTGCTCCACCAAGGCAACTCATCGGCTGCCCGGCTGGTTGCGCTTTCCTGCCGCCGCCGCTCCGCTGATCCAGCCTCTGGTTGAGGAGATCAATCAGCGCAAGCTCGATTTCAAGGGGCTGGTGCAACAGGCGGGGGGACGGGACGAGAAGTTCGAGCTGGTACATACCGCCCTGCCCGGCGTGATCACTCTGCAGGTCTACCGCAAACTGACCCTGTTGGCGGGGGAGCTGCAATCCCTTGGCTTTACCTGGGCTGACAAGCAGACCATCAATCGCCTCAGTCGCGAGCAGGTGCTTGAGATGCTGGAGCGCAGCCGCCGCTACATACCGGCCCTCTCCAACAACGAGGAGTGGAGCAAGATGGTGGATCAGGAGGTGTACGACATTCGCCGTCTGCCCGCCGATGCCGAGCTGCGGATCCGCCGCCCGGTCAAGACTCACCCGATGATCAACCTGCTCTGGCTGGAGCGCACCCCGCGCAAGCAGCAGATCAAGGCGAGCCTGCCTCTGCTGCTCTGCTCCGATACCCCGCCTGCAGTCACCCATCTGGGCAACTATCCTCCCAAGAGCCGGCAGGCGCGGCGAGATCGCAAAATTGGCGGCGAGCCCATCATCGAGCGGCTGCACCTCTATCTCTATCAGGGGTGACTGGATCTGGGATAGCTGGATCTGGGATAACCGGGCCGCCTTTCCGCGATAAACGAGTATCCCGCATCTGTATCCCAAATAAGAAAAGGGAGAACATCTCTGGATGTTCTCCCTTTTCTGTATCGATAGGAGGTATGAAAGGTGGCGTCGCCAATCAGCCCATCAGCAGGGCCCGCAAGCTCTCCACATCTAGCCCGCGCACCTCGGACTGGCCGCTCAGCAGGCCATCGGCCAGCGCCCGCTTCTCGTCGTGCAGGGCGACGATCTTCTCCTCCACCGTCTGCTCGCACACCAGCCGATACACGGTCACCGGCTGGGTCTGGCCCATCCGGTGCGCCCGATCGCTCGCCTGATCTTCCACCGCCGGGTTCCACCAGGGATCGAGGTGCAGCACGGTATCGGCTTGGGTGAGGTTGAGGCCGGTGCCCCCCGCCTTGAGGCTGATGAGGAACAGCGGCACCTCCTCGTGGCGAAAACGCAGGATGGAGTCCTGCCGCGCCTTGGCCGAACAGCCGCCATCCAGATAACAATAATCCCAAGATTTCTGCTCGATGCGGGCCCGCAACAGACTCAGCAGGTCGACGAACTGGCTGAACACCAGCACCCGATGACCACCGTCGATCGCCTCTTCCAGCAGGGCCATCGCCTCATCAAGCTTGCTGCTGGTTTGCGACCACTCGGGCATCACCAGCTCCGGCGAGCAGCAGAGACGGCGCAGCCGGGTCAGGCCACTCAGCACGTGCATCAGGGCGCGACCATCTGCGCTTTGCACCTGCTGCACCACTTCCCGCCGGGTCGCCTCGTAGAGCTGACGCTCTTCGGGGGAGAGGCTGATGTGGTGGATGATCTCGGTCTTGTCCGGCAGCTCGGTCAGCACCTGCTGCTTGAGACGGCGCAGGATAAAGGGGCTGATCACCGCCCGCAGCAAGGCCATGTGCTGGGGATCCTTGACCGCCTTGCCAAAGCGACGCTTGAACTCACCAAGGCTGCCGAGCAGCCCCGGGTTGATAAAGGTGAAGAGGCTCCACAGCTCCCCCAGATGGTTCTCGATGGGGGTGCCGGAGAGGGCGAGGCGAAAATCGCCGTCGAGCTGGAACAACAGCTTGGCGCGCTGGGTACCGGCGTTTTTGATCTGCTGCGCCTCATCGAGCACCATGGAGGACCAGCGGCGCGCCTTGAGCGCCTCCGCCAGGCTGCCGAGCATGCCGTAGTTGATGAGGATCACCTGCCCCGCTTTGGCCTCACGAATGATCCCCTCCCGCTCGGCCGGGTTCTCGAACACCACCACATCCAGCTCGGGGGCGAAACGGACCACCTCCTCCTGCCAGTTGGTGACCACTGACTTGGGCACCACCACCAGCGCAGGGCCAAGGTGCTGGCGCATCCGCAGCACGATAAGCGCCTGCAGCGTCTTGCCCAGACCCATGTCATCGGCCAGACAGGCACCAAAACCGTGATGGGCAAGGGTCGCCATCCAGCGAACCCCCTCCTTCTGGTAATCCCGCAGCGCGGTGAGCAGCTCGTCCGGGCAATCGACCTCCTGCTGCCACTCCTGCTGCAGGGATTGCCACGCCGCATCCCCTTCGGTGGTAATGACCGAGAGCAGGCGAGTGAGCGGATAGGCCAGCTTGTTGTTGATCCGCTGCTCTTCATCGAGCATGGCCCCCAGCATGGTGAGTCGTTCCACCAGCTTGTCGCTCAGCATCAGACTGGTCTTCTCGTCGAGCTGAACGGTGCGCTGCCCCGGGGTCATCTGGCGCAGAATAAGGCGCAGGTCGAGGATCTGGTGCTCATCGAGCGCCAGTACCCCTTCGACCTGGAACCAGTCCTGCCGCCGCTCAATGCGCAGGCTTAGTGCCGCTTCATCAAGGCTCTTGAGGCGGGCGCTGTCCTGATGCCAGTGAATGACCACACCGGCATCCACCAGCTCCGGCAGGGCATTGACCAATGCCAGTGCCTGCTCTCCTTCAAGGCGCCACTCGCTGCCGGGCAGATCGATGGGAAGCTGATTGCGCAGCAGTTGGGCCTGCCCCTTCTCGGCGGCGAGATCGCGCTGCCAATAGTGGTTACCCTTGATCCCTTGACGGATGATGCTCTCCCCCTTGCCCAGAGGCTGGGGAGGCAACTCGTCAAAACGAGTCACCAGCTTGACCGCCAGCTGGCCATCCTGCCAATCGAGCTGCACCGAAGGAATGCCCGGCCAGGGGGCCAGTTCGGCATTGCCGTGCAATCCCTCAACCTGGCTGTGCCAAGGCAGATCGGCGATCCCGTCCAGAGTGCGCTGCAACTCGCTCATCCCCTCGGCGGGCAGCAGCGGGATGGATTCGAGCGCAGGCAAGCGGTCGAGCAGCGGCTGCGGGGTGAGGATCAGCTGCCACAGATCCTGCGCCAGCGGCATGATATGGGCCCCGCGAGCGGCCGCATCGGGGCAGAGCTGCGCACTCATCCCCTGTTCGGTGGCCACCACCTGCAGCAGGGGGGCGCTGATGGCCAGTTGCAGCTTCTGCCCCTTGGCGTTGAACAAGCGGGGGTGATCGGCCAGCGGCGCCCAGACATCCCGCGGCAGCCGTCCCATCACCCGTGGCAGGGTGCGAACCAGTGCCCAGTCATGCTCGTCGAGCATGGCGGCATACTGGGTAGAGAGCAGGGTCGGATCGACCCGGCGACCGGCGGTCCACTCCCCCTTGGTACTCAGCTTCTGGATCTTGCACTCCAGCTCGGGGCCCTCGGCATGGAGCAGCCACACCAGCCGCTCCTGCGGCTTGCGTAAGCCACTGGCGCGGCCCAGCCCCTGCAACCAGTTGAGCCAGCTGGCAGAGGCCGCGGTTTTATCCACGTCCCCGTCATCATCCTGCTCGTCACTGCCCTCTTGCGCACTCTCCTCACTGCCGCGTAGTTGGCACAAGGGCGCCCCTTTGGCCGCCTCGCCCAACAAGATGCGCAGCAGATCCTGACAAAACGCCATCAAGCGATGATGAGGCTCGGCATCGAGCAGATGGGAGAGGTCCCACTTGTGCAACATGGCCACCTGCGGGCTCTGGGCACCGTGACGGGCCAGCGCACAGAGATCGAGCCAGAGATAGCCCCAGTGGAGCTCCTCCACAGGCAGTTGCAGGGTATCGAACAGCCCGACCGCCTGCCCATGCCGCTCACCGGCCCACTGGCTGAGCAGATCGGCCAGCAGCGGAAATTGTCCGCCAAGGCTGCGCTGCCACTTCTTGCGCTGCTCGCTGGCAATGACGGGGTCTGCCTGCTGCAACCAGCCGAGCCAGAGCAAAGCACTGAAGGCACGCGGCCACTGCCCCTCATGACCCTCGGCCTGCCACTGGCCCAGAGCCGTGAGCAACCGCTCACCCAGCGGGCCACACTCCCCCTGCGAGGCAACCGCCTGCAGGGCAGGCCACAACAGGCTGGAATCGGTGCTTTCGCCATCCCCACAGAGCCAGCGCCACTCCGCCTCAAACGCCTTACCTTGCGCCTGCACCTCGGGGGCACAGCGCACTAGCGCATTGGCCAGCGGCCAGCGCTCTTCATAAGGGGCATCGAGCAGCAGCTGCAGCGAGAAGTGCTCCAGCAACAGTTGCTGCCAGGCGGGGCTGGAACCCGCCAGCAGCAGATGGGCATCTGCGGTATCGAGCAGTGTGAGCAGATCACCGGGAGAGAAGAAAGCCGGGATCTCGCCCGCCTTGCCCCTGCAAAGCTCGCGCACCAGCCCGTGCACCAGATCCTGGCCGGTCACCGAGGAGACCCGGCTCCAGTCAGGGGCAGCACAAAGCCCAGCCCGCACCCCCAGGATCAGCGCCAGCGTCCCCTCTGCAGTCAGGCTCCACTGCTGCTCCCCGCGCAATCTGACAAGGCCGGCGTCATGGAGCCGGGTCAGGTGGCTGGCGAGCTCATGGCCCGCCCCCAGCGTATCTTGTAACAGACGGGTACTGGCGACACGCTGCAGTTGCAAGGCACTGAGCAGCAGATAACTATCCGGGGAGAGGGTGGAGGCAGACATCAAGACTCACGGGCAGATGCAAAAGCGGAATTTTAACGGGAAAGCGTCAGCCACTCGACCCTTTACCGTGAAATAACTCAAAAAAAAACGGCCATCCGTGATGACCGTCGAAAGTAACGAAGGAAATAGCCGGATCATCCGGTTACCTCCCACAGCGGGAAAATCGGGAGCGCTAGCCCCTAATTCGTGGGGCCAATGCTAGAGGTTGACGTATTAAAAAGCTTTGAAGCGGATCACAATTGAAAATGATTTCTGAAAACGCTTTCAATATTTGGCGACCAAAAGAGATTATTTTGCGCCAAATGAACCATCTTCAGCCTGGCCTTTCTCTCGTCTCGGCATGGATCCCCATATCCCAATGTCCATTCAGTACTCGACGGGTTCTCTTTACACTGACTGCCTGCATGCGCGGAACATCACTGACTGTTGGTAGCTGAGCGATTGCCCTTGTCCGGAGCATTGGCAGACTGATCTGGCCAGCACGCTCGGTTCTCGGCAAGTTACGAGGGCTGCGTGGCAACTCACCGGTTGCAAGAAACGGGGTTCCATCCGACCGGCTTGCCCGGGCTGTCATTGATCGATAGGATGTGCCCCATTCCAAGAAGGCAGGAGCAACATGATTTTGCGACAACGCGTGGCGACAAGACTCCTGCTGCTGGTCTGCATTCTGCTGCTCAATTGTGCACTACAGCCACTGACCAGGCTGGCTCAGCTGGAGATAGCCGCGGGCTGCCATATGCTGACCGCCCCATCCTCCGCCATCGATGTCGATGAGGATGGCCGCGCCGCAACGCCGCAACCCGGCAGTTGCCAGCTCAACGGCAAGTGGCTCAGTGCCGCCAGCCTGCAATGCGCCGAACAGATCTTCTTTGCCATCGCATTCCTGATCGCCCTGCTGGCACCACTGCCCCGTTGCTCGCCCCCCCTCCCCCCACCCAGAAATATCTCCCCGCCAGAACGGCGGCTTCATCTCACCCTTTGTGTCTGGCGAGAATGAGTCAGTCGCGGCTTAAACAACCCTGACTTTCATTTTCAAGAGACAACACCATGTCAAACATCTTCAAGACTGCCCTCTTGCTGGGCAGCCTGCTGTGGCAATCCATCGGATTGGCCAGCGATACCGGCTGGCTCACCAGCCCCCGCAACGATCACGCACAAATCCGGCTGCAAGCAGATAGCCGGGATCCGGCACAGCCCCGGATGCTGCTCAGTCTGGCACTCGAGTCCGGCTGGAAAACCTATTGGCAAAACCCGGGTGAAGGGGGAATTGCCCCTGAAATTCTCTGGGATGATCCCCAACTCACTCAACAATGGCACTGGCCAGTGCCAGAGCGATTCGCGGTCAGCGGCATGTCGACCCAGGGGTATCAGCAGGCCGTTACCTTTCCCATCAGCCTTGGCCATGGCAACCGCAAGGCGCTGACCGGCACGTTACGCCTTTCAACCTGCAGCAACGTCTGCATCCTGACCGACTACCCTTTTGCCCTTGCTCTGGATGGTACGGCACCGGACGGATTCGACCTTGCCTATGCACAGGCGATGAGCAAGCTGCCTCAAGCCATGCCCAAGAGCGTCAACCTCCAGGCCGGCTACCAGCAAAACCGGCTACAGCTGAGCGCTAAGCAGCAAGAGGGGTGGCGGGCTCCGCAGATTTTCCTCCAGCAGCTGGAAGGGGTCGAGTTTGGCGAGCCCAGCCTGGAGGTGCAGGGCAATACCCTGATTGCCCGCATTCCGGTCAGCGATGGCTGGCAAGGGGATGCACCGGATATCCGTCATCAGCAACTGGGCGTGGTACTGGTCAACGGTGACGAAGCCTGGCAGAGCCAGGTCACCATAGGTGATCCCCTGCCACTACCCGCTGGTGGCCACTCGCTGCGCTGGATCCTGGGGGCTGCACTGCTTGGGGGGCTTATTCTCAACCTGATGCCCTGTGTGTTGCCGGTGCTGGCCCTCAAGCTGGGATCAGTACTGCAGCTGGAGACCCGTGAGCGTCGCCCGGTTCGCTTGCAGTTCCTGGCGGCAAGCGCTGGTATCCTGGTCTCCTTTTGGGCGCTGGCACTGATGAGCACCCTGCTGCGCGCCACCCAGGGGGCCGTCGGCTGGGGTATCCAGTTCCAGAGCGTCTGGTTTATCGGCTTCATGGTCGTGGTGACCTTGCTGTTCTGTGCCAACCTGCTGGGGCTGTTCGAGATCAGGTTATCGAGCAATGTCAACACCCGCCTGGCAACCGCGGGTGGCAACGGCATGGCCGGTCACTTTCTGCAGGGCTGCTTTGCCACTCTGCTGGCAACACCCTGCTCCGCCCCTTTCCTTGGCACCGCAGTCGCCTTTGCGCTCGGGGCACCATCCGGTCAACTCTGGCTTGTCTTTACCGCACTGGGGATTGGCATGAGCCTGCCATGGCTGCTCATCGCCGCCCTGCCCCGTCTCGCGCTTTGGCTGCCAAAACCGGGACGCTGGATGGGGCGCCTGCGCATCCTGCTCGGCCTGATGATGCTGGGCTCCAGCCTCTGGCTGCTCAGCCTGCTTGGCAACCATATCGGCCATAACAGGGTTGTGATCCTGATGGTGCTGATATTGGTGGCCCTGCTGCTGGCGGTCGTATGGCGCCACGGTATTCGCGGTGTAACCCTGGGGCTGGCGCTGGGCTGCTTGCTGGTCGCCGCCCTGCTGCTCGGCGGCGCCTTCACCATGGAGGGCAAACCACAACAGGATACCGTCCACTGGCAGCCACTCTCGGAGCAGGCCATCCAGGACGCCCTGGCACAACACAAGCGGGTCTTCGTCGATGTGACCGCCGACTGGTGCATCACCTGCAAAGCCAACAAATTCAACGTGCTGCTGCGCGATGATGTGCAACGAGCACTGAGTGCCCCCGATGTGGTGGCCTTGCGCGGGGATTGGAGCCGCCCCTCAGACAGCATCGCCGGCTTCTTGCGCCAACGCGGCAGTGTGGCCATTCCTTTCAACCAAATCTATGGCCCCGGGCTACCGGGTGGCGAGATCCTCTCTCCCCTGCTGGATCGTGCAACTCTGCTGGCCACTCTGGAGCACGCTGCGAACGCCCCTGTTCAAGGAGAAACAAGATGAGATATATCCTGCTCATACAGACCCTGCCGGGAGAGCGGGGCATACCCGCAGCGCAAGGGGGAAATTATCAGCAATCGGCTGATCTCCCTCATATAGCGCTCGGGGGCAACGTCAAAAACGCACTGGTCATCAAGGGGGAGTCATGACAGCAACATCATCCCGGATCCTCCGTCTGCACCGCTGGAGCAAGGAGGCCCTCTGGCTGCTGCTGTTGGCGGTGATTATCTCGACAGCGCTGGACCTCTGGCGCAGTCCGGCGCTGCCAGAGGAAAGCCCGCTGCCTCAACTGCTGCTGCAAGATGGCACTCTGGCCGACCTGCAGACAATGAGTCGGGACAGACCACTGCTGATCTATTACTGGGCCAGCTGGTGCGCAGTCTGCCGTGTTACCACACCGACAGTGGAGCAGCTATGGCGAGACGGCGAAAACGTGCTGACAGTGGCGCTGCGCTCCGGCGACCAAGCCAAGTTGCAGCAGGGGATGGCCAGGAAGGGGCTGACCTTCCCGACCCACAATGATGAGCATGGCGACCTTGCCGCCCGCTGGCAGGTGAGCGTCACCCCCAGCTTCCTCATCATCAAGCAGGGTAAAGTGGTGAGCTCCACCACTGGCTGGAGCTCGGGCCCGGGACTGAAACTGCGGTTGGCCTGGGCCAGCCTCGGCTAACTCGGCCCGCCAGGGAGCACTATTGCGGCCCCTCTTCCCGCTGAAGAGGGGCTTATCGCCAGCCATCCGATGCCTATTTATCAGTGATGGGTGGCCCCCTCGCGGGTTAATGGCTCAAATCGGAAGTGGTAATCCATCGGCGATCGCGTGGGCGGTGAACCGTGATGGATACCATTCATGGGTTGACGCTGAACAAGGCAAAGCCCAGCAAGCGGGAGATAATATGTCCAAAACCAGATAGGGAGCCCGGTCATAGAAGATCAGCAACCGAGTTTAATGTTCCCGACAACGCTTGGGCTTCACGGCGTTCACTACGCATAAAAAGCACGGGGGCCTGATGGCCCCCCGCAAACACACCGGATGAGAAAATGCCTTACTTGGCGGCGCTATCCTTCACGCATTTCTGGACAAAGCTGTTCTTGGCCGCGCCAGCCAGCTTCTTGTCGGCCGCCGCCTTCTCGCACTTGGCCGCCGGATCCACCGCCGCGCCCGTCTTCACGCACTTCTGGATAAAGCTGTTCTTGGCCGCACCGGCCAGCTTCTTGTCGGCTGCCGCCTTCTCGCACTCGCCGGTCGCGGCGCCAGCAGCATCTTTCACACACTTGCCGACAAAGCTGGTTTTGGCGGCGCCGTTTAACTTTTTGGCTGCGGCCTGCGCTTCGCACTGCAACTGGGCTGAGTCGTTGGCAAAGACCGGATTGGCCAGCAGCACGCTGCCGCAGAGCAGGCCGAACAGGATGGTACGCTTCATGGGAGATCTCCTCTCTATCTGGTGATGTGTTTGCATGGTCATATTTGCATGACGATGTGTTGCAAATGGCTGTGATTGCAACAGCTGATTGTTACCGCAGATCCCCCACCTCGCCAGCTTGGGAGCGGAGCACAGGGCAACCATCGCCCGCACTATAGCGCCGATTGCCCGCGCGGGATTAACCTCCGCCAGCCCCTTCTCAGCGGCAAGCCTGCCACCCTCTTCCCCACCACACCCGCCAACCCCAATAAAATCAAGGGCCATGGGAATCCTTTCCCTGCCTCCGCGATTTCTTGAGCCAGCGCAAAATTTCTTACATTACTGATAGTTGCGTCATTTTTTGACTGGCACGACCAGATTCGATTGGCTTAACATAGCCATCCGGTGCCTATTCATCAGTAATGGGCTGCTGCCCTCGCTGGTTAATGGAGCATATTGGAAGCTCTAATCCACGGGCGGTAGCGTGGGTTTTGAACAGTGATTGATGAAGTTCGTAGGTTGGCGCTGGGCGCAGTGAAGCCAAACATGCGAGCCCTCGGTCAGTTGGTGGCCATTCGGAGCAACCGAACAGACTGGATTTTTCCGGAAAGGAGAACCATGCGCTATCGCCGAGCAACAACCAGTGGGGCATGTTGGTTCTTCACCGTCAACTTGGCTGACCGAAAGCAGGATCTGCTGGTACGTCATATCGACCTGCTGCGCGAAGTGCTCCGCCACGTCAAACAGCAACACCCCTTCGAGATCATTGCCATGGTGGTGATGCCGGATCATATCCATGCCATCTGGCAACTACCACCAGATGACAGTGACTATCCCATGCGCTGGTCTCTGCTCAAGGCAGGCTTTTCACGGGGCATTGCCAAAACAGAGCGGATACGGGAGAGCCGACTCAGAAAACGGGAACGAGGTATCTGGCAACGCCGTTATTGGGAGCATCTGATCCGGGATGGCAAGGATCTGCAAGCCCATGTCGATTACATCCATTTCAATCCAGTTAAACATGGTTATTGTGCCAAACCTGTCGATTGGCCTTACTCCTCCATTCATCGCCATATCGCCGCAGGATGGATAGGGTCAGATTGGGCCATTGATAGTGATTCGGATCGGGAATAATCGGCTTGGAATGTTTTGTAGGTTGGCGCTGAGCGCAGCGAAGCCCAACAAACGGGATATATGACTTCCCAAATAAGATGAATTTTGACCATATAAAATCAAAAAACGAATTTAGCTTTCTCGGTAAACGTTGGGCTTCACTTCGTTTAGCACCAACCTACGAGATTTAGCCCAACATACGGGATGAACGCAACGAAGTCCAATATACGAGATAAGTATCGAGAGATTTAGATAAAACCGTAATGATAGAGTGGTATTAAAAGAGATCCAGCAGGCTCACCTAGCAATAATGAGGTGGCCCCCAAACTTCAGCACAATAAATTTAGACAGTACCCCCCTAATAATTAATGAAACAAGGTTTATTACAACTTTAATAATAACAAGGCTATCGCATGAAACTAAAAGAATTGAATCTTGGCTCTATAGATGCTAAAAATGAACTTCTAACTGACACCCCAGAAGAAAGAGAGCGTTTTATATCAGCGTTTGTTGTCCCACCTAGTTTGGATATTAACAAATATATATCCGGCTCTAGGTACTTCGTCACGGGATTAAAAGGAACTGGTAAAACTGCATTACTAAGATACATTTCTATTTGCATCGAGGAAAATACTCAAATTGGAGCTCATTTTATATTATTTAAGTCTCAATTAAATGAAGATATGCGTAAAGATTTTACTCGGGCAGGTAGAGAGTCTACTGTTGAAACGAACACAAATGATTTCCCTAGCGATGATTATGAGTCTGTGTGGCGCTGGTTTATTTATAGAAAGATATTATCTATATGCGGGAGTGGTGATTTTGAATTGTTTCAAAAAAACCATGAGTATGAGATTTTTTCATCTCTAATTCTTAGTCCTATTGAAGAACAATCAAGAAGCATAAAAAACTTAATCCCCAAATTAAAAAAGGGAAATATAGAGATAAGCAAAGATCCTAAAATATTGTTCGACTTCGAATGGGATAGCAGTGGTAAGACACAATTACAATTTAATAAATTAGTTGAAAAAGCAGATGATGCGTTTGAAGCATTACTACCAGGACACGATAGAGTAAACCTTTTTTTTGATGAACTGGAACTAAATAATAATACAAAAAAACAGTACGAGAGAGACTCTAAACTAATTAGAGATCTTATTGTTACTATAGAAAAAATAAATGCTAGCTTTAAAAAACGTGGCATTAGCATTACCTTATATGCAGCAATCCGTTCAGAAGTGCAAAATTCTGTAAGAGCATTAGGTAAAGAAATAAATAAATCCCTCGGGGATTTTGGCACTGAGATTGTTTGGAGTCGTGCCGGTATCGATCTAAACAAACAACCACTACTTAATGTAATAACCAAGAGACTACATAGTAATATAATACCACCTACTGAATATAAAGAATCTCATGCAGAGGAAGTGTGGAATAAATTCTTCACAACTAGCATTCAAGGTAGGGATATAAGGGAATATATATTGCACAATTCATGGTATAGACCAAGGGATATCGTTAGACTTCTCAAAATAGCTCAAGATCAACATCCTGAGGAAGAATCATTTAAACATCATGTTTTTGACTCTATCAGGAAAAAATATTCTGAACAAAGCTGGATTGAAATAACTGAAGAACTTAAGACGAAATATAAAGACAATGAGATAGAGGCAATAAAAAGACTTTTATATGGATTCAAACAGTACTTCAGTTTTGTTGAGCTACGAGAGAGGGCAGAAACACAGTCAGAATTGTACATGGAAGTATCTGACTTCCTAAAACAAAGAAAAGTACAAGAAGTTTTATCTGATCTATACCGTGTTGGCGTAATCGGTAATTACAAGGAAAAACAGTTTAGGTTCTCATTTCGAGGTGATGATGAAATTTTATTAGAGCAACAATGTTTTGTTCATCATGCATTAAAAGCGCATCTATCAATTCAATAAACTATCAATGTAAATACTGTGATCACCTGATATCAGCAAAAATCCCCCATTACCGGGGGATTTTTATTTCTATCGGTTATCTCGACACAGCAGTTAGCCCACCAAAAACGCCCTTAACCGGGCAAACTCTGCTGGCAAATTAACGGAGAGCAGCGGCAGCTCGGCGTGTTTGGCCAGCGGGCCGGGCAGCGGCACATCGAGATTGAGGATCTCGTCTACCGACTCCTTGAACTTGGCGGGATGGGCGGTGCAGAGGAAGACCCCTACCTCGTCCTCGGCCAGCTGTTCCCCCAGCAGATCCCAGGCAATGGCGCCGTGGGGTTCGCACAGATAATCCAGCTGATGCAGCCGTTTCAGCGCATCACGAGTCTGGGTATCGTCACGCATGCCGGAGCCCAGGGTCTCCAGCGCCCAGCCCTTGCGACGGCAGAGCTCTTCTACTCGCGGCCAGTTGTTGGGGCGGCTGACATCCATGGCATTCGACAGGGTTGCCACTGTCTGGTGCGGCTCCCATTGACCGGTTTTCAGATAGCGCGGCACGGTGTCGTTGGCGTTGGTGGCGGCGATAAAGCGCTTCACCGGCAGCCCCAGCGCCTTGGCGATAAGACCTGCGGTGAGATTGCCAAAGTTGCCGGACGGCACGCTGATGACCGCCTTGGCGCGATCGGCTTTCGGCAACTGGGCCACCGCCTCGAAGTAGTAGCAAACCTGCGCCAGCAGACGGCTGATATTGATGGAGTTGGCGGAGTTGAGGCCAATGGCCTTTTTCAGCGCTTCGTCATCAAAGGCCTGTTTTACCAGCGCCTGACAGGCATCGAAGTCGCCGTCGATGGCGATGGTGCGAATATTGCCGCCGAGGGTGCAGAAGAGCTTCTCCTGCAGCGGGCTTATCTTGCCCTTGGGATAGAGGATCACCACCTCGATCCCCTCCAGCCCGTAGAAGGCGTGGGCCACGGCGGCACCAGTGTCGCCGGAGGTGGCGGTGAGGATAGTAATTTTGTCGTTGGTTCTAAAGGCGGCGAGGCACTGGGCCATAAAGCGACCGCCGAAGTCCTTGAACGCCAGAGTCGGGCCGTGGAACAGCTCAAGGGCATAGGTGCCATCTTTCAATTTCACCAGCGGCGCCGGGAAGGTGAAGGCGGCGTTAATCAGCTCGCTCACCTTGGCTGCGGGCACTTCATCCCCCAGCAGGTGGCTCAGGATGCGGGCAGAGCGTTCGGCCAGCGGCAGATCCAGCAGGGCATCCACATCGGCGAGCGGTTCGAGTTGTTCGGGGAAGAAGAGCCCCTGTTCGCGACCCAAGCCCTGACGCACCGCCTGCGCGAAGCTCACCTGTTCGCTGTTGTCCTTGATGTTGTAGAGATTCATAGCTCGCTTCCTGTTACCCGTGCCCCGGCCATGTCCAGTTTGCAGACCCGGGCAAATCCATCTTCGTTCTGCACGAAATGTGCTTCCATCCAATCCTTCATCCGCTCGGCCTGCGCCAGCTCCTTCATCACCACAAACACGGTGGGGCCGGAGCCGGAGATGCCGGTGGCCAGCGCCCCGTTCTGGGCCGCCTGCGCCCGCACCTCGGCAAAGCCCTCGATCAGCGCCGCGCGGTAGGGCTCGGCAATCACGTCTTTTAGCACGCTCGCCGCCAGCGGCTCCTGCCTGGTGTAGCTGGCGTGGACAAAGGCAGCCAGACGGCGGCCATAGGTGAGGCAATCCTGACGGCGATATTGGGCCGGCAGAATGGCTCGGGCCGCGGCGGTGGAGACCACAGTGCCCGGGTAGCAGACCACCCAGTACCACTCGTCAAACACCGGAATGCCCTGGCTGATAACCCCCGCCTCCTCCACCACCAGCTGCATGCCACCGAGATAACAGGGGGCCACGTTGTCGTAGTGAACGGAGCCGGAGATGCGCCCCTCCATCTCCCCCATCAGCAGCAGCAGGGCGTGCTCGTCGAGCGGCTCGCCGTGAAAGGCGTTGAGCCCTTCCAGCGCCGCCACCACGCTACAGGCGCTGGAACCCAGACCCGAGCCGACCGGCAGGTTCTTCTCCAGCACCATCTCGAGCGGCTTGAGGCCAAGGCCGCGCTTCTCCAGCGCCTCGCCATAGGCCACCCAGCAGTCGAACAGGATATTCTTTTTCGGATCGTCCGGCAGCTTGTGGGCGTAGCGGCCCACGGCGGAGAGGGCGAACGGCACGTCAGCCGCTTTTACCTGCACCCGATCGCCGAGCAGAGAGCCATCCACGGGGGCGAGCGCCGCCCCCAGTACATCGAATCCCACGCTCAGGTTGGCGCTGGAGGCGGGTGCGTAGGCGACCACACTTCTGTCATTACCCATGGCGCCTTCCGTTATATAAGAGGGGTACATGTCTGAACTCATGCTTATAGCTCCTGCTTCCAGTTCTGGGTGCGCAGCACGTCGGCAAAGACGCCCGCCGCAGTCACTTCGGTACCGGCGCCATAGCCGCGCAGCACCAGCGGGATCGGCTGGTAGTAGGTGGAGAAGAAGGCGAGCGCGTTCTCCCCGTCTTTGACCTTGAACAGCGGCTCGTCGCCACCGACCGCCTTGATGGCCACCTTGCACTTGCCACCCTCGATAGAGCCCACATAGCGCAGCACCTTGCCTTCACGCTGGGCCGCGGCGAACTGGTCGCGGAACCAGCCGTCCGCTTCGGGCAGACGGGCCATAAAGGCTTCTACATCGCCGCTCACATCAAAGCCGGGTGGCAGCGCCTGCTCGACTTCCACATCGGAGAGCTCCAGCGCCATGCCAGCCTCACGAGCCAGAATGAGCAGCTTGCGCGCCACATCCATGCCGTTGAGATCGTCGCGGGGATCCGGCTCGGTAAAGCCGTTGCTGCGAGCAATCTTGGTGGCTTCAGAGAAGGCCATCCCCTCGTCCAGCTTGCCGAAGATAAAGGAGAGGGAGCCGGACAGAATGCCGTCGAAGGCACGCAGCTTGTCACCGGCCTTGATGAGGTTCTGCAGGTTCTCGATAACCGGCAGACCAGCCCCCACGTTGGTTTCATAGAGGAACTTGCGGCGAGTCTGGCGGGCGGTGCGGCGCAGCGCCTTGTAGTAATCGAGCGAACCGGTGTTGGCCTTCTTGTTCGGGGTGACCACATGGAAACCGGCGGCGAGGAAGTCGGCATACTGGACGGCCACCGCCTCGGAGGAGGTGCAGTCAACGATCACCGGGTTGATGATGTGGCTATCTTCCACCAGCTTTTTCACCCCTTCCAGCGAGAAGCTGTCGCGGGCTTCCACCAGCTGTTCACGCCAGTTGGCGAGGTTCAGACCATCCTTGTTGACCGCCATCTGGCGGCTGTTGGCGATGCCGACCACGCGAAGGCCAGTGCCCTGCTCGGCCAGTACCGGCTGCTGGCGGGCAATCTGATCCACCAGCGCGGCGCCGACGCCACCGACCCCGACCACAAAGAGATCGATAAACTGCTGACTGCCAAAGAAGTTCTGGTGACACGCCTTGATGGCTTCCGCCACCTTGCGATCCCGCACCACCGCCGAGATGGAGCGCTCGCTCGACCCCTGTGCAATGGCGACGATGTTGATGGAGGCTTGCGCCAGCGAGGTGAAGAAGCGGGCTGCCATCCCCTTGCTGGTGCGCATGCCGTCACCGATCAGGGAGATGATCGCCAGATCGCTGATGATATCCAGCGGCTCCAGCAGCTGGTTTTTGAATTCGAGCTCGAACTCGCGCTCCAGCACCTTGCGGGTCTTCTCGCTGTCGTAGCTGTGGATACAGAAGCTGACGCTGTACTCGGAAGATGACTGGGTGATCAGCACGATACTGACCCCGGCGCGGGAGACGGCTGAGAAGATGCGACCGGCCATGCCGACCATCCCCTTCATGCCGGGGCCGGAGACGTTGAACATGCACATGCCGGAGAGATCCGAGATGGCCTTCACTTTCAGGTCATCGTCGCCGCTCTCGGGGCCGATCAGGGTGCCCGGCCCTTGCGGGTTGAAGCTGTTCTTGATGAGGCAGGGAATATGGAACTGGGCCACCGGCGCGATGGTTTTCGGGTGCAGCACCTTGGCGCCGAAGTAGGAGAGCTCCATCGCCTCCTTGTAGGAGAGGGTTTTCAGCAGGTAGGCATCCGGCACCAGACGGGGGTCGCAGCTGTAGCAGCCCTCGACGTCAGTCCAGATCTCGCAGCACTCGGCATCGACACAGGCGGCCAGCACGGCAGCGGAGTAGTCGGAGCCGTTACGGCCCAGCAGCACGGTCTCGCCCTTGTCGCTGCCACCGGTAAAGCCCGGCATCAGGTAAAGACAGTCGCTACGCAGCCCCTTGGCGGCAAAGCGCAGGCGGGAGGCTTCGATATCGACGTGGGCTTCCAGATAGCCGCCGTCGGTGACCAGCAGCTCTTCCGGTACGATCAGCTCCAGATCCAGACCGCGTACCCGCAGCAGCTCGTGCATAAAGGCGATGGAGAGGTTCTCGCCACGGCTCAGAATGCGCGCCTGCACGTTGTCCGGGCAGAGGCCCAGCAGACGGATGCCTTGCATCAGCCGCTCCACCTGATCCAGCTCGGCGGTGAGACGGGCCAGCAGCGCCTTGTCATCGAGCGCCGGATAGGCCGCCTTCAACCCGGCCAGCAGGCGGGAGAAGATGCCGTTGACTTCAAACAGGGTGGAACTGGCATCCATGCCGCGACTGGTCTGCTCCACCAGCGCCACCAGATGATTGGTCACCTTGGCAGGTGCAGAGAGCACCAGGGCTACCTGAGATTGGCCGTGGGTGTTGACCGCGATATCGGCCACCCGTAAAAAACGCTCTGCATCGGCCAGTGAAGACCCGCCAAATTTCAACACTCTCATCGCTTTCTCTCCCTGTAAATCTATGAAATTCAATCTAAAAACCAGTCCAACAAAAAGGCCCGTACTGGGTGGGTACGGGCCTTTTTTGATTTCTGTGCTTGTTCGTCAGCGCATCAACCGGCCCCAGTGCCACCTGTGGTGGTACCGGTAATAATGGTGGTGGTGATGACGTTGGTGAATAACTGCATGACGAACACTCGTTGACGAAGCTGGCTTTTAGCAATACCGCGGCGGGCGATGGGCTGTCAACTTAAACCTCTTTGCCAAGTTTGCGCGCAAGGTCTTTGCAGAGCAGGTGGAGCATGTTCAGATCCCGCTGCGGCAGCATGGGTACCCGGTCCATCACCCATTGATGTAGTTTTTCATCCTGCGAAACTCCGAGTTCACCCAGCAATTCTGCTGTTTTGCTTTTCAACACACGAACCTGCCCGGCGTTATCAAAATTTTCTGCTACCGCAGTGGCGCCGTCGGCGTTCAGCTCATCCATAAGCTGACTCATCTCGTAGGCGTAGAGCATGATCGCCTGCCCCAGATTGAGAGACGGGTAGCTCACCTTGAGGGGCAGATAGCTGATGAGATCGACCTCGGCCAGCTGCTCGTTGGAGAGCCCCGACTCCTCGCAGCCAAAGACGATGGCCACCTTGTTGAGTGAAGGCTTGCTGCGGATCTGCTCGCGGATCTCCCCCGGGGTGAGGTAGTGCTGGTAGCGACCGCGCTCACGGGCGGTGGTGGCAATCACCAGATCCATGTCGGCCAGCGCCTCGGGCAGGGTATCGAACGCCTCGGCCTGAGTCAGGATCTCCTGGGCGCCGTGGGCCACCCAGCTCGCCTCCTCCTCTTCGTGTACCCGACTAGCCACCAGTCGCATGGCATCGAATCCCATGGTTTTCATGGCGCGGGCAGCCGCCCCCACGTTCGCAGGTCGGGCAGGTGCCACCAGGACAAAATAGAGCTTCATCGGGTTTCCTCACAGGCCGGACGGCCTCTCAAACAGACAGCAAACAGTCGCTAAACCATCACCAAAACAGGGGCGCAATCTACCGTTTATCCCCGAAAATTGCCACTTGAACAGACGTTTGAATGTTGCGATAGTGGCCTGACGTGTGAACAAATTACACCCAATCCTTCGCGCTATCGGCCCGACAGATCACAAGGAAGAGAGAGATGCAGCAGCCATTGGAACAGGCCGTCGCCGAGACTATCTTGCAACGCTTCGAGTCGTTTTACAGCCGGTTTCTCGAGATAACCCAGGGCAGCAAGAGCCGCTTCGAGAACAGTGACTGGCTGGGGGTGCAGCTCGCCGGACGGGAGCGTATTCGCCTCTATGACCACCATGTGGGGGCCACCGCCAGCTCCATCCGCCAGATGATGGGGGAGCACCACGCCACTCAGGAGCTGCTCAAACGGGTCAAAAGCGCTTTCAGCGATCTGCTGCCCCGTTGTGACAACTTCGAGGTGGCGGAGTCCTTCTTCAACTCCGTCTATCGGCGGATCTTTCGCCATCGCAATATCCGCGACGAAAACCTCTATATCCACCCCTTTGTCAGCCGTGGCGAAAAACCGGACTTGAGCGCCCTGCTGCGGGTCTATCGCACCGATCTCGCCCACTTGCCGCAGACCCTGAGCCAGCTTTTGGGGGATTACAGCTTCACCCTCCCCTACGAGGACAAGCAGCGAGATATTGTCGACATCCACCGCCATCTTGCGGAGAACGGCCCGCAAATCCTCCATGATGAGCCGTTTGCCATCGAGCTGCTCAAAGAGGTGTTCTACCGCAACAAGGGGGCCTATCTGGTGGGGCTGATCCGGGCCCGGGATCAGGTCTTCCCCTTTATCCTGCCCCTGCTCAGCACCGGCCACAGCATCTATGTGGATACCGTCATCTTCGAGCCAGATCTCGCCTCCATCGTCTTTGGCTTCGCCCGTGCCTACTTCATGGTTTATGCCCGCGAACCGGCACTGTTTGTCGCCTTCCTGCGCCAGATCATGCCCCACAAGCCCGATTACGAGATCTACAACGCCATCGGCTGCCAAAAACATGGCAAGACCGAGCTCTATCGCCACTACCGCCACCATCTGGCACAGAGTCGGGATCAGTTCATCATCGCCCCCGGCATCAAGGGGATGGTGATGAGCGTGTTCACCCTCCCCTCCTACGATGTGGTGTTCAAGGTGATAAAAGACGAGTTCACTCCCCCGAAGGATGTGAGCCACGAGCAGGTGAAGGCAAAATACCGACTGGTTAAACAGCACGACCGGGTTGGCCGGATGGCCGATACCCAGGAGTTCACCAACTTCGAGTTTCCGCTGGATCGCATCTCGCCGGAGCTCCTTGCCGAGCTCAAGACGGTGGCACCCTCGGCGCTCACCATCAGCGACGACAAGCTGGTGATCAAGCACCTCTACACCGAGCGCAAGATGATCCCCCTCAACCTCTATCTGGACAAGGCAGACGAGCAGCAGACCCGGCTCGCGCTGGAGGAGTACGGCAACGCCATCAAGCAGCTGGCGGCGGCCAACATTTTCCCGGGGGACATGCTGTTCAAGAACTTCGGCGTCACCCGTCACGGCCGGGTGGTCTTCTACGACTACGACGAGATCTGCTACATGACGGAGTGCAACTTCCGCCAGATCCCGCCGCCGCGCTACCCCGAGGATGAGTGGAGCGCCGAGCCCTGGTACTCGGTGGCCCCCAACGACATCTTCCCCGAGGAATTCGCCACCTTCCTGCTGCAAAAGCCGCAGGTGCGGGAGATCATGTTGCAACTGCACAAGGAGATGTTCGACGCCAACTACTGGAAGATGCTGCAGAGCAACATCAAGGTGGGGGTGTTCGAGGATGTCTATCCCTACCGGCGCAAGAAGCGCTTCAAATACCAGCGCGGCGGCTGATCCCGCTGGCCCAGCGCAAATGGCAGCAACGAAAACGGGGTGGCCCAAGCCACCCCGTTTTGCTATCCGCTTTGCGTCTTAACTGCCGCGACGGCGGATCACCCCCTCCTGCATGGTGCTCGCCACCAGCACCCCGTCACGGGTGAAGAACTGGCCGCGCACCAGACCGCGACCACTGCTGGCGCTCGGGCTGTCTACCACGTAGAGCAGCCAGTCGTCGAAGCGGAAATCCCGGTGGAACCACATGGAGTGGTCGATGGTGGCCACCTGCATGTCCGGCTCCCAGTACGACACCCCGTGCGGCTGCAGCGAGGTGAGCAGGAAGTTGAAGTCGGAGGCGTAGGCCAGCAGGTATTTGTGCACCCGCAGATCGTCCGGCATCTGGCCGTTGGCCTTGAACCAGACGTGGCGCACCGGATCCTGCACCGTCGGCCGAATAGGGTCGACTAGGGTCACCGGGCGCATCTCGATGGGCTGCTCGCAGAGGATCTTGTCCCGCAGGGAGGCCGGGATCAGGTTCTCGTAGGGGCGCACCAGCTCCAGCTCGCTCTTGAGCTCTTCCGGCGGGGTGATGCCGGTCGGCATCTGCGCCTGATGCTCGAAGCCATCGGCCGGCACCTGAAACGAGGCGTTGAGATAGAAGATGGGCTTGCCGCCCTGAATCGCCTTGACCCGGCGAGTGGAGACGGTCTGACCGTCACGGATATTCTCCACGTCATAGACGATGGGACGGGTCACATCCCCCGGACGCAGGAAGTAGGAGTGAAAACTGTGAACCTGACGGCCGGTCTCGACCGTCTGCTTGGCGGCTGACAAGGCCTGCCCCATTACCTGTCCGCCAAACACGGCCCGCAGACCGAGATCCTGGCTCTGGCCCCGAAACAGGCCCTCCTCGATTTTTTCCAGCGCCAGCAACGCCAGCAGCTCATCAAGTACCTTGCTCATTGTTCACTCCTATATCAGAGCCGCACAGGCTAACAATAGCTGATCCGGGGCGCAATCTTTTGGCTGGCAATCAAGGATTTCCGGATAGAAGAAAGGAGGCTCGATAGCCTCCAGTCTTCTATTCAACCAGACACGATAATGGTCAGTTATTTGAGAAAAATGCCTTGGTTATACCCATTTCCAATCCCCTCACTTCAGCCAGCCCTTTAAGACGACCAATACATGAGTATCCGGGATTTGTTTTCTTATTCAGATCATCAATCATCTGATGACCATGATCAGGTCGCATGGGGATAAGTCTATTATCACCATCTTTCAGTCGCCGTTGCTCTTCACGTACAATTTCCAACACTACATTATACATGTCGACATCACCATCAAGGTGAGCCGCTTCATGGAATGTCTTCGGATTATCTTCCCGCTTGGTTGAACGCAAATGGGTGAAGTAAATACGATTCCCGTAACGTTTTATCATATCAACCAGGTCATTATCCCCACGCACACCATAAGAGCCGGTACACATGGTAATACCATTGGCCTGACTGGGAATCCGGTTAACCAACCAAGCGATATCATCAATGGTAGAGACAATTCGCGGTAACCCCAGGATCGGGCGGGGAGGATCATCCGGATGGACAGCCAAACGGACGCCAGACTCTTCACAAACAGGGATTATTTCATCGAGAAAATAGGCCAGGTGCTCTCGCAAACGCTCTTTGTCGATATCCTTGTATTTATCCAGCTGAGCCTGGAATGCTTCCAGAGTATAACCCTCTTCAGCACCAGGTAAGCCGGCAATGATATTCCGGGTCAGTGTCTCTATTTGCTCCGGGCTCATTTCATTAAAGTAGCTGAATGCCTGTTGCTGCTCTTCCGGTGAGTATTCGTGCAAGGCACCCGGGCGCTTGAGGATGTAGAGCTCAAAGGCGGCAAACGCAATATGGTCAAAACGCAGGGCTCGGGAACCGTCCGGCATCTCGTATTCCAGATCGGTTCGGGTCCAGTCCAGTACGGGCATGAAGTTATAGCAAATCGTGTCGATGCCACATGCAGCCAGATTACGGATCGACTCTTTATAGTTGTCTATCCATTGCTGATACTGGCCAGAATGTGTCTTGATCTCTTCATGTACAGGTACACTTTCAACTACCGACCAGGTTAAACCTTTTTCTTCAATTAATGCTTTGCGAGCGAGTATCTCGTCTTTATTCCAGATCTGACCATTTGGTATATGATGCAGGGCAGTCACAATACCAGTTGCCCCCGCCTGTTTGATATCATTCAAGGTTACCGGGTCATTAGGCCCATACCAGCGCCATGTTTGTTCCATTACTACCTCTTGGTTTAAATTCGTTCGCTAACTTGAAAATCTGACTGGATAAGAGCCAAACAAAAATCCGTCAAACTCGGGAGCATCAACATCTGACAACTCCATCAATCGCTGTTTGACATTCTCTAAATGGGTCCACATCGCCAGTTTGGCTGCCGCAGGATCTTTTTTTTGCATTGCAGACAAGATTGCAACATGGTCATTCAACCACTCTTTGCGATATTCAGTAGTGGCAATCCGGTCATGCAAATGCTGCCACATCGGGTTATTTTCTCGACTAACCCAAGACTGGCGCCACAATGCCACCAGCATGTTGTTATGAGTCGCTTCGGCTATTGCCAGGTGAAAATTCATATCACCCTCTTCACCCTCACCACTCTCGACATCACGACGCTCAGCCTCCAGGGCTGCGCGCATTTTTTGTATATCTGACGGAGTCACCTGAATGGCGGCAAACTCTGCGATATTGCTCTCCAGCAATTGCCGGGCTTGCAGCAGTTCAAAAGGTCCCATCACGGTATCATTCGGGCTGAAATTTGGCTCGGAAGGGATCGCAATGACATAAATACCGGACCCCTTCTTCACTTCTACAAAACCTTCAATCTCGAGCATGATGAGAGCCTCTCTCACCACAGAGCGCCCCACTCCCACCTGTTCAGCAATGTCGCGCTCAGGAGGAAGACGGGAGCCCAAGGCGTACTTGCCTGAAGCCAACTCTTCCTTGATAAACTCACCAACTTCACGATATTGACGCTTTACTTCAACACTCATGGCTTGCTCTCAAATTGGTAGCGTAGTTTTCCAAAATGGTAAGCAACCAACAACAATTGGTCAACCAAAGTAATCATGATATCCAGTATCAACACCTTGGTGACCCTCTGACATGCTTATGAGAGCGTTGTTGCAGCCTTCTCCATGTGAAGATGAGTCAACCTCTGGGCTGCCGGCTCTTTTAGCAATACCCACAGCACAACGGCACCCACCAAGTCAAAGACACTGAGGCTAATGAAGAAAGGCCCATAACCAATAATTGCCACCAAGGCCCCCATCACCAGAGTGAACGATAGCTGGCCAATCCAGGCTGCCGAACCCGCAAGGCCAACGACTGTCGCCACTTCATTCTTTTTGAAAAGGTCTGCCGACATGGTAATAACCACGGTTGACAACGTCTGGTGAGCAAATCCACCGATACTCATCAAGGCAATCGCCACGTAGGGATCCTTAATAATACTGACAAAGCCAATTGCCAACATAAGTATCGCACCAATGGTGAAAGTAGCTCGCCGCGCATTCAGTGTTGTCATATTAAGTTTTTCCATGAAAAACTTTGCAATAAATCCACCCGCAATACATCCGAAATCAGCAGCAAGAAATGGTAACCAGGCAAACATGGCAATTTCTTTAAGAGGAAGATGCATAACCGAAGTCAAGTATAGAGGCATCCAAAAACTGAGCGTTCCCCAAGCTGGATCTGCTAGAAACCTTGCTATTGCCAAGCCCCAAAAATTACGCTGTTTGATAATTTCTTTTATTTCAGGCTTACCCTCATTGGCTGTGAGATGTTTCTCTTGCCCCTCTTCTATATATGTCAGCTCGTTCTGGGAAATCCATTTATGTTTTCTGGGGGAGCGATATACAAGAAACCAGGTGATCGCAAAGAGGATCCCCACACCTCCGGTGATTATGAATGCCATTTCAGTGCCTAACCCACTGCTTTCAAAGGTTAGCATTGCCCAGACTACCAACGGAGGAGCAAGCATGGCTCCGACTGAGGTACCAGCGTTAAACAATCCACCGGCAATGCCACGCTCCTTGGCTGGAAACCATTCGGCACTAGCCTTCATCCCTGCTGGAATAGCCGCAGCCTCCGTCAACCCCATGCCGCCACGCAATACCGCCAAACTAATCCAGCCGCCAGCAAATGCATGCGCCATATTAAATAGAGACCAAGCGACTGCAAAAATAAAAAAGCCTACTTTCAAACCAATCATATCGATTATATAACCAGCAATCGGCTGTGCAATTGTGTAACATATCTGAAATGCACTTACGATCCATGAATATTCTTTTTCTGTAAAATTCAGCTCACTCATTACTTGAGGTGCGGCAACACTCAATGAGCTGCGGGATAAATAGTTAACTATTGTGCCAAGACAAACCAAGGCGATGATATACCACCTCAAGTTTTTAACTTTGATGCTCATAATGAATCCTTCAACCACCAATTTAAATGAGTCAGGCCACATCAAGGCATATTGACTACTGCGATGTGCGGCCATCATCTTGAGGTAACAGCCATAGATCAACCAACTTAACTCATTTGGTTGATCTCGATCTCAAAAAAAGATCTATTTGGTCAACCAAAATAGACTTATGGCTGACCTGGAGATAGCATGCAGAGGCTGATATCCCAGTTACCCATACAAGTCATGTCACGACACGCAACGGTTGGCTGACGCCTGTGGCGCCAACCAGCGACTCTGGTGATGTGCAAAAATTTATAAATCGAGGCAAGAAAAGATGAAGAACAAGCTGAGTGAATTGATGTTGAGCCCCTATCCGCGAGCAGCACTGCGAAACCGGATAGTTCATATCGGCTTCGGCGCGTTTCATCGAGCCCACCAAGCCTTGATTACCCATGAGACGCTCGCAGCTGGCGGAGGTGACTGGGGGATCTGTGAGGTCAACCTGTTCGGTGGTGAGGAGCTGATCCGATCGCTCAGAGCACAAGACCACCTCTACACCGTGCTGGAGAAGGGTGCCGAGAGCGTACAGCCCAAAGTGATTGGTTCTGTGGTGGAGTCACTGCACCCCACCTTTGACGGCATGTCCGCCATTCTCGAGAAGATGGCAGAACCGCAAGTCGCCATTGTATCGATGACGATCACTGAAAAAGGCTATTGCGCAGACCCTGCCACCGGGCAGTTCAACCCGCAGAATCCGTTGATCCAGCACGACTTGCAGCACCCTGATGCCCCCACTTCCGCCATCGGCTGCATCGTTGCCGCCCTGCGCCTGCGCAAAGATCGTGGCCTCCCTCCCTTTACAGTCATGTCTTGCGACAACGTGCAGGAAAATGGTCACGTTGCACGTCAGTCCATTCTGGGATTTGCCGAACTGCTCGATGGAGAGCTGGCATCCTGGATCCGTGAGCAGGTCACCTTCCCTTGCACCATGGTCGACCGCATCGTACCTGCAGCTACCCAGGAGACGCTGGCAGAGATTGAGCAAGCCATCGGTGTTTATGACCCCTGTGGCATCGCCTGCGAGCCATTCCGGCAATGGGTAATTGAAGATAATTTCGTCAACGGCCGCCCCGACTGGGCTCTGGCTGGTGCCGAATTTGTCAGCAATGTCGTGCCCTTTGAAGAGATGAAATTGCGCATGCTGAACGGCAGCCACTCATTTCTCGCCTATCTCGGCTACCTCGGCGGTTATGCCCATATCGCAGACACCATGACGAACCCGGCCTATCGCCAGGCTGCACTTGCCCTGATGCTCAATGAACAGGCGCCAACCCTGAACATGCCTGTTGGAACTGATCTCGAGGACTATGCCCAACAACTGATCGCCCGTTTCACCAACCCCTCGCTCAAACACCAGACCTGGCAAATCGCCATGGATGGCAGTCAAAAGCTGCCACAACGCATGGTCGACTCCGTCCTCTTCCATCTGAAGAACGGCAGTGATTACCGACATCTGGCATTGGGCATCGCCGGATGGATGCGTTATGTCAGCGGTGAGGGAGAAAACGGTGAGGTGATCGATGTCAGGGATCCCCTGCTACCTCACTTCCAGGCGATCTATGCAGAGCACGGCCTCAGTTGCAACGTGGTCAAACCGTTGCTGGCCATTGAGGCCATCTTTGGCCCGGAACTGCCGCAACAGGGTGCTTTTGTCGATGCGGTCACTCGGACCTATCAAGGACTGCTTGACCACGGTGCCCGTCACTGCGTCGCTGCGCTCTAATCACCATATCTGGCAATGACAGGGCCAAGGGAGAAATGAATATGAAGTCTTTCCTGTGTAAGGATTTTCTGTTGAACAGCGATGCGGCACGTCATCTCTACCATGACTATGCCGCTGATATGCCTATCTATGACTACCACTGCCATCTCAATCCACAAGAGATAGCGGAAGATCGCCGATTCGATGATCTGGGCCAGATCTGGCTGGAGGGGGACCATTACAAATGGCGAGCCATGCGCAGCGCCGGTATCCCGGAGGCTCTGATCACCGGAAAAAACAGCAGCAGTCGTGACAAGTTCAATGCGTGGGCACAGACAGTCCCGCAAACGCTGGGTAACCCTCTCTATCACTGGACCCATCTAGAACTGCGCCGCCCCTTCGGTCTGGAGGGTATCACCCTGGCGCCAAACACCGCCGACAAGGTATGGGATCACTGCAACGAACTGCTCGCCACCCCGGCCTTCTCCGCCCGCGGGTTGATGCAGCAGATGAATGTCCGCATGGTCGGTACCACAGATGATCCGGTGGATTCACTTATCTATCATCGCCAGATTGCCGAGGACCCCGGTTTTGCTATCGAGGTGCTCCCCAGCTGGCGCCCCGACAAGGTATTCAAGATCGAGCAAGCCGGTTTTGCTGACTACATTGGGACATTGGGTGCCGCCGCCGATGTCGACATTACTACCTTTGCCGACTTGCTAACTGCGCTGGAACGGCGCCTTGAACACTTCGCCCGACATGGTTGCCGGGCAGCGGATCACGGTATCGAAGTGGTGCGTTATGCACCAGTTCCCTCCGATGCGACCCTGACTCAACTGCTCCAGCGCCGACTGGCCGGAGAGGTGCTGGACGAATCGCAGACTGCAGCCTTCTCCACTGCCGTTCAGGTATGGCTCGGCCGTCAATACGCCAAGCGAGGCTGGGTGATGCAGTTGCATCTGGGCGCTCAACGTAATAACAACAGCCGCATGTTCACTCTGCTTGGCGCAGACTGTGGCTTTGATTCTATCGGAGACAAGCCGTTTGCCTGGGAGCTTGCTCATCTGCTGGATGAGATGGATCAAACCGATGAGCTGCCCAAGACCATCCTCTATTGCCTTAACCCTCGTGATAACGAGGTGCTGGCAACCATGGCGGGCAACTTCCAGGGGGGAGGCATTGCAGGCAAGATCCAGTTCGGCTCAGGCTGGTGGTTCAACGATCAGAAAGATGGTATGCAGCGCCAGCTGGAGCAGCTCTCTCAACTCGGCCTGCTCAGCCAGTTTGTCGGCATGTTGACCGACTCCCGCAGCTTCCTCTCCTACACTCGCCACGAATATTTCCGCCGCATTTTGTGCGACATGGTGGGGCGCTGGATTGAGCAGGGCGAAATCCCCAGTGATCTGCAGCTGTCCGGGAAAATGATCCAGGATATCTGCTATCACAATGCAGCCCGCTACTTTCAACTGCCAGGAGCCCGAGGATGAAACGGATTGCCCTGCTCGGGGAGTGCATGATTGAGTTCAATGGCACGCCTTTTGGCGACATGCAGCAATCATTCGGGGGCGATACCCTCAATACCGCCATCTATCTCGCGCGTGCCTCCCAACGCACCGATATTCAGGTGAGTTATCTGACCGCCATGGGCCAGGATCCTCTCAGCCAGCAAATCATCGCGCGCTGGCAACAGGCCGGGATCGACACCAGCGCGGTGCTCATCGACCAACAGCGCCATCCCGGCCTCTATCTTATCCAGCTTGATGAGCACGGCGAGCGCACCTTCCTCTACTGGCGCAACGATTCGGCTGCCCGTTACCTGATGCAGCATCCGCAGTTGCCACAGCTCAAGCAGGCCGTCAGCGACGTGGATGCGCTCTATCTCAGCGGTATTTCGCTGGCGATCCTGCCCGCGGCAGATCGGCAGGCGCTGCTGCTGTGGCTGGCTGAACTGCACCGGGCGGACGTGGCGATCATCTTTGACAGCAACTATCGCCCCGCCCTGTGGCAGAGTCCGGCCGACGCCCGGGCCTGTTACCAGCAACTGCTGGCCATCACCGCGCTGGCCCTGGTCACCGACGACGATGAGCAGGCCCTGTGGGGGGACGAGGATGTGACCCGGACCCTGCAGCGCCTCAAGGCGGCCGGGGTGCAGCAGGCGGTGGTCAAACAGGGGGCGGCTGGCTGCTGTTACCAGGCCCTGCAAACCGGGGAACCTGCCATCACTATCCCTACCCAAGCGGTCAGCAAGGTGGTGGATACCACCTCGGCCGGTGACTCCTTCAATGCCGGTTTTCTGGCTGGCTACCTGCAAGGACGGGCGATCGACGAGTGCGCCCGCATGGGCCACCGACTGGCGGGGATCGTCATTCAGCACAAGGGGGCAATTATTCCGGAAAGTGCCACCCGCAGTGTCACCGACAGCTTCATCAAACCGGCATCACACTAAACGAGGTCAACCAAATGTCATCCATTACTGAACAACTGCAAGCCCTGAAAGTGATCCCGGTGATCGCCATCGAGCAGGCTGAAGATATCATTCCACTGGGGGCGGCGCTGGCCAATAACGGTCTGCCGGTTGCCGAGATCACCTTCCGCTCCGCTGCCGCGGTCGAAGCTATCCGGTTGCTGCGCAAGGCATATCCAGAGATGCTGATTGGCGCAGGCACCGTGCTCAACCGCGAGCAGGTGATCGCAGCCAAAGAGGCAGGGGCCACCTTTATCGTCTCCCCCGGCTTTAACCCGAACACCGTCAAGGCCTGTCAGGAGCTGAACATCCCGATCATCCCTGGAGTCAATAATCCCAGCACCATTGAAGCGGCGCTGGAGATGGGGCTGACGACGCTGAAGTTCTTCCCGGCCGAAGCATCAGGTGGTAGCGCGATGATCAAGGCGCTGCTGGCACCTTATACCCAGATCACGCTGATGCCCACCGGCGGGATCTCGACTCACAATATCAATGAATATCTGGCGATCCCGCGGGTCATTGCGTGTGGTGGTTCCTGGATGGTCGACAAGAAACTGATCGCAGAGAAACAGTGGGAAGAGATCGGCCGACTCACTCGTGAAGCAGTGGCACAGGTCCAATAATATTGCCGCCAGGCAACGCGCTGACAAAAAAGGCCCGCACCATCTGGTGCGGGCCTTTGCTTGGCCGACTGCGCACTTGAACAGCGTGCAGTACGCAACGGGTTGTCGGCTTACTTGCTGCCGGTACCGGAGTTGCGGGTAGAGGCTTGCGGCTTGCGACGGGCGGTGGTGGCGCGAGCGCGGGGCTCTTTGCCCTGCATCTCTTTGTGACGCTGCACGGCGCGACGGATCTGGGCGGCCTGCTTGTGGCGGCTGGTTTTGCCATCTTGCTGCAGATCGACCTTGGATTCGGTCTCCGGCGGCAGGTTGACCAGACCGCGCAGGTAGTTCACTTCCGGCAGTTTCAGCTCTTGCCAGCCGCCGCGCGGGATGCCGCGGTCCAGCTTGACGTCGCCGTAACGGATCCGCATCAGGCGGCTCACCTGCACTTCCTGGGATTCCCACAGGCGGCGCACTTCACGGTTGCGACCTTCAGTCAGGGTGACGTTGAACCACTGGTTCAGACCCTCACCGCCAGCCGGTTTGATCTTGTTGAACTTGGCGGTGCCATCTTCCAGCTGCACGCCCTTGCGCAGACGCTGCAGCATGGCTTCGGTGATCTCGCCAAAGACACGCACCGCGTATTCCCGCTCCACTTCGTGGCTCGGGTGCATCAGACGGTTGGCCAGCTCACCGTCGGTGGTGAACAGCAGCAGACCGGAGGTGTTGACGTCGAGGCGGCCGACCGCGATCCAGCGGGCACCTTCCATCTTGGGCAGACGATCAAACACGGTGGGACGACCTTCCGGATCGTGACGGGTACACATCTCCCCTTCCGGCTTGTGGTAAGCCAGTACGCGGCAGATCACTTCCTCTGCGGCACGGGTCTTGACCTGGTGACCATCCACCCGGATCACGGCGTTCACTTCGACGCGATCCCCCAGCGTGGCGACCTTGCCATCCACACTGACCCGACCTGCGGTGATCAGGGCCTCCATCTCACGACGGGAGCCGTGACCCGCGCGGGCCAACACTTTTTGCAGTTTTTCACTCATCGGGGTTACCTGATTGTTGATCGCTGCCCACTGGTAAAAGGGGCAACGGGGTTAACTGTAACAAACGCCGGTAGGAGCACTCGCCACAGTTGAAAAATGTATATCTCGGTGACATCGGCACGCTTGGGCGCCATTCACCGGGCATCGTTCTCCCCGTCCACCGCAGAGGGCAACAGGGGTTGCAGCTCAGGATCCAGCTCGGGGAGCTGCTCCAGACTCTGCAGATTAAAGTAATCCAGAAACTCTCTGGTGGTGGCGAGCAGCTCGGGGCGACCCGCCACCTCTTTGTGGCCGATGCTGCGCACCCAGCCACGCTCTTTCAGGGTATTCACTATCTGGCTCGACACCGCCACCCCGCGGATCGCTTCGATCTCGGCCCGGGTGATGGGCTGGCGATAGGCGATCAGGGTCAGCGTCTCCATCACGGCGCGCGAATAACGGGGCGCCCGCTCGCTCCAGAGCCGCGAGAGCTCCTCGGCATACTCCTGACGCGCCTGAAAGCGCCAGCCGGAGGCGACCTCTTTGAGCTCGACGCCCCGCGTACTGTAATCTTGCCTGATCTCGGCCAACAGCAGCTGAACATAGCGACTGGTCACCGGATAATCCGCCAGCACGCTGCTTTTCAGTTCGCTGACATTGAGCGGGCGACCGGCCACAAACAGCGCTGCTTCGATCAGGGTCTTGAGTCGTTCAGTGGGCAGCGCCACGGTTGCCCTCCTCGCTCTGCTCGGCCAATGCGAAATGGATTGGGCCAAGGGGTTCTGCCTGCAGGATCCAGATCAGTTGCTCCTTGCACAGCTCCAGCAGGGCCAGAAACGTCACCAGTACCCCCATGCGCCCCTCTTCGGCGCGCAGCACCTGCTCAAGGCGCAGGGTCTGCCCCAACGTGAGCATGGCAAGGATCTCCGCCATGCGCACCCGGGTCGGGATCTGTTCGCGGCGGATCTGGTGATGTTCGAAATGAGTCGCGCGTTTTACCACACTTTGCATGTAAAGGGCGAGCTCAACCAGCGAAACATCGGGCGCCAGCGGCTTGAGATCGCCAAAATCGGGGGGCAAGGCGGTGGCGATATAAATCTCCCGCTCCACCCGTGGCAGCTCATTGACCCTCTCTGCACCTACCTTGTAACGCTCGTACTCCTGCAGGCGGCGGATCAGGGTCACCCGCGGGTCTTCCCCCTCCTCTTCATCCTCCAGCTCCGGCGCCTTGGGCAGCAGCAGGCGGGATTTTATCTCCGCCAGCCAGGCCGCCATCAGCAGATATTCGGCCGCCAGCTCAAGGTTGAGTCCCTGCATCAGCTCCACGTACTCCATGTACTGGGCGGTGATCTGCAGGATCGGCAGGTTGAGAATATCGAGCTGCTGACGCCGGATCAGATAGAGCAGCAGATCCAGCGGCCCCTCGAAGGTATCGAGGAACACCTCCAGCGCATCGGGCGGGATGAACAGATCCTGGGGCAGCTCGTGATAGGGCTGCCCCAGGACTTTCGCGATGGGTAGCGCGGCGCCAGATCCCGTCTCGGCGGAAGGGACTGTCACCGGTTCAGCGACATCACTCAAACGGAGTCGGGTCTCCGGCACCGCGACGACGCAATACCGGCTCGTCGTCAGAGAAATCGACCACTGTGGTGGGCTGCTCGCCCAGATAACCGCCGTTGACCACCAGATCGATCTGCTTGCCCAGCTTGTCGAAGATCTCTTCCGGATCGAACTCGGCCATCTCGGAGTACGGCAGGATCAATGTGGTGGAGAGCAGCGGCTCGCCGAGTGCTTCCAAGAGCGCCTGGGCAATCTTGTTGTCCGGCACCCGGATGCCGATGCTTTTCTTCTTCTCGTTCATCAGGCGGCGCGGCACCTCTTTGGTCGCCTTGAAGATGAAGGTGTAGGCGCCCGGGGTGTTGTTCTTGATCAGGCGAAACGCGCTGTTGTCGACCTTGGCGTAGGTGGAGATCTCGGAGAGATCGCGGCACACCAGGGTGAAGTCGTGGTTGGCGTCGAGGCGACGGATGCGGCAGATGCGCTCCAGCGCGCCCTTGTCACCCATCTGGCAACCCAGCGCATAGCCTGAGTCGGTCGGATAGACGATAACGCCGCCGTTCTGGATGATCTGTACCGCCTGACCGATCAGTCGGGCCTGGGGGTTTTCCGGATGTACGTAAAAATGCTGACTCATAGCTTGTTCTCGCAATGGGGGCAGCAATACCTGCCCGCTCGTATGGTCACGGGCCAAAGACCCATGACACTACCTTAACCTGTTTGTGGCTGCTTCGCTGGCGCCGTTGCCGACTCGCCAGCTGCTCGGCGTGTTGCTCGGTGGTGAGCCCAAAGTGACCGGGATAGGCAAGCCACACTATGGGAATCCCCTCTTGCCCGGCTTGTTCCCTATTTCGCTGGCGCCGTTACCGGCTCGCCAGCAGCTCTGCATGTTGCTCAGTGGTGAGCCCAAAGTGACCGGGATAGGCCAACCAGACGGGCATCCCCTCTTTGGGCAGCCAGAGGTGGCGGCCCAGCTCGGTCCAGTTGGAGGGGAAGTGAAAATCCGATCCCACCGAGATATAGAGGTCGTGATCCTTGGCCCACTGGCCCAGATTGGCCCGCTCCTGCGGGCTCTGCTGGGGCAATGACACCTCCATGGCATCCCCACCGGCCGCCTTGAAGGCCACCAACAGCCGCTTGATCCACTTGGCGGTGAGATCGTAACGGCTGGGGTGGGCCAGCACCGCCAGCCCACCGGCGGCGTGAATGGCGGCGATGGCTTCACTCATCTCGGGCCACTCGGCCGGGGCATACCCTTTATTGCCACGGCTCAGGTACTTTTTGAATACCTTCTGCATATTGTCGGCCACTCCGCGCGCCACCAGCACCCGGGCAAAGTGGGCGCGGGTCACGGCGGCGTCACCGGCGAGCGCCTTGGCCTCTTCATAGGTGCCGGGGATGAGGCACTTCTCCAGACGACGCCCGATTTCCAGCGCACGCGCTTCGCGACGGGCCAGCTGACCGGCCAGAAAATCCAACAGCTGCGGATTTTTTTCATCCACCCCTAGCGCCACGATATGGATCTCGTGATGCTCCCAGCCGGTGGAGATCTCGACCCCGCTCACCAGTCGCAGCGGCAGTTGCTCGGCGTCGATGGTGCGGCGCACCTCATCAAGCCCGGCAAGGGTGTCGTGGTCAGTAACTGCTAACACCTCGACCTGTTTTTCGGCGGCGCGGCGCACCAGTTCGGCTGGGCTCAGCACCCCGTCGGAGGCAGTGGTATGGCAGTGAAGATCGAATCTCATCAGGTTATTCCGCTCTCGTGGTCAGGTCACCATTCATGGCAAATCGGTGAAAGAAGGCTAAAAAGCGACTTGACTTGGCCGCGGCTTTATCGTTTTCTGTAGGCACTTCATTGCAAACATCTTTTTACAGGACTTTATCATGCAAACGACTTCCATCCTGACCATCTGGTGGTGGCACACTCCCTGACATGCGGGCGTGTGGTCGTTGCTGTACCTGTAATCTGACAGCAAATTAAGAACCCAAAGAAAAAGCCCGCTGACCCCAGCGGGCTTTTTTATTATCCGGCAAATGGACCTGTGATGAAACCGAGAATTCAGACAAGCAAGCTAACCTGGCGATGGCGCCCCTGAACCAGCCACCCCGGACCAATTAAATTTTCAAGGAATTCAATGTCATGAACATCGGTAACACGCATCACACGCAAGGGAACGCACTATGACAGCCACACATCGCCTTCCTCTGGGTGAATTCGATACCCTCAAGCTCAACGCCCCCTATGTGGCCGATCCGCTGGCGCTCTATACCCGCCTCTGTCAGGGCCGCCCCAACAACCTGCTGCTGGAATCGGTGGAGATCGACTCCAAGGCAGGCAAACAGAGCCTGCTGCTGGTGGATGCCTGCCTGCGCATCGAGTGCCGTGGCCGCACCGTGCGGGTTCGCAGCCTGAACGACAACGGCGCCCAGTTGCAGAGCCTGCTGGCCGAGCGGCTGCCTGCGGTGGTGGCTCGTTCGCTGGTAGATGGCGAGCTACAACTCGACTTCCCGGCCTCCGATCGGGAGCAGGATGAAGACAGCCGCCTCAAGGGGAGCAGCGTGCTGGACGTGCTGCGCACCCTGCAGCGGGAGCTTGATTGCCAGCTCGGCAAAGAGGCACTGTTTATGGCGGGCAGCTTTGCCTACGACCTGATCGCCTCTTTTGAAGATCTGCCCGAAGTGCCACAGGGGAGCAACGACTGCCCCGACTACTGCTTCTATGTGGCCGAAACCCTGATCACCATCGATCATATCGAACGCACCACTCAACTGCTGGCCTGCATCTTTGGCGGCGACAGCGACGAAAGCCAGGTGGAAGACAGATACACCCGCCTGACCGAACGGCTCACCGACTTCAAACAGATTTGCCAGCAACCTCTAAGCGCCGAGCTGACCACCCAGCCCCTGACCGGTGGCATGAGCGTGGACAAGAGCGACAAACAGTTCTGCGCCGAGGTGGAGAAACTCAAGGGCTTTATCCGCCGTGGCGACATCTTCCAGGTGGTGCCGTCCCGCTGCTTCTCCCTGCCCTGCCCAAGCCCCCTGGCCGCCTATCGCCGCCTCAAGCAGACCAACCCCAGCCCCTACATGTTCTACGTGCAGGATGAGGGCTTCACCCTGTTTGGCGCCTCCCCCGAGAGCGCGGTGAAATTCTGCGCCGCCAGCCGCGATGTGGAGATGTACCCCATCGCCGGTACCCGCCGCCGCGGTTTCAACCCGGATGGCAGCATCAACCGGGATCTCGACGGCCGCATCGAGCTGGAGCTGCGTCAGGACGAGAAAGAGGTGGCCGAGCACCTGATGCTGGTGGATCTGGGCCGCAACGACATCGCCCGCATCTCGGAACCGGGTACCCGTTACGTCAAGGAGCTGCTGAAAGTGGATCGCTACAGCCACGTGATGCACCTGGTCTCAAAGGTTGTCGGCACCTTGCGCTCTGATCTTGACGCCCTGCACGCCTATCAGGCCTGCATGAACATGGGCACCCTCACAGGCGCGCCGAAGATCCGCGCCAGCGAGCTTATTCGCATGGTGGAAGGCAAGCGCCGCGGCAGCTACGGCGGCGCGGTCGGCTACATCAACGGCGCTGGTGAGATGGATACCTGCATCGTCATTCGCTCTGCTTTCGTGAAAGATGGCGTGGCCCATGTGCAGGCCGGTGCCGGGGTGGTCTATGACTCCAAACCCCAAGCCGAAGCGGACGAAACCCGCGCCAAGGCGGCCGCCGTGCTGGCCGCCATCGCCGCCAGCCATGGCACCTCCCTGCAAGCCCTGAGCGCCCAGCAGGAGCAACATAAGGACGTGAGCCATGACTAATATCTTCCTGCTCGACAACTTCGATTCATTTACCTACAACCTCGTCGATCAGTTCCGCTCCCTCGGTTATCCGGTGCGGATCTACCGCAACAGCCTGCCGGCGAGCCGCATCATGAGCGAGATCGCCGCCTGCGAAGGGGACGCCGTGCTGGTGCTCTCGCCGGGCCCGGGCGCCCCCCACGAGGCGGGTTGCCTGATTGACCTCATCAAGCTGGCCCGTGGTCAGGTGCCCATCCTCGGTATCTGTCTCGGCCATCAGGCCCTGTGCGAAGCCTACGGCGGCACCGTCGGTGCGGCAGGCGAGATTGTCCACGGCAAGCGGTCCCTGATTGAGCACAACGGCCATGGTGCCTTCGCCGGTCTGCCGAGCCCGCTGCCGGTGGCCCGCTACCACTCACTGGTCGCCACCTATGTACCGGAAGAGCTGACGGTGATTGCCCACTATCAGGGCATGCCCATGGCCATCGAGCAGCAGGATGAGCGGGTGCTGGGCTTCCAGTTCCACCCGGAATCCATCATGACTTCGGAAGGGGCCCGCCTGCTGACCCAGGCGCTCGCCCATATCACCCGTCCAGAAAGCAGCGTGCGTTAAGGTAAGGAGACCAACATGCATCATCATCTCAACACCCTCTATCAGGGTCAGTCTCTGAGCCGTGAAAGTACCCGTGACGCCTTCGGCCAGGTGGTACGTGGCGAAGTGGATCCCATCGTTCTCGCCAGTTTATTGACCGCCCTCAAGATCAAGGGGGAAACACCGGAGGAGATCGCCGGCGCCGCCGAGGCGCTCTTGGCGGAAGCGCGCGACTTCCCGCGTCCGGATTACGAGTTTTGTGACATCGTCGGCACCGGTGGCGATGGCCTCAACACCATCAACGTCTCCACCACCTCGGCGCTGGTCGCCGCCGCCTGCGGCCTGAAAGTGGCCAAGCACGGCAACCGCTCGGTCTCGAGCAAGTCGGGCTCGAGCGATCTGCTCGACAAGATGGGCATCAAGCTCGACATGAGCCCGTCACAGGCGCGCCGCTGTCTGGACGAGCTCGGCATCTGCTTCCTGTTCGCCCCCCAGTACCACGCCGGGGTGCGCCATGCCATGCCGGTACGCCAAGCCCTCAAGACCCGCACCCTGTTCAATGTGCTGGGGCCGCTTATCAACCCCGCTCGCCCCACCTATCAGCTGATGGGGGTCTATGCCCCCGAGCTGGTACGCCCCATCGCAGAAACCCTGCTGGCACTGGGGCTGAAAACCGGTATGGTGGTGCACGGTGCCGGGCTGGATGAAATTGCCATCCACGGCCCGACCCAGGTGGCCCAGATCCGTGACGGCGAGATCCGCGAATTTATGATCACCCCGGCTGACTTTGGCCTGGAGACCTATCCGGTCAGCGCCATTCAGGGCGGGGAACCGGAAGAGAACCGCGCCATCACCGCCGCCATTCTGGAAGGGCGTGGCACCCCGGCCCACAACGCCGCCATCGCCGCCAACGTGGCACCGCTGCTGCTGATGGCGGGCAAGGCGACCGATCTCAAGAGCGCGGCCGCCGAGGTGCTGGCAGTGCTGGCCAGTGGCAAGGCAGCGGATCTGGCCGCTCAGCTGGCTACTCTGAGCCATCAGGAAGCGGGCCATCAGGAGGCATGATGTCAGCCACCACGTTGCACAGCAGTCATTCAGAACGCCCACAGGGCAAGAGCCAGTTTCGCAAGGATAACGAGATGTCAGACCTTATTGCCCCCCATGCTTTTCTGAACATGGCCTCCATCAGCCAGACCATTCTCGGCAAGATCGTGGCGGCCAAACAGGAGTGGGTCGCAGCCCGCAAGCTGGCCCAGCCGCTGGAGAGCTTCCAGAGCGCGCTGACCCCAAGCGATCGGGATTTCGTAGGCGCCCTCAAGGCGGGCTCCACCCGCTTTATTCTGGAGTGCAAGAAGGCCTCCCCCTCCAAGGGCTTGATCCGCGACGACTTCAGCCCGGAGGCGATCGCCGACATCTATGGCAAATACGCCACCGCCATCTCGGTGCTGACCGACGAGAAGTTCTTTCAGGGGGATTTCGCCTTTTTGCCGCGGGTGCGCAGCCGCGTCATCCAGCCGGTGCTCTGCAAGGATTTCATGATTGACCCCTATCAGGTCTATCTGGCCCGCCACTATCAGGCGGACGCCATCCTTTTGATGCTCTCGGTGCTTACCGACGAGGGCTATCGCGCCCTGTTCGCGGTGGCCAAGGAGCTGGGTCTGGGCGTGCTCACCGAGGTGAGCAACGAAGAAGAGCTGACCCGTGCCATCGCCCTTGGCGCACCGGTGATTGGTATCAACAACCGGGATCTGCGCGACTTGAGCGTCGATCTCAACCGCACCAAACAGCTGGCCAAAGACATTCCAAGCGATCGGGTAGTGATCAGCGAGTCCGGCATCAACCACCGCGCTCAGGTGGCGGATCTGCGCCACCACGCCAAAGGCTTTCTGGTGGGCTCGTCATTGATGGCCGAGCCGGATCTGGAAGCGGCTGTGCGCAAGCTGGTACTGGGTCAGAACAAGGTGTGCGGCCTGACCCGCGCCGAGGATGCCGCCGCCGCCCATCAGGCGGGTGCGGTATTTGGCGGCCTTATCTTTGTGGCAAAGAGTCCGCGCTATGTGGACATCCCCGCCGCCCGCGCCGTGATGGCGGGCGCGCCGCTCGCCTATGTCGGGGTATTTCGCAACGCCCAGCCCGCCACCATCGCCAAGACGGTGGATGCGCTGGGGCTCGCCGCCGTGCAACTGCATGGGGATGAAGATGCCGCCTATATCGAGGAACTGCGGCCGCTGCTGCCCGCTGGCTGCCAGATCTGGAAAGCAATTGGCATCACAAGCGGCGAGCCGCTGCCCGCCCTCGACTACCCGGCCGATCGCCTGCTGCTGGATACGAAAGTCGGCAGCCAGAGCGGTGGCACCGGTCAGGCGTTCGACTGGGCCCTGCTGGCCACGCTCGATAAAGCCAAGCTGATGCTGGCGGGGGGCCTTAATCCCGACAACGCCCTGCAAGCGGCACAAGTGGGCTGCCTCGGCCTTGATTTCAACTCCGGGGTGGAGAGTGCCCCGGGCCAGAAGGATGCGCACAAGATTGCAGCCGCCTTCGGCGCACTGCGCAACCTGTAACGCAACCCTTTTTGATGTTTCGATTTAGCTAATACAAGGAAGAAGCCATGACCCTGCTCAACCCGTTTTTCGGTGAATTTGGCGGTATGTATGTACCCCAAATCCTTATCCCGGCCCTGCTCCAGCTGGAGAAAGCCTTTGTCGATGCCAAGGATGATCCGGCCTTTATCGCCGAGTTTCAGTCCCTGCTGACCGAGTATGCCGGTCGCCCGACCCCGCTCACCCTGACTCGCAATCTGACCAAAGGCACCAAGACCCGCCTCTATCTGAAGCGTGAAGATCTGCTGCACGGCGGCGCCCACAAGACCAACCAGGTGCTGGGTCAGGCGCTGCTGGCCAAGCGGATGGGCAAGAGCGAGATCATCGCCGAGACCGGCGCCGGTCAGCATGGCGTGGCCACTGCGCTGGCCTGCGCTCTGCTCGGCCTCAAGTGCCGGGTCTATATGGGTGCCAAGGATTGCGAACGCCAGAAGCCCAACGTATTTCGCATGAAGCTGATGGGTGCCACCGTCATTCCGGTGCACTCAGGCTCCAGCACCCTGAAAGATGCCTGCAACGAGGCGCTGCGCGACTGGGCTGCCAACTACGAGTCGGCCCACTACCTGCTCGGCACCGCCGCGGGCCCACACCCCTTCCCCACCATCGTGCGGGAGTTCCAGAAGATGATCGGCGAAGAGGCCAAGGCCCAGTGCTTCGAGAAGGAGGAGCGACTGCCCGATGCGGTGATCGCCTGCGTCGGTGGCGGCTCGAACGCCATCGGCATGTTTGCCGACTTTATCGATGAACCTTCAGTGCGCCTTATCGGCGTCGAGCCGGGCGGTCACGGTATCGAGAGTGGCGAGCACGGTGCGCCGCTGGGTCACGGCAGCAAGGGAGTCTTCTTTGGCATGCACTCCTATCTGATGCAGGACAATCAGGGGCAAATTCAGGAGTCCTACTCCGTTTCGGCGGGGCTGGATTTCCCCTCCGTCGGCCCGCAGCACGCCCACCTGGCCGCCATCGGCCGCGCCGAGTACCCCTCGGTGACCGACAAGGAGGCGCTGGACGCCTTCCAGGAGCTGGCCAAATCCGAAGGCATCATACCGGCGCTGGAGTCCTCCCACGCGCTGGCCCACGCCCTCAAAATGGCCCGCAGTGAACCGGAAAAAGAGCAGGTGCTCATCGTCAACCTCTCCGGCCGTGGCGACAAAGATATCTTCACCGTTGCCGACATTTTCGAGAAAGAAGGAACCTTGTCATGAACCGTTACGCACAACTCTTCTCCCGTCTGGACGCGGCCAATCAGGGCGCCTTTGTGCCGTTCGTGATGCTGGGTGACCCCACCCCTGAACTCTCGCTGGCAATCGTCGATGCGCTGGTCGCAGGGGGCGCCGATGCCCTCGAGCTCGGCATTCCCTTCTCCGATCCGGTCGCGGATGGCCCCACCATTCAGGGCGCCGCCCTGCGCGCCTTTGCCAGCCACACCACCCCGGATGACTGCTTCGAGCTGCTCGGCCGCATCCGCGCCAAGTACCCGCAGCTGCCCATTGGCCTGCTGGTCTACGCCAACCTGGTCTATGTGCGCAAAATCGACGGTTTCTACGAGAAGTGCCAGCAGGCAGGCGTCGATTCGGTGCTGGTCGCCGACGTGCCGGTGCAGATGTGCGCCCCCTACAAGGCGGCGGCTGACAAGTTCGGCATCGACAGCATCTTTATCGCCCCGCCCAATGGCGACGCCGAGACCCTGAAACAGGTGGCTGAGCTTGGCAATGGTTACACCTATCTGGTGAGCCGCGCTGGCGTCACCGGTGCCGAGACCAAGGCCGGTATGCCGGTGGAGGGGCTGATCAATACCCTGCGCGAGTTCAATGCCCCCCCCGCCCTGCTCGGCTTTGGCATCAGCGAACCGGCCCAGGTACGTGAAGCCATCGCCGCCGGCGCTGCCGGCGCCATCTCCGGCTCCGCCGTGGTAAAGATCATCGAGACCCACCACCAGAACCCGAAACATATGCTCACTCGTCTGAAAGAGTTTGTGGAAGGGATGAAGGCGGCGACCAATCGATAAGGGGCGGCATGGGTCACATGCCATTGGCCATGTCTGCGAAAAGGGAGCCTGATAGGCTCCCTTTCTATTTCCTGCTTGTTGCCGCTCCCAGCATCTTTGTCCCCTCTCCCCTTGGGAGAGGGCTAGGGTGAGGGGAAGCTACGGCAACCAAATTTGCTCACATTTAACACTGCTAATGACTAATTTGCTGATCCAACACAGATTCCCGCCAAAACACGCTTCTCAACGCGCCACCCTCCCCCTTAAGATAGCCAAACGACAATCCCTCTCTCGGGAGCGCACCATGGTTGCGATTGTTGCTATCTCGCAGGTTAAAAGCAGCGGACTGGGGGCTGTCACTCAGGGGCGGTAGCGTGGTTTTTTTAGGTTGACGCAGCGTGTAGCAAAGCCCAACAGGCGAGCATTATTACTCCACCCTCTATCCAGAGCGGGATAAATATGGATGTGGCAGATCCACAAAATAGATTTACAGATATATTTCGCGGTAAACGTTGGGCTTCACTTCGTTCAGCACCAACCTACGATTTCTCGCCCAAAATCACGAGATAAAAAAATTATACTTAAATCAAAAACCAATTAAGCATCCACCAATATGACAAAAATAGATATCTACGACATCTCCGCACAAAAATTTGAAGAATTAGCATTCAACTTTCTTCAAGAGCAAGGCGATTTCACAACACTGGAGAACCTTACATCTAGAAGATCTGACGCTGGTTACGACTTCAGCGCTACAACTAAAGACCAAGAAAAAACTCAAAAAATTGCAATTGAAGCCAAGCACAGAAGAAAACTCTCAAAGCAAGACCTGTATAGAATAGCCGAAAATGCAGATCGAATTAAATCTAACTTTGATGGCTTCATACTTATAACCTCTGCAAAACTAAATAAGGAAGAACAACAGCTTTTAGAAAAACTCATTAAAAGTTCAGGATATACCATAACAAAAATATACCAAGATATAACATTTGAAGCCCTAACAAAAACGAGCAATCAAAAAGCCGCTGAAGACATAATAAGAGCAAGAAGAACTAAAATGAAAAGTCTTGCTTACAGCATCTTGTCAATTATCGCAGTACTAATAGCTCTCACTTCAAATACAATTCCCTACTTTGTAGAGGAAGGTAAAAATTTAGATACTCGTATAGACAACGTAGCAAATGCCCTTGAGAGTATAAAGAATCTTGAAAAATATCTGACTGAAATAAAATCAGATATGCAAAAAACCCAGCGTGAATCTGAAAATATTAAGAGAGAGTATGAAAAATCCCAAGAACTAAAACAACTGACAAATGATCAGCAAGCAGCCTTTAGAGCCGCAATTGGCGCCTCAAGCCCTCCATGGTGGGTTAAGCCCCTAGATTACTTCTTTGGCTTTATTTTAGGTATTGGAGCATCAGTAATTGCGAGCTTCATTCACGAGCGAATTAAACTAAACAAAGCTCTCAACTCTCCTGCATAATAGGTATAAAAATATTTTTAAATTGCTAACATCTCTCGCTGGGATACGCGAAAATTCGTTCCTTAACTTAATCATTAGGTTTTAATATGAAATCACCAAACTGTGAAGATATATACTCTCTTATAGGGTTCGCACTCACCTACATTCAGTCTGTGGAAAGAAACATTAAATTTGTTACTACTTTCGTATTACAAGATGACGCCCCATTAACATTAGATAAACTAAATTCTATCGAGGCAAAGGAACGAAAAAAAGCCCTTGGCTACTTCATTGGAAAAGTCAAAGAAAGAGCTACTTTATTTCCACCCCTCGAGAATCTACTTTCTGACTATCTAAAAAATAGAAATGACTTCATACATAATCATGGACAAATACATGGGTGGGATTTAGATACAGAAGAAGGTAGAGACGTTGCAAAGCGGTTTACAGTAAATTTATGGCGTCAAGCGCACAAAATAAATGAGATATTTACCGCTCTCGTAACTCGCTGGCAAGAACAAGCCAAAATTAATCTCCTAGAACCTCATAGCGGGGAAGAATACATTCAAGAAGTTGACAAAAAATATGGGGCGTTTATCGATGTTTTATTCACATCAAAAATCTAATAAGCACAGGCAATCGGACAGCAAAAAAATGTAATCCCTACCAGCCATTGCTGTGTGCGTTAGGTGATCTAATAGAGGTGGGTAATCAGAACCCCCATCTTTCTGAACAAATTTTTATCGCCAGAACATAAAGGATGGGGGGCCAATATTTAAATATTCTCGATATTTACTAAAGTAGAATATATCCCCTCTTCCAATTCCACCCCTACCGCCCCTTGCCCCACACCCGCCATCCCATCAATACCAGCATCACTACAACCCCCGGCAGCCAGACCCAGTAGAGCTCGGAGAGGATCACCGCCTCACCTCGGGCGGTGAGATAGGCCTCTAGCTTGAAGGGGGCAACCCGGATCACCTGCCAGGGAGCGAAGAAGCGCTCGTCACGCCACGGCCAGAGCCAGCCAACCCCCTTGCCGCCGGTGGTGAGGGAATCGAGCAGGCTGTGGGAGAGCAGAGAGATCAACAGAAACGACCAGACGGTGGCGGCGCTGGCCCGAAATTGGCGGTGAAACAGCATGGCCAGGGTAGGCAGGGCAAAGGCGAACAGCAGGGAGTGGGTAAAACCGCGGTGGCCAAAGACATGGCCGTAGGCGACCCCCAGTTTGAAGGCGAGCACATCGGCATCGGGCAACATGGCGATGGCAACCCCGGCCAGCAGCAGGCGCGGCGGAATCATCCGGCTGCCAAGCCCCAGTCCAAGACAGAGAGGGACAGCGGCGTGAGTGACTATGGTGGGCATAGGATAAAGCTCCAACTGAAACGTGAGCCTACCCTACCCCCGCTCGGTGAAGTGAAGGTGAAGTGAACCCACTGTATTGGTTCGCTGTTAGCTAAATGCAACGCCAATCAGCGTTGGCGCGTTAACTTGAAATGTTCATTTAACAGCGGCTGACATGCAGAACGGGATCGTGATAAGTAGTCTCTTCGGTTCACATCACAGGGATAGTGGCAACGATGAATGTACCAAAAAGCGTCGTGCGGATTGCGAGCGTTATCAGCCTTTGGTTAATGACAGGATGCATGGCAGAGGCCGCCTCTGCGCAGCCGCAGCAAGAGCCGTACGCGCTGATCTATAACGGGCCTGTTTCTGATGGGGATAGCACCAGAGCGATTGCGGATGTGGTCAGGCAGCTGGGCTTGCCGGTCAGGTATCTCTCCAATATCGAGGCGCTGCCTGCAGAGCTCGATAATGCCAGGGTGTTTATCGTTGGCGGCACTGAGGACGATGTTGAGCCGCTCCTCAATGCCTTCACAGCAGAAGCGCGTTCGGCGTTAAAAACCTATTTGCAGAATGGTGGCCGCTACCTCGGGATCTGTGGGGGGGCATTTGTGGCATCCACCGGCTGGCCTGAAGATGAGGGCTTTGTGCCGGCGCTGGGCCTCGTCCCTGCCACATCCGATGATTATGACGGCGACTTTAGCGCCAGGATCTTCCCGATCACCTGGCTTGGTGAAGCGCGCCAGATGTATTACCAGGCCGGCCCGCAATTTACGCCGGTGCCAAGCCCCGAGCAGGTCAAGGTCATCGCCCATTTTCAAAACCATCATATTGCCGCGCTGATCAGCTCATACGGCACAGGCAAGGTGGCCGTTTCCGGGCCACACCCCGAAGCCCCCGAATCGTGGAAAGCGAACGCGGTGGGCGGTGACAAGATGGAGTCGAATATTCATCTGGCTGCAGGACTCGTTAACGAGTTGCTCTCCGAAGAGCCCGTCACCGATTCGAAGTAGGCGCGTCCCTACGCCCCTGGATGTGACCCCATTGCTCGGCCCGGAAGTCAGGCCATCCAATCGGCCGCAATCCATAAAAAAACCACCGGCCTGCAAAAGGTCGGTGGTTTTTTTATCGGTGGTAGATAACGGGTAGCCGATACAAAGGGTTCGCTACCTCAACTTTCGCCCGGGAACGAGCACTACTCTTCCTGCTCCTCCGGTTGTCTCTCCCCACCCCGCAACTGTTGCAGCTCATCGACTCGGGCTTGCCACTTCTCTTGGGCTTTTTTGCGCTCCTGAAGCTGGAACTCTTCGCGCATGGTGTCGATGTTAAGGTCAAGTGTTTCCATCAGAGTGTCTCCTTTGTATGACCGCTTAAAGACTGGCTGACGGCGCATTGGCCAACCTGCTCCCCTATTCAGACACCACTCATCCCCCAAACGCCCAACTAAATAATCGATTGAATATGCAACATTCAATCTAAAAAACTATTCATTCTGCACGGTGACACGCTGTAGCAGCGGCTGCCGCCCCGTTACGCGAAACGCAACGAGGCCCACGTCCCCCGCCAAAAAGGTGATAAAGGCATACGCAGTAACCCGGTTTGGCGTAGTCCCATGCTGGAGCAGATCTCATCGCCGAACCGGATTATCTGGCACTGCGCCGAAATGGCGTTAAGCAGTGCTACTACCATTTTCAAAGGCAGGCAGCGCAGTTGCCCAACCGGCGAAACCAATAAAAAGACCCCCTATTGCCCAGCGGTAAGAGGGGGTCTTTTGTTTGAGCCGCCGGCTAGCCGGCTATTGCCTCACGCTATCAGGCCAGCGAGACAAAGATCCCGGCCAGGGTGGCGCTCATCAGGTTCGCCAGGGTCGCGGCCAACACAGCCTTGAAGCCCATATTGGCCACATCGTGACGGCGCTCCGGCGCCATGGTGCCGATGGAGCCAAGCTGCACCGCAATGGAGCCCAGGTTGGCAAAACCGCACAGCGCGAAGGTGATGATGATCTGGGTATGGGCGCTGAGGCCTTCCTTGATATTGGCAAAGTCCAGATAGGCGACGAACTCGTTCATGATCACCTTCTGGCCGATGAGGGAACCGGCCGCCATCATCTCGCTGGCGGGCACGCCGATCAGCCAGGCCACCGGGGCAAACAGATAACCCAGCAGCTGTTGCAGGGAGAGATCGGCCCAGCCGAACCACTCGCCGACCGTGGTGAGACCGGCGTTGATCATGGTGATGACGCTGACAAAGGCGAGCAGGATGGTGCCGATGGCCACGGCGATCTTCATGCCGCCCATGGCGCCGCCCGCCAGCGCGTCGATGGCGTTGCTGTAGTCGCTCTTGTCGAGGGTGATCTCGGTCTGATCGCTCACCTGCTGCTGCTCCGGCACCAGCAGTTTGGCCATCAGCAGGCCACCGGGCGCCGCCATAAAGGAGGCGGCGATGAGGTATTTAAGATCCACCCCCAGACCGGCGTAACCGCCCAGCACCGAGCCCGCCACCGAGGCCATGCCGCAGGTCATCACCGCAAAGAGTTCAGAGCGGGTCATGCCGGCAAGGAAGGGGCGAATAAGCAGCGGCGACTCCCCTTGCGACAGGAAGATATTGCCGGTGGCCACCAGTGACTCGGCGCGGCTGGTGCCGAGCAGGCGATGGATGGCGCCGCCCAATACCCGGATCACCCACTGCATGATGCCGAAGTGGTAGAGCACGGCGATCAGCGCGCTGATAAAGATCACCAGCGGCAGCACCCGCACGGCGAAGATAAAACCGTTGCTGGCGAGATCGCCAAACACGAAACGGATGCCGCTGTCGGCAAAGCCGAGCAGGGCGGAGACGCCATTGCTCATGGCACCGAGCATGATTTGTCCGGGGGGGAAATAGAGCACCAGCGCAGCAAAACCGGTTTGCAGGGCGAGCGCACCCAGCACGGTTCGCCAGCGGATGGCTCGGCGGTTTTCACTGGCCAGCCAGGCGATAAACATCAGGGCCAGCATACCGACCAGACTCAATAACAGTGTCATCTTGCACCTATGAAGAGAGGAGTTTCATATGGCAAGTCTGCAGACAGGCGTCGCGGGCGATCCGGCGGGAGAGGTGCCGACCCACGCGACACGCAGACCACAAACCTACAGGTTAGTGGCGGGTCCCATCCTGGGGTCATTCACGTTCCGGGTGACAGCATGTATCGGGTGACGCCAGCGCCGTCGCAGGGGGAGATGCGGCCGGGTGGCAGGTCGGGCGGCGATGGTACAGTGATCATCGTCACAGAAAAAGCGGTAAAACGATTGGCTGGGGTAACTTTTTCAACTTGTTCACACAACGAAACAGGGCCAGCGTGATGCTGGCCCTGTTTCAATCCGTACTTGAGTACTCAGATGATTACTTGAGGCGCTTGCCGCTCGCATCCACCACCTGCTCGCCATCCTCCTTGGCGAAGGCCCCTTTTTGCTGATCGGGCAATATATCGAGCACCAGTTCCGACGGACGGCACAGCTTGGTGCCGAGGGGCGTGACCACGATGGGGCGGTTGATGAGGATGGGGTGAGCCAGCATGGCATAGATCAGTTCATCATCGCTAAAGCGATCTTCCGCCAGCCCGAGCGCCTCGTAGGGGGGCACGTTCTTGCGCAGCAGATCGCGCACCGGCATACCCATGGCGGCGATCAGCGCCACCAGCTGGTCACGGGAGGGGGGCGTCTCCAGATAGTGGATGACTGTGGGTTCCACGCCGCTGTTGCGGATCAGCTCCAGGGTGTTGCGGGAGGTACCACATTCCGGGTTGTGATAGATAGTGATTGCACTCATTTGCGTGTCTCTCATTAATCAAGTGAATAGAAAATGGATAGCATCAGTTCGCGGCCAGCTGTTAGCGGCCATCAGTTAACGGCCCAGCCCCGCTTCGTACCAGGGTTTGCTGGCGTTAACCACCCGCACCACCAGCAGCATGACCGGTACCTCGATCAACACGCCAACCACGGTGGCGAGCGCCGCGCCGGAGTGAAAGCCGAACAGGCTGATGGCGGCGGCCACCGCCAGCTCGAAGAAGTTGGAGGCGCCGATCAGGGCGGAAGGACAGGCAACCGAGTGCTTCTCCCCCACCTTGCGGTTGAGCCAGTAAGCCAAGCCAGAGTTGAACAGCACCTGGATCAGGATCGGCACCGCCAACAGGGCGATAACCAGCGGCTGCTCAATGATGGCGTTGCCCTGAAAGGCAAACAGCAGCACCAGAGTGAGCAGCAAGGCCGCCACCGACCAGGGCTGGATGCGGGTCATGACGCCGTCAAAGTGGGCCTCACCCTTTTTCAGCAAGGCCTTGCGCAGCAGTTGGGCGATGATGACCGGAATGACGATATAGAGCACCACAGAGGTGAGCAGGGTATCCCACGGCACTATGATGCTGGAGACCCCGAGCAGCAGCGCCACCAGCGGGGCGAAGGCAAACACCATGATGAGGTCGTTCACCGCCACCTGCGACAGGGTGAAGTAGGGATCGCCGTTGGTGAGGCGACTCCAGACAAACACCATGGCGGTGCAGGGGGCCGCCGCCAGCAGGATCAGCCCCGCTACGTAACTGTCGAGCTGATCCGCTGGCAGCCAGTCAGCAAACAGCACGCGGATAAAGAGCCAGCCGAGGAAGGCCATGGAGAAGGGCTTGACCAGCCAGTTGATAAAGAGGGTGACGCCAATCCCCTTGAGGTGTCCCTTCACCTGATGCAGGGCGCCGAAGTCGATCTTGAGCAGCATGGGGATGATCATCACCCAGATCAGCAGCCCCACAGGCAGGTTGACCTTGGCCACCTCCATGGCGCCGATCGCCTTGAAGAGATCCGGCAACCCCTGCCCAAGCCCAATCCCCACCAGAATGCAGAGGGCGACCCAGGCGGTCAGATAACGTTCAAAAAAGCCGATGGCAGGCACGGCCTTGGCATCACATGTTGCAGACATCACAGCTCCCGATGCGGCGCAAGACCGCATCTTCTATTGGTTCAAAACAAAGGGTTATAACAAGTAACGGCATATTCAAGCCGCCCCGGCAGCAGGCCGGGGCGGCGACTCAATGGTGCTGGCAGAGACGGCGCAGGGCATCGGGCCCCACCGGCTCCTCGGCGAGCAGCGGCACCACGGCGTAGCGGCTGGCATGTTGCTGCTCGACCGCCTCGATATGGGGCAACTGGCGCTCGGCCCGCAGTTGCAGCAGCGGTGAGCTGACCGCAGCTTGCTGCAAGCTGTGGTTGATGAGCCAGCCCCAGGGCTCGATGCCAGCCCGGCGCAGATCGGCCTGCAGATTCGCCGCCTCCTGCACTGGCGTCGGCTCGGGCAGCGTCACAATCAACACCTTGGTCTGCTTGGGATCCTGCAACTGCATCATGGGGGTGGTGAAGTGCAGCCCCTTGTTTCCCATCTGGCGAGCGATCTCCCTGTGGTAGGCGCCGGTAGCGTCGAGCAGCAGCAGGGTGTGGCCGGTGGGGGCAGTATCCATCACCACGAAGCGCTTGCCCGCCTCGCGAATGATGCGCGAGAAGGCCTGAAACACGGCGATCTCCTCGGTACAGGGGGAGCGCAAGTCCTCCTCCAGCAGTGCCCTCCCCTGCTCGTCCAGCGCAGCCCCCTTGGTGGCCAGCACCTGGGCGCGGTAACGCTCGGTCTCGGCGTGGGGGTCGATGCGACTAACCTCCAGATGGGGCAAACTAGCTGCCAGCGTCTCGCTCAGATGCGCGGCGGGATCCGAGGTGGTGAGGTGCACCGGCAAACCGTGGCTCGCCAGCTCCACCGCCACGGCGGCCGCCAGGGTGGTTTTGCCCACCCCGCCCTTGCCCATCAGCATGATGAGGCCATGACCGTCGGCGGCCAGCTCGTCCACCAGCGAACTCAACTCGGGCTGGGCTTGCTTGACAGTGGGCTGTTCTGTCGGGGATTGAGCGGCTGTTCCCTCTGATTGCAGCAACATACGCAAACTGTCGACCCCCACCAGATTGGTGGCCAGCAGCGGGATATGATCCTGCGCCAGCCCCTTTATTCCCTGCGGCATCTGGGCGAGAGCCCGTTGCTCGCGCTGCCAGAGCGCCATTGCCAGCGGGTCTCCGGCAATAGCGCCTTCGGGGAAGAGGCCATTGATCACCAGTTGCTGATTCAACAAATCGATGGCGGCCAGCTCCTCGTGGGTGCGAGCCACTTCCCGCAGAGTGGATTGCTGGGCGCGCGCCACCAGCACCAGACGGGTGCGGGCAGCATCAGCCAGGGCGGCGACCGCCTCGCCATACTGGCTGCGCTGTTTCTCCAGCCCCGCCAGCGGGCCAAGGCAGGAGGCATCCCCCTTGCCCTGCTCCAGAAATTCGCTCCAGGCTCCCGGCAGTTGCAGCAGCCGGATGGTGTGGCCGGTTGGGGCCGTATCAAAGACGATATGGTCATACTCGGCCAGCAGCGCCGGGTCGGTCAGCAGCGCGGTGAACTCGTCAAAGGCGGCGATCTCGGTGGTGCAGGCGCCGGAGAGCTGCTCCTCGATGCTGCGCACCACGCTCTCGGGCAACTTGCCGCGCACCGGCCCGACGATCCGCTCCCGATAGGCTTTGGCCGCCGCGGGGGGATCAATCTCCAGCGCCGACAAACCAGGCACAGCGGCGATGGCGGTGACGCGATTACCGATCTCGGTGGCAAACACCTGCCCCACGTTGGAGGCAGGATCTGTGCTCACCAGCAGCACCCGCTTGCCAATATCACACAGCGCTACCGCACTGGCGCAAGCCAGCGAGGTCTTGCCCACCCCGCCCTTGCCGGTGAAAAAGAGAAACGGCGGTGGATTGGTCAGAAAATGGTACATAGCCTCTCCCGAATGGTGCGTCACGACTCAGCAGCAACCGCTGCCGGAGCAGCAGCCGCCCTTGACGATCCCCTTGATGGCCGCTTGCGGCGCAGGCAGCCCGGCATAACGGGCCAGCTCACTGCGGCTCGGATAACGACCGGTCAACACCACCTGCCCCTCCACCAGCACCAGCGGCAACCCCTCCTCCCCGGCGTGGGTCAGAAAAGCGCTGACGGCAGGTGTCTCGGCAAATTGCATCGGCTGCTGGGCCAGATTGAAACGCTCGATGGCTACTCCCTGCTCCTTGGCCCAGGCAAGGTCGGCTGCGAAGGTGACCAGTGCCTGATCAACCTCGGTACCGCAGACACCGCTGGAGCAGCAGAGGGCGGGATCAAAAATCTGAATGGAGGACATGGCATTACTCCTTGTTGCAGCAGGGCTGCGCAGGCAGAACATGGGGGGAGCAGGCTGACTCGGCACGCATCACGCCGCACGCCTCGGGATGACCGGCACAGCACTCCTCGGTGAGGTAGGCGATCACATCCAGCATCAGGGGAATATTGGCGCGGTAGCGCAGAAAGCGCCCCTCCTGCTCCACCGACAGCAGACCGGTGTTGAGCATCGCCTTGAGGTGAAACGAGAGGGTATTGGGGGCAATATCGAGCTCGCTGGCCAGTTCACCGGCGACCCGCCCCTCCAGCCCGGCCTTCACCAGCAGCCGCCATACATCGAGCCGGATGCCGGATGCCAGCGATTCAAAGACCTTGGAGGCCATCTCTTTGTTCATCTTCACTCCCCTTGGTGTGACCTTTCATTTCAACTATACAAGAATTATTGAAATGATCAAGATACGTACCGAAGCGAAGATACGAGGTTCTGACATCAAACCGAGCAAAAAGGGGAATCGACGAGTGAACAACCGTTGCGGACGAGCACACAGGGCTCGTCGCAGATAAACAGACGCCCTCCAGAGGGAGGGCGTATCAGAGCGTTTGACCCGCCAGCACAGTCAGCGCTGTCGGGGCAATCAGACGAACGCGTGCCTTATTTGGCAGCAGGCACTGCGTTAAAGGTGAGCAGGGCCGCCTTGTTGGCATCGCTCAGAGTCAGCTGGTTGCCGTTGATGGAGTAGGTTGCCACCTTCCCCAGCTTTTGCAGGAACTCGGTCTCTTTGTTCATGGCGTCGCCGATGCACATCATGCGAGTGGAGCCCATGGCGCCCAGCGTCAAGACACCGTCACCCTGCTTGGTGATACCGCCAAAATAGCGGTTGCAGCCACCCTTGCCCGCCACCTTGCCGTCGACCACTTGCAGGGTGAAGGTATCGCCGGTGGCGCCTTGCAGCTGCCAGCTGGATGCTTGCAGTTGAGCCATGCTGGAACCTGTTGCCATTGCGCAGCCTCCCAGTGCCAGCGCGGCCAGCAGAGTCAGTTTCTTGTTCATGGATTCACCTCTTAATGATTAGAGCCATCAATACGGCAGCCTGTTTATCATGGCTGGCGCCCATGCCAAAGGATTTTATTGTGATCTCCCTTCACTTTACTACCAGCTGGCATGTGCCATGCTTAGGCTCAGTTCCGGACCCAGGGAGGGGAAACGAATGGTCAAATCACTCATCATCACACTGCTTGCAACCTGCGCCAGCATGGCCGCACAGGCCGCTGACTGGGCAGTGGTTCAGCCGCAATCCAACCCGTCTCTCTATGTCAAAAGTTACTCGGGTGTGCTGCTCAATGGCCATAGCCATCACAGCGACAGTTTTGATCTCTGGCTGGTCAATAGCGGCTATCAATATCCGGTGGTGGATGATGTTACCCTCTTTATGGAAGCGGGCCCGGCGGTGGCGGATCAGAATCGCACATCCGGTTTCAATATGAGTTCGGGGGTACGCTACCAGCTCTCTCCGGCATTCAATATCGGCAGCCAGATCAAGCATCTCGATCTCAACAAGGCCAGCACCCTGCTGGAGCTCAACTCCAGCCTGCTGCTGACCCCCAGACTCTCCCTCACCGCCAACTACGGCGTCAGCGCCATCACTGCCGATCAGGCACTGAGTCTGGGGGTCGGCTTCAACTTCTGAATCAGATCAGCGGCGTGGCACTCACCACCACGCCGTTGCGATCCGCATAGACGTAATCCCCTTCGTGGATGGTCACCCCGGCAAAGCTGACCACGGCCCCCAGCTCTCCCAATCCTCGCTTCTCGGTCTTGACCGGACAGGCCGCCAGCGCCTTGACCCCGAGCGCCAGTGTCGCCAGGGTGCCCACATCCCGCGCCGCGCCGTGGATAAGGATACCCTCCCACCCCTGCTCCACCGCCTTGATCGCCAGTTGATCGCCAAGCAGCGCACGGCGCAGCGAGCCGCCGCCGTCGATCACCATCACCTTGCCGTGACCGGGGCGGGTCACCAGATCCCGCACCAGACTGTTGTCTTCATAACAGGAGAGCGTTACGGCGCGACCATAAAAGAGGGCCTTGCCGCCAAAATCCTGAAACACCGGGTCGGCTACTTGCAGCAAGTCGCCGTGTTGATCGCAGAGGTCGGGCAGGAGATCCAACATGATTTGATTCCTTTCAGATGCATGAAGATGTTCATTCTTTCATCAGGCAAGTTTTCTGGCAATCCAGAAGGATTCAATATTGCCCAGACAAACTGCTGATTTATCCGTCAATACTGGTGTCAGCCAGAGCTGGCCATCCTCCACCCAGTAGATGGCGTTCTGGCCAAAACGAGCAGCCAGCTGACGGGCTTGTGGCAGAGATAGCGCCACCGCCAGCGATGACTCCTGCCAGCGTTCGTCCGGGTCAGATCCCCAAAACGGCCCCACCACGGGCACCTGCAAATCCATTGTCAGATGGCGCCACATCGCCCGTTCCCGCCGCATATTGCGTCGTTCTGTGACCCACTGGCTGGCCGGATTCCAGGCTGTGATGATGGCAAAGGCAGACCAGTCTGGTGGCTCAAATGGCGCGATAAAGCAGATTTTCTTGTAGTTTTCCCACAAATTCATGTCAATCACATGTTACATTCCATTACATTTTGTAGGGGCGAAAACCCGGTTCAGGCCAAGTATGATGCAGCTGTACCAGGGTTTGACCTATATCAAAACAGAGTTAAAAAGTTGCTATCTGACGGCAAAGAGTGTTGTTATGCTCCTGTTAACTGATAAAATGCGGCCACTTTCGTAATGGACGACCTTTCCAGGCTCTGCTCGACCAGACTTGTCGGGAACCTATAAGTGGCACAGGGATACTTGCCGGTACTGATGCCTAATTCGCGATATTCCGACCTGACTCTCATACCCAGGATGACGTAATAAATTTTCAGGATCAGTCAGGAAATCGGTTTGAAACGCCAAAGAGTGTTAAATTTAAGATAATTAACTGATAAGAATCTGGGAATACTCATGCAAACACCACACATTCTGATCGTCGAAGACGAGCTGGTCACACGCAATACCCTGAAAAGCATTTTTGAAGCCGAAGGCTACATCGTGCTCGAAGCCAACAACGGCGACGAGATGCATCAGGCCCTCACTTCCCACACCATCAATCTGGTGATCATGGACATCAACCTGCCGGGCAAGAACGGCCTGCTGCTGGCCCGTGAGCTGCGTGAGAACGACAACATCGCCCTGATGTTCCTGACCGGCCGTGACAACGAAGTGGACAAGATCCTGGGTCTGGAGATCGGCGCCGATGATTACATCACCAAGCCGTTCAACCCGCGCGAGCTGACCATCCGTGCCCGCAACCTGCTGAGCCGCACCATGAACGTGGCTGCCGGTGGCGAAGAGAAGAAGCTGGTTGAGCGCTACCTGTTCAACGGCTGGGCGCTGGATATCAACAGCCGCGCACTGGTCAGCCCGACTGGCGACATGTTCAAGCTGCCGCGCTCCGAGTTCCGCGCCATGCTGCACTTCTGCGAAAACCCGGGCCAGATCCAGACCCGTGCCGAGCTGCTGAAGAAGATGACAGGCCGCGAGCTCAAGCCCCACGACCGTACCGTCGATGTGACCATCCGTCGCATTCGCAAACACTTCGAAAGCGTCAACGATACTCCGGAGATCATCGCCACCATCCACGGTGAAGGCTACCGTTTCTGTGGTGAGCTCGAGCAGGAATAAGCTCCCGCGACGCTGTTGATCTGAAAAGGCGCCTTGGGCGCCTTTTCTGTCTCTGCGGTTTGCCTTAAAAGCTGAGAAACCGTGAGCGTGACGTCGAACGGCGCACAGGATAGATGAAAAACGAAAAGCCCACTCGCAGGAGTGGGCTTTTCGCTTTGAAGCTGGAGCGGGCAGCGGGAATCGAACCCGCATCATCAGCTTGGAAGGCTGAGGTAATAGCCATTATACGATGCCCGCCTGGCATCTGAAATTTGGAGCGGGTGATGGGAATCGAACCCACGTATGCAGCTTGGGAAGCTACCGTTCTACCATTGAACTACACCCGCGTCAGGGCTCCTACTATATGCATTTTGCCGCCGAGCGCAATGGCGCCTTTGCCACTTTTTTCAATAAATCAATCTGTTCGGACAAGGATTGAACAGACGGTTGCTTTTTCAATCAAACATTTTCAACACAGATAATTTACAAGGTTGCCAAGGCCAAACGGCAAGGATAGTCTTGCGCCACTCGACGCGAGGATGGTGGTAATGGATAAAAAAACGCAAAAACGTCTCTATGGCTGGTTGCGCAAGCAATCGAGTCACGGTCGCCGCTGGATCACGATATCCATCGCTTTTGGCCTTGGCCAGGGCATTCTGATGGTGGCGCAAGCCTGGCTGCTGGCGACCCTGTTGCACGGCTTTATCATCGAAGACTCAACGCCTGAGCAATCCATCACGCTCTTTATTACCCTGCTGCTGGTGACGCTTGGCAAAGCGGCGCTGGCCTATGGCCGCGAAGTGGCCAGTTTCAAGGCGGGCAGCGCAGTGCGCCAGACCATCCGCCAACTGGTGCTCACACGCTTGAGTCGTCTCGGCCCTGCCTATATCCAGCGCCGCCCGGCCGGTAGCTGGGCCAGCCTGTTGCTGGAACAGATTGAAAACATGCAGGATTTCTTCTCCCGCTATCTGCCGCAGATGGCCATCGCCGTCTTTATTCCGGTGGTCATTCTGGTGGCCGTGTTCCCGGTCAACTGGGCGGCGGGTCTGATCCTGCTGGGCACTGCGCCCCTCATCCCCATCTTTATGATCCTGGTAGGTGTGGGCGCCGCCGATGCCAACCGCCGCAATTTTCAGGCGCTGGCTCGTCTCTCCGGTCACTTCCTCGATCGGCTGAAGGGGCTGCGCACGCTGCAACTCTTTATGCGTACCCAGGCGGAAGGTGAAGCCATTCGCGACGCCTCGGAAGATTTTCGCGAGCGCACCATGGAAGTGCTGCGCCTGGCGTTTTTGAGCACCGCCGTGCTGGAGTTCTTCGCCGCTATTTCAGTGGCGCTGGTCGCCGTCTACTTCGGCTTCTCTTATATCGACCATCTGAACTTTGGTAGCTATGGGGTCAAAGTCACCCTCTTTACCGGCCTGTTCGTGCTGTTTCTCGCCCCCGAGTTCTACGCCCCGCTGCGGGAACTGGGTGCCCACTACCACGCCAAGGCGCAGGCCATCGGCGCTGCCGAGCAGCTGCTTGAATTCCTCGAAGCCGAGGTGAGCGAACCGGCCGCAGGCACGGCGCCGTTCCATGCCGACAGCCCGGTCAAGGTAGAAGCCAAAGCCCTTGAAGTGCTGAGCGCCGAAGGCAAGGTGCTGGTCGGCCCTATCGATTTCACCCTGGAAGCCGGTTCGCGCACCGCCCTCATCGGCGTCAGCGGCGCAGGCAAGAGCTCGCTGGTCAATGCCCTGCTCGGCTTTGCCCCCTATCGTGGTGAGCTCAAGGTCAACGGGCAGGAGCTTGCCACCCTCGACATGAGCCAGTGGCGCCTGCAACTGGGCTGGCTCTCGCAAAACCCGCAGCTGTTCCACGCCTCCTTGCGCGACAACCTGCTGCTGGCCAAACCAACGGCCAGCGATGCCGAGCTGGAAGATGCCCTGAAACGGGCGCAGGCGTGGGAATTTGCCATGGAGAAGGGGCTCGACTATCCGGTCGGCGATCAGGCCGGCGGCCTCTCGGTCGGTCAGGCCCAGCGTCTCGCCCTGGCGCGCACCCTGCTCAAATCGACCCAGCTGATGGTGCTCGATGAGCCGACCGCCAGTCTGGATCGCCACTCCGAACGCGCCATCATGACCACCCTCGAGCAGGCGATGGCTGGCCAGACCCTGCTGATGATCACCCACCGCCTCGACCAGCTCACCAAGATGGACAAGATAATGGTGCTGGCCCGCGGCCAGCTGGTGGAGCAAGGCAGCTTCCAGCAACTTAGTTCTGGGCAGGGGCTTTTTGCCCGCCTGCTCTCCCAACGTTCCGGAGGTTCTCTCGATGAGTGATCTGTTGCCGTTTCTGCGCCTCTATCGCCAACACTGGCTCAGCCTCACCATTGGTTTGCTGCTGGCGCTGGTGACCCTGGCCGCCGGCATGGGGCTGCTCTCCCTCTCCGGCTGGTTCCTCTCCGCCGCCGCCGTGGCGGGGATGACAGTTGCGACGACCCATGCCTTTAACTACATGACCCCTGCGGGCGGGGTGCGCTTCTTCTCCATCGTCCGCACCGCCGGTCGCTGGGGTGAGCGGGTCGTGAGCCACGACGCCACCTTCCGGGTACTGACCAGACTGCGGGTCTGGTTCTGGCAGAAACTCTCGCCGCTCTCCACCGGTACCTTGGCCGGTTTCCGTCAGGCGGATCTGCTCAACCGACTGGTGGCCGACATCGATGCAATGGATCACGTCTATCTGCGGCTGATCACCCCCATAGGCGCGGCCCTGCTCAGCACCGCCGGACTGGTCTTCTTCCTGTCGTTTTTTGACAGTCGCCTCGCCCTCACCCTGGGTGCCATTCTGCTGTTTGGCATGATCGCCCTGCCGCTGGTGTTCTACTTCCTCGGCCGTCGCCCCGGTCAGGCGCTGATTGCCGAAAAATCGACCCTGCGTACCCGGATGGTGGACTATCTGGATGGTCAGGCCGAACTGCAGATGTTTGCCGCCGCCCCCAAGGCGCTGGTTGAGCTGCAACAAGCCGAACAGGCGCTGCTCGTCGCGCAGGCCCGGATGGCCAAGGTAAGCGGGCTGGCCAACTTCTCGGTGCAACTGCTGAGCGGCTGGACCCTGACTCTGATGCTCTGGCTGGCCGGTCATGGGGTAGCGGGTGCGGCGCCCGACCCCATAACCGCACTGATGGTCTTTGCCACCCTGGCAAGCTTCGAGGCACTGATGCCACTGGCGGGGGCTTTCCAGCACCTCTCCACCAGCCTCACCTCGGCACGTCGTTTGAACGAGATCCTGCAAGAAGCAAAAGCCCCTGTGTGGGGCGACGAACAGACCCATGCCACCGCTGGCGCCCTGCAGATCAATGACCTCTATTTTGGCTACCCTGGCAACCCCCAACCGGTGCTGCGCGGCTGCACCCTGCAACTGCACGCCGGTGAGAAGCTGGCGCTGCTGGGCCAGACCGGCTGCGGCAAATCGACCCTGATGGGGCTGCTGACCCGGGAGTGGAGCCCGCAGGCTGGCAAGATCCTGCTGGGTGGCAAGCCGCTCACAGACTATAGCGAAGGGGCGCTGCGCGCCTCCATCTCGGTGGTGAGCCAGCGGGTGCATCTGTTTGCCGATACCCTGCGGGGCAACCTCAAACTGGCCGCCCCGACCGCCACTGACGAGCAGCTGATTGCGGTACTGACTCAGGTCGGACTGGCCAATCTGCTGGAAGATGAGGCGGGCCTCGACGCCTGGCTCGGTGACGGCGGCCGCCCCCTCTCCGGTGGCGAGCGTCGCCGTATCGGCATCGCCCGCGCCCTGCTGCACGATGCGCCGCTCTGGCTGCTGGACGAACCGACCGAAGGGCTCGATAGCCAGACCGAGCGGGAGATCATGGATCTGCTGTTCAAGCTTGGGGCAGATCGCACCTTGCTGCTTATCTCCCACCGCCTGCTGGGGATGGAGCAGATGGACCGGATTGCCCTGATGGAAGAGGGGCAGATCCGCCTCTGCGCCCCTCACAACGAGCTGCTGGCGGATGATTACTACCGCAGCCTCTATCAGCGGCTGGCTCCGGTTTGATATCAGGCTGATGGGGGTCACACCCTGACAACCGGGCGCAAAACGGGGCTGGTCGCCGCAGGCGGCTGGCCCCTATAATGTCCCCCTCATTATTCAACAAGATGCCGACATGGAGCGCCTGCGCATTTCTACTGTCCTCATCACCGACACAAGATACGAGACGATGAAACGCCTGATCCTGATGATGCCCCTGATTGCCTCCGGCTGTGCCAACTACGCCTTCAACAGCAATCTGGATAAAGAGAACTTCGACGAATACTTCAAACCCGGTAGCGTGCGCATCTATGAACAGGATGAGCTGGCTGACCTCAACTACCTCTACCTTGGCACCATCGAGGGTGAATCCTGCCAGGCCGATGCCAACCAGCCGGTGCCCAACGCCGGTGAAGCGCGCACCCTGGCCCGCCGCCGCGCAGCCGACATGGGTGGCAACGGCGTCACCATCGACAAATGCGCCGAGTTCAGCGACACCCCGGGCTGCCTGAAACAGGTGATCTGCTACGGGCAGGCGCTGAAAGTGGCCGAAGAGAAGTAACCCGCTGTCATGGCCCTCGCTATCGTTCGCCTTGGCAGCCCGCGCCAGCCCGATGAGGGGCTGCGGATCGGCACGGTGCGCCGCCCGCCCCGCGGCGTACCCAAGAGCGAATTTGCCAGCCAGCATTGGTACGATGTCTGGTTTCCCAACCTGGCCCCCAGCAGCGAGACCATGAAGCTGGGGCAGGCAGCCGAGACACCCGCCCAGTGGGCGGCGTTTGGCAAACAGTACAAGGCCGAGATGGCGCAACCTGCCGCCAGGCATGATCTGGCGCTGCTGGCCGCCCTCTCCCACACCACCAACCTATCGGTGGGCTGTTACTGCGAACAGGAGTCCCGCTGCCATCGCACCATTTTGAAAGAGCTGCTGGTAGCCGCGGGGGCCGCCATTCGCTAACTCGGTGAGCGACAGCGATGTGATGGAGAATCGCGTCAGCCTGTATTCGGCAACCATCAGGCATGGATAGACAGAGAGGGCATCCCGCGGGATGCCCTCTCTCGTTGTATTCACACCTGCCGCGCCACGCTCGGTAGCAGCGGCTCGATGCCCCCTCTCTTATTGCAGACTGGGCTCCAGCAACTGCTGCCGCAGCGAAGTCTCCTCGGCCTGAGTCATGGCATGTTCCGCCACCCCGGCGACAGGCTCGATGGCCAGCCAGTGGGCAAGGTCGGCGGCGGTCTCCTCCAGCGGCCGGAAGTTCAATCCCTTCACGATGGCCGCCTCGGCGCTTATAGAGCCGTAACCGGTAAACTCCACCTGCGCGCAGGGCAGCAGGGTGGGATAGCTCTTCCAGGGCTCGATTCCGGCCGCCATCAGGGTCGACCAAGGCAACCACTCGGGCTGGATGGGGCGAGCGGGCTGCAACCGGGCGCTCAGCCGCTCCAGCCAGTCGCAGAGGGTAATGCCGGGCTTGAGCAAGTTGAATGTGCCCCCCAACTGCTGCTCGGCCGCGCGCAACACAAACTCGGCGCAATCGCGCACATCGAGATACTGCAAGCGATCCTCGCCACTGCCCGGCAGCAACCAGGGCCCGCCCTGCTGCACCCGCTTAATCCACCAGGCCATGCGACCGGTGGGATCATGGGGGCCGCACAGCACGCCCGGGCGCAGGATGCAAAGCCGCTCGCCCCAGCGGGCGCGATACTCCTGCTCGCACAACACTTTGAGCGGGCCATAGTCAGTGGGCATTTCCCCTTCGGGGATAGCATGCAGCGGCGCCGACTCATCCATTCCGGGGATTGAGAAATCGCGATAGACGCTGATGGTGGAGATAAAGATCAGCCGCGCGCAGCGCCCGAGCAAGGCCGTCGAGAGGCTCGCCGCCTGCTCGGGGCGATAGCAGCAGGTATCGATGACGAGATCCCACTGCAACCCGGCCCCTTGCAGGGCGCTCAGGCTCTTGTCCCTGTCGCCGGTGAGCTGCACCAGATCGCGCCAGTCCGGATGCTGGTGCAGGCCACGGTTGAACAGCGTCACTTCATGGCCCCAATTCAGCGCCAGCGCGGTGAGGTGGCGCCCCAAAAAACCGGTGCCACCGATAATCAGCAGTTTCATCCCTCTCCCTCCCCCTTGGACGCGAGTGCGCATATTTCATCCTGACACGCCAATGCCTCCACCCTACGCAACTCGGCGCGCGGGCACAGCCCCCGACTGGCCGGGATGGGACAGGGATCACGGCAGCGCCGCAGAAAAGGGCGTAGCGAGGCCAAGCCTGCGTTTTGGGGCCGCCTGTGCTAAATTGCCGGGGTTTTCAGTCAGGATCCGCCATGAAGTTCGAAATCGACACCCTCGGGATCATCCGCTCTCCCTACAAGGAGAAGTTCGCCATCCCCCGCCAGCCCGGACTGGTCAAATCGGCCCGCGCCCGCCTCGAGCTGCTCCCCCCTTACGATCAGCCGGATGTGCTGCGCGGCATCGAGCAGTTCTCCCATCTGTGGCTAAGCTTCGTCTTTCACCAGACCATGGCGCAGGGCTGGCACCCGACGGTGCGCCCGCCGCGCCTTGGCGGCAACGAACGGGTCGGCGTCTTTGCCACTCGCTCCACCTTCCGCCCCAATCCACTCGGCCTCTCGGTGGTCGAACTGCAAGGGGTCGGCCGCGAGCGGGGCAAACTGTGGCTGGAGCTGGGGGCGGTGGATCTGCTCGATGGCACCCCCATCGTTGATATCAAACCCTACATCCCCTATGCCGACAGCCTGCCGGGTGCCCGTGGCGGCTTTGCCCCCGACGCCCCCACCCCGCCACTGGCGGTGAGCTTCAGTGCCGAGGCCGAGCAGCAACTGCAACCCTGGCTCAAGGCCCATCCCGAGCTGCGCCAGCTGGTGAGCGAAGTGCTGGCGCAAGATCCGCGCCCCGCCTACAAGAAGGGCAAACCCGATGAGAAGGAGTACGGGGTGCGGCTGTTTGACTGCAACGTCCGTTTTCGCATCAACGAACCGGATTGCGTGGTGCTGGCCATCGAGCCTGCCTGAACCTTGGCAGGCCGACATCACGGATGCTATTTCACGCCTTCTTCACGTCACAAGGGGCTTAATGAGCCTGTAAATTGTGTGGCATTGATCAGACTATCCACCCGGTTGCCAGTGATACCATGCAGACAGTAGAGGGCATCTCCTCTCTGACTGATGCCAGAAGCAGGCTATCGATGTATGGCAAGCATGACTGCCCGGCAGTTGCCGCCAAAGGATCTGGCCTCGCCCCGACACGCTTGAGTGCGGGGATACCACACGGATGTGACAGCACTTCGAAGGAACAAACCTATGCTGATGAACAGTGAACAACGTTATGGCACCCTGAATATCGGGCTGCACTGGCTAACCCTGTGGGCCATGATTGCCGTCTACGCCCTGATCGAATTTCGCGATATCTTCCCCAAAGGGGACCCGGGTCGGGATCTGATGAAGGAGTGGCACTTTATGCTGGGGCTGCTTATCTTCGCCCTGGTGTTTGTCAGACTGGCCCTGCGCTGGATGAGCCCGACACCGCGTATCGTGCCCGAGCTCTCCCCGATCATGCATACGCTGGCAAAACTGGCCCACCTCGCCCTCTACGGTTTTCTGATTCTCACCCCGCTGTTTGGCTGGCTGCTGCTGAGCGCCGCGGGCAAGCCCATCCCCTTCTTCGGGCTTGAGCTGCCTGCCCTGCTCTCCCCCAGTCCGGATCTCAAGGGGCTGATCAAGGAGGTACATGAGACGCTGGGTAATATCGGTTACGCCCTGATCGGCCTGCACACGGTGGCCGCCCTCTATCACCACCATATTCTCAAAGACAACACCCTCACCAATATGCTGCCGCCGCGCCGCAGCTAACAAGCAGCAGAACAAAAACAGAAGGGGCACACATTGCCCCTTCTGTTTTTTGAACGCGACAAGACCGGTGTCTCTGAAGCGGCCCACTGCTCAGGCCTCTGACAGGTCTCTACAAGCAGAACGCCTTATGATTCAGTCCCGATACAGGAGCTGCACGATAGGATTCGAATTGACTCAAAGCGACATACACTTTCTAATTGACAGTCTGGACCCCTATGACCGTTCACATCATGAAAATTCTGTTGGTCGAAGACGACAAGCTGCTCAATCACCACCTCTCCTCTCTGCTGACCGAAGCCAACAATCAGGTATACAGCACCGATCAGGCCGGAATTGCGTTGCACTATGCCGCCGACTACCCCATTGATGTGGCGATCATCGATCTCGGTCTGCCCGATATGGATGGCTTGCAGTTGATCCGCCAACTGCGCGAACGGCAGATCCCCTTCCCCATCATTGTGCTGACCGCCCGTGGCAACTGGCAGGACAAGGTCGAAGGACTGGAGGCGGGGGCTGATGACTATCTGGTCAAACCGTTCCAGAAAGATGAGTTGCTGGCCCGCCTCAATGCCTTGATGCGCCGCAGCGCCGGCTTTATCTCCCCCAGAGTGAAGGCCGGTGATTACGAGCTGGATCTCTCCCGCAAGGAGCTGACCATCGACGGTGAAGTGGCAGTGCTCACCAGCTTTGAATACCTGATTCTGGAGTACCTGATGCGCAACGCCCGTCAGGTGGTCTCCAAGCAGCAGTTACTCGACCAGCTCTACGGCGATGGAGAGGGGGATCCCAACACCATAGAGGTGATGGTGAGCCGCCTGCGCAAAAAGCTGGATCCGGAAGGGACGATTCAACCCATCTCGACCATCCGTCGTCAGGGCTACATCTTCAACCTCTCCTGTAGCTGATGCAGTTTCATCTGCCACGTCCCATCAGGATGCTCCGCAGCTCTCTGCACATCAAACTGCTGCTCAGTTCGCTGCTGGTCATCGCACTGAGCATGGGGTTCGCCGTCTATGCTCTCTACCTCGGCCACATGGAGGAGCAGAGCCAGAAGGCGAGCGCCGGCATGCAGGAGAACCTGGCCAAGATGTTCTCCTCTACCAAGCCAGTCAACAGCGAAGCCACCGAGATCGGACGCATTTCCCGCCAGGTCAGTAACAGCAATCTCGATACGCTGATCTGTCGTGCCGATGGCGAGCTGATTTGGTCGAGCCTCCATATGCCAGAGGTGATCAAGGCCAAACAGACCATCTGTCGGGACCTGATGAAGTATCTGGGAGGAATGGATCTCGACTACTTCTTCAAGAAGCACACCATCAAGAACGGCGAGAGCTACTTCGTCTACAGCCTGCGTTTTACCCGCAATCCCGGCAGCGGCACCACAGCCTACTACGTGGTGATGATTGACTCGGCCAAACGCTATCACGAAGAGTCCCGCGCCTACCTCTACCAGACGGCCAAACAGGCGTTGCTCGCCTATCTGCTGCTGGCCGGGCTGCTGCTGCTCACCACCTTCTGGAGCCTCCGCTCCCTGCGCACTATCGCCAATCAGCTCGACGACATCCGGGCAGGCAAGCGGGATGCTATCGCCCATGATTTTGAACGGGAGTTGGCCCCGCTGACCGACTCCATCAACCAGTTGCTGGAGAACGAACGCCAGCAGACCCAGCGCTACCAGCATGCCCTCAACGATCTCGCTCACAGCCTGAAAACACGGCTGGCGCTGATCCAGATCACCACCCGCGAAATGAAGCTGGGGAGGGAGATCCACGACAACATCAATGAACAGATCCTCACCATGGATCAGATGATCCAGTACCAACTCAGACGAGCCGTCACCGGTCGCCAGCGCCTCGCCAGCAAGGGCACCGAGCCGGTACCGCTCATCGAGAAGCTGCTGGCCAGTCTGGCCAAGGTCTATCGCCACAAGAAGCTGCAGAGCCACTTCCAGTTCGATGATGATGCCCTCTTCCACGGCGAACAGGGCGATCTGATGGAACTGATGGGCAACCTGCTCGACAACGCCTGCAAATTTGCCATCAGCGAAGTGAAGGTGACAGTACGCCGCCATCTCGATCGGTTACGCATCGAGGTAGAAGATGATGGCCCGGGCATCGATCCGGCCAAATCGGAGCAGATCTTTCAGCGTGGCGTGCGCGCTGACAGCTCGCCCGGCCAGGGCATCGGTCTGGCTGTCGTGACCGAGATCGTTCACAGCTACGGCGGCCAGATCCGGGTCGATGAATCTCCCCTCGGCGGTGCCCGCTTTACCCTGGATCTTCCCTGACACCGGATGGGCAAGGCCACGAGCCCTGCCAACCGCTCCATCGCCCTCCCCGGGGTTAAAAAATCCTGCCTGGCACCACCCAATTCAGCAATATGCTATCGAGATGCTTGAGATGTGAGGCATCTCGGTTAAGCTATGGCCGACTCGTTTGTTAACCATTTGATGGATCTTTAATCGCACTATGGAAAACATGTTTGAAAGATTGATGTACGCATCCCGCTGGATCATGGCCCCCATCTATCTTGGGCTCAGCCTCATACTGCTGGCACTGGGGGTGAAATTCTTTCAGGAGATCCTCCATATCCTGCCCAACATACTGGAGATGAAAGAGGTGGATCTGGTGCTGGTCACACTGTCGCTGATCGATATCACCCTGGTGGGGGGACTTATCGTGATGGTGATGTTTTCCGGCTATGAGAACTTCGTCTCGCGCCTCGATGTAGGGGATGAGAGCGACAAACTGGTGTGGCTCGGCAAGCTCGATGCCGGCTCCCTGAAAAACAAGGTCGCCGCCTCCATTGTCGCCATCTCCTCCATTCACCTGCTCAAGGTGTTTATGAATGCCGAAAACCTCCCCAACGACAAGATCAAGTGGTACCTGCTGATCCACATCACCTTTGTCCTCTCGGCCTTCGCCATGGGCTACCTCGACAAGCTGACCCGCAAATAGAAGTCAGCCTGTAATAGACGCTATGCCCGATAACGCAATCCGGATCGGGCATAGCGGTCGCCCCGAGCAGGGGATGGATTGGCAACGGGGATAATCAAGTCACCAACATAGATGGCCGCCCGCCTTGGCCGGTATTGTGGTCGCCTTGAATGCCATGGCGGCATTCTCTACAATGACCCACTTTTTATTCATTTCGGGTTATATCGATGAGCGATACCAGTACCAAACCGGCTCTGCCGGATCACCTCTCCTGCAATCCCCGCAGCCCTCACTATGTGGCAGCCTGCTTCGAGCACCCGATCGGTATTCGCCTGAACGGCAAAGAGCGCACCGATGTCGAGGAGTACTGCATCAGTGAAGGCTGGGTGAAGATCCCCTCCCCCAAGGCGCTGGATCGCCGTGGTCAGCCCATTCTGATCAAGCTCAAGGGCACCGTCGAAGCCTATTACAGCTAATCGCAGCCACCCGCTTCGGGTAAAACAGAAGGCCACCCTCGCGGTGGCCTTCTGTTTTTCGGCATTTGTGCTGGCATCGTCGCCAGCACCAGACCATATTTCTCGCTGGGCAGCCCTTATACCCCCAGCCGATCGCGCAAGGTATACCAGGCGGCACCCGCGGCGGTGAAGGGAATACGGAACAGCCGACCGCCCGGGAAGGGGTAGTGCGGCAGCTTGGCAAAGGCATCGAAACGCTCCGCCTGACCGCTCAGCACCTCGGAGAGCAGCTTGCCCGCCAGATGGGTGCAGGTGACACCGTGGCCGCTGTAGCCCTGCATGTAGTAGATATTGGGGCCGATGCGACCAAACTGTGGCAGCCTCGACAGGGTGAGCAGGAAGTTGCCAGTCCAGGTGTACTCCACCTTGACGTCTTTAAGCTGGGGGAAGGTCTTGAGCATCTTGGGGATGATCAGCCGCTCGATATCTGCCGGATCCCGTGCGCCATAGACCACGCCGCCGCCATAGATCAGCCGGTGATCGGCGCTGGTGCGGTAGTAGTCGAGCAGGTAGTTGCAATCCTCCAGGCAGTAATTCTGCGGCAGCAGCTCGCGGGCCCGCTCCTCCCCCAGCACCTCGGTGGCGATCACCTGGGTGCCGCAAGGCATGCTCTTGCCGGCGAGCTCGGGCACCAGATTGCCGAGGTAGGCGTTACCGGCCACCACTATGTAGCGCGCCTTCACCGCTCCTTTGGCGGTCTTGACCAGAGCAGGCTGGCCCGGGGTGATGCTGGTAACGGCAGACTGCTCGAAGATCTGCCCACCCTGCATGCGGATCGCTTCAGCCTCGCCGAGAGCCAGATTGAGGGGGTGAATATGGCCGCCGCTCTTGTCGAGCAGGGCGCCGACGTAGCGATCGCTCGCCACCACTTCGCGCACGCCTCTGGCATCGAGCAGCTCCAGCTTGTCGTTGCCCCACTTCTGCCAGCGCGCCTGCTGCGCCTTGAGCTCGTGGAACTGTTTTTCGGTCTCGGCGGCAAAGACGCCCCCCTCCTGCAGATCGCACTGGATGTTGTAGCGTTTGATCCGCTCGCGGATGATCTGCCCCCCCTCAAACAGCATGGAACCGAGCAGCCTGGCCTGATCCGGCGGGCAGTTCGCTTCTATGGTGTCAATGTCGCGGCTGTAGGAGTTGACTATTTGGCCGCCGTTGCGGCCGCTGGCGCCAAAACCGACCCGGGCTGCCTCCAGTACCACCACCTTGTAGCCCTTCTCCACCAGATGCAGGGCACTGGAGAGGCCGGTATACCCCGCCCCGATGACGCAGACATCGCACTCCAGCTGCTCGGTCAGTGTCGGGTAGGGCGCGTGTTTATTGGCGCTGGCTGCGTAGTAACTGTTTACATGTTCGGTCATGATCCTGTTTCCTTACCGGTTTGGTTGGCAAACCCTATTCCAAGATTAAAAACTGGCCGGGGTATGGGCACTGACGATGCGACAGGTCTCCCCCGACGGATTGCTGAAGCTGTGGGGTTCGCCAGTGTCGATCACATAGCTGTCACCCGCCTCCAGCTGATAACTCTCTCCTGCCACGGTCAGGATCACCGAACCCTCCAGCACAGTGCCCACCTCTTCTCCTTGGTGGGTCACCTGACCACCGGTGTCGGTGCCCGGGGGGTAGGTCTCCAGCATAAAGCCGAGCTGGCGGCGGTTGTTGCCGTTGTGCACCAGCTTCATCGAGACCCCCTGACTGCCCAGCTCGATCAACTGATCACCCTTGATCACCACCTGCGGCGGGCGACTCAGCTCCTCTTCGGCAAAAAAGCGTGACAGTGGCAAGCCATATACGGTGAGCAGCTTTTGCAGCGAGGCGACCGAGGGGCTCACCTTATCCTGCTCGATCATGCAGATAGCACCGTGGGTCAGGCCGCTCAGCTCGGCCGCCCTCCGCTGGGAGAGCCCCAGTTGATGACGCACCGCTGCCAGCCGCTCCCCCATGCTCGCCTGCCGTGCAGCCCCCTGACCGGAGCGGGTACTGCTGCTCTGGGTTGGCGCGCCGCTCATGGCAGGCCTCCGCCATCGATTCCCTTGTCACGTTGGTACATTGGCCACCTCCCTGTTGCCACTGGTTAAAATAGCGGACCAGCCATGGCATCACTGTTTGCTATCTTACACAGCCTGGCGTTCATTATTTTGCACACCACTTATCATGCGACACCCTGTTCATCTGGTTAAACTGCGCTACACAGCCCAATTTCTAGCATGCGACACACCAACAATTCAAATATATTTAACACTTGAAAAACATTTGCGCTCAATTTATGGTCTCTCTGTGCTTATTATTTTATACGGCAGCAGTACAGGATGAGCCGCATCATCGCCACCTTGCTGCCAGGTTTCATCATCGAGGCTTGCCATGTCCGCTACCAGTTCCAATCAAAGCTTGATCAAATCCCGTGCCTATATAGCTGGTCACTGGTGCGAGGCCGCCAGCGGCCGCACCTTCGAGGTGACCAATCCTGCCAGCGGGGCCGTCATTACCCAGGTGCCCGACATGGATGCCGAGGATACCCGCCGCGCCATCGCGGCCGCCCACGCGGCGCAACCCGCCTGGGCTGCGCTGACCGCCAAGGAGCGCAGCAACAAGCTCTACGCCTGGTTTGCCGCCATCACAACCCATAGCGACGAGCTGGCGCGCATCATGACCTGCGAGCAGGGCAAGCCGCTGGCAGAAGCCAAGGGCGAGGTGGCCTATGGCGCCAGCTTTATCCAGTGGTTCGCCGAGGAGGGCAAGCGCGCCTATGGCCGCACCATCCCGGGTTTTAGCGGCGATCGCCGGCTGGCCACCATCAAGCAGCCGGTCGGGGTAGTCGCCGCCATCACTCCGTGGAACTTCCCCATTGCCATGATCACCCGCAAGGCGGGCCCTGCGCTGGCAGCGGGTTGCACCATCGTCATCAAACCCGCCGCAGAAACGCCGCTCTGCGCGCTGGCGCTGGCGGTGTTGGCCGAGCAGGCGGGCATCCCCGCCGGTGTCATCAATATCGTCACCAGCCATCAGGCGAGCGCTGTGGGCAACGAGCTGTGCAGCAATCCGGTGGTGCGCAAGCTCTCCTTCACCGGCTCCACCCGCATCGGCAAGCTGCTGATGCGCCAGTGCGCCGACACCATGAAGAAGCTGTCGCTGGAGCTGGGCGGTAACGCCCCCTTTATCGTCTTTGACGACGCCGACCTCGACGCCGCCGTGGCCGGGGCACTCGCCTCCAAATACCGCAACGCCGGGCAAACCTGCGTCTGCGCCAACCGCATTCTGGTGCAGGCCAGTATCTATGACGCCTTCGCCGAGAAGCTGACCGCTGCCGTCAGAGCCTTCAAGGTGGGAGATGGCATGGCGGAAGGCACCCAGATCGGCCCGCTCATCAACCCCGCCGCCGCCAGCAAGGTAGCCGAGTTGGTGCAGCAATCAGTCGCCGCCGGTGCCGAAGTACTGCTGGGGGGCGAAGCCCACCCCGCCGGCCCCCTCTTCTACCAACCCACCATTTTGGGCAAGGTGGATAAAACCAACCCCATCCTGCAGGAGGAGATCTTCGGCCCGGTCGCCCCGCTGGTGCGCTTCGAGACGGAAGCTGAAGCCATCGCGCTGGCTAACGATACCCCTTATGGGCTCGCCGCCTACTTCTATGGCCGCGATATCGCCCGTGTCTGGCGCGTCGCCGAGCAGCTTGAATACGGCATGGTCGGCATCAACGAGGGGATCATTTCAACTGAGCTGGCTCCCTTCGGCGGCATCAAGGAGTCAGGTCTGGGCCGGGAAGGGGCCGCCGAGGGGCTGGAGGAGTATCTGGAGACCAAATATCTCTGCTTTGGCGCCATTCGCTAGGGCAGTAAAACAGAGACGACAGGCCGCCGATCTGGCCCGATGGGCTGTTCGGCGGTAATGGGCGCCAGATCGCCCACCACATTTTCAGGGAATATCCGGGGCTGCGGCCCCTCAGGGAGGAAAGATGAGTCAGTCAGAATCAAACAAGGCGTGGCAAGCACGCCGTGAAGCGGCCGTGGTCAACGGCGTCGGCACCCTGCTGCCGGTCTTTATCGACCGTGCGCAAAATGCCGAGCTGTGGGATGTGGAGGGCAACCGCTACATCGACTTTGCCTCCGGCATCGCCGTGCTCAACACCGGCCACAACCACCCGAAGGTGGTGGCGGCGGTGCGCGAGCAGCTGGAAAAATTCAGCCACACCTGCTTTCAGGTCACCCCTTACCCGGGCTATATCGAGCTTGCCGAAAAGCTCAACGCCCTGGTGCCCGGCCCGACCCCGAAACGCACCCTGTTTCTCTCCACCGGTGCCGAGGCAGTCGAGAACGCCATCAAGATCGCCCGCGCCCATACCGGTCGCAGCGGCACCATCGCTTTCAAGGGGGGCTTTCACGGCCGCACCATGATGGGGATGGCGCTCACCGGCAAGGTGGTCCCCTACAAGACCGGCTTTGGCCCCTTCCCGGGTGAGGTCTACCACATCCCCTTCCCCGCCGACTATCTGGGGGTAAGTGAAGAGGATGCCCTGCACGCCCTCGATCTCTGCTTCAGCGCCGACATCGAACCCTCCCGCGTTGCCGCCATCATCATCGAGCCGGTACAGGGAGAAGGGGGCTTCTATCCTGCCTCCGCGAGCTTTATGCAAAAGCTGCGCAGCATCTGCGATCAGCACGGCATTCTGCTCATCTGTGACGAGATCCAGAGCGGCTTCTGCCGCACCGGCAAGACCTTCGCCACCGAGTATGCCGGCATCGAGCCGGACATCATGACCCTGGCCAAGAGTCTGGCGGGGGGCTTCCCGCTCTCTGCAGTAGTCGGCAAGGCAGAGATCATGAATGCCGCCAAGCCGGGGGGCCTGGGTGGCACCTATGCCGGTTCCCCCATTGCCTGCGCCGCCGCGCTGGCGGTGTTGCAGGTGATCGAAGAGGAGCAGCTCAACCAGAAGGCCCAGGCGCAAGGTGAGCAGATCAAGGCGGGACTGGAACGCATAGCCGAGCGTTTTGACTGCATAGGTCAAATTCGTGGACCCGGAGCCATGGTGGCCATGGAACTGGTGAAACAACGTGATGCCAGCCGGCCCGATCCCGACCTCACCAAACGTCTGGTGACCGAGGCGGGCAAGCGCGGTCTGATCCTGCTCTCATGCGGGGTGCGCGCAAATGTCATCCGTTTTCTAGCCCCCCTGACCGCCCCTGCGGCAGTGATTGACGAAGGGTTGCGACTCCTTGAAAAATCGCTGGAGGCCGTGCTGGACTGACCAGCAGGAAAGCAATCGCTAACCTGTGCAAAAAAATGCAGTTTCGCCCCCCTTTTTTACTTGTCAAGGGGGCCCTGCAAATGCACAATGCGCCGCCACTGCAAGGACCGGTATCACCACATCTCACCGGTCCTTTTTTGTGCAGCGAACAAACCCATAAACGAGGCCGGATAACCCCCGGAAAAGATAGCGAGATTGGCAGCAATCTCCCGACACCACATTCTGTGAGGAACAACATGGGGCATCTCTATGCTTTCCTGCCGGCTCTGACCGGCGCGCGCCACCCCGGCGCCCTTGATTTCCGGGCCTCTCTCCCGGTTTCGTTGATGGAGTGTGCCGCCCTGGCACCGCGTGAGGAACAGGCATGATGAACGCCCAACCGGTTGGTCTGAAAAAGACCCTGAAACTGTGGCAGGTCGTGGTCATGGGTCTTGCCTACCTCACTCCCATGGCGGTATTCGATACCTTCGGCATCGTCACCGAAATTACCGAAGGCCATGTGCCGACCGCCTACCTCTTTGCCCTCATCGGCATGTTGTTCACAGCCCTGAGCTACGGCCATCTGGTACGCAAGTTCCCGTCGGCAGGCTCCGCCTATACCTATGCCCAGAAGGTGTTTCACCCCTATGTCGGCTTTATGGTGGGCTGGACCTCCCTGCTCGACTATATGTTCATGCCGATGATCAACATGCTGCTGGCCAAGATCTATCTGCAGGCTCTCTTCCCCGAGGTGGAGCCCTGGACCTATATCTTCGGACTGGCCGCGGTGATGACCATACTCAACCTGCGCGGTATCAAGCTGGTGGCCAACTTCAACAGCCTGATCGTCATCATGCAGTTCAGTATTATCGCTGTCTTCATCGGCCTGATCGCCTGGGGCGTCCACAACGGTGAAGGGTTGGGGACCGTGGCCAGCAGCCGTCCCTTCTTCTCCGAGCAGATCAACATCTCGCCGTTGTTGATGGGTGCCTCCATCCTCTGTCTGTCGTTCCTCGGCTTTGATGCCATCAGCACCCTGTCGGAAGAGACACCGGACGCGGATCGGGTGATCCCCCGCGCCATCGTGCTGACGGCGCTGATCGGCGGTGTGCTGTTTGTCAGCACGTCCTACTTCCTGCAGCTCTACTTCCCGGACATCTCCCGCTTCAAGCAACCGGATGCAGTCCTGCCGGAGATCGCTCTCTATGTCGGTGGCAAACTGTTCCAGGCGGTGGTACTGGTCTGCACTACGGTGGCGGTGCTGGCCTCGGGACTCGCCTCTCACGCCGGGGTGTCGCGCCTGCTTTATGTAATGGGTCGTGATCGCGCTCTGCCGAGTCGCTTCTTCTCCTATGTGCATCCGAAGTGGCAGACCCCGGCATGCAATGTGCTGCTGGTCGGTCTGCTGGCCCTCTCCGCAGTATCGTTCGATCTCGAGATGGCACTGGCACTGATCAACTTTGGCGCCCTGGTGGCCTTCACCTTCGTCAATCTGGCGGTGATTGCCCACTTCTATGTGAAGCTAGGCCGCAACAAGTGTCTCAAGGATCACCTGATGTACCTGCTGCTGCCGCTCTGTGGCGCCGCCTGCATCGGGGTGTTGTGGCTCAATCTGGAACCCGCCTCCTTCGAGCTGGGGCTGATCTGGGCGGCGCTGGGTGCCATCTACCTGTTCCTGCGCCTCACCGTGTTCCGCATCCCGCTACAACCTGCTGACAAGGTGGAGATCGCCCAGTAATCGCGGCTCAACCATACCGCCATACAAAACAAGGAGCCTGCGGGCTCCTTGTTGTTTTTGCGGCGAGCTGGTTGCCAGAAACGCGGTTTCTGCAGGAAGTGTGACTGATTTCAAATAACTACCCAGCCGGGCCGCTCGCCGTGCCATGACCCGAGCCGTATTGCCCCCTATTCTCAATCATTAATGTGAATGAATATGCAATAGATCTTTTTCCACTTCACCCCCTCCCATCCCCCACCAGCCGATAAGTTCGCTGGACTCGAGCCCGGGGGAACGCCGCCAAATATGATCAGGATCAATGTTGAGGCGCTATGCACCCTGCAGCCCCGATTTGCCGTTTTTTCATACGCCATGGAAGGGTTCTCTTTCCCCTCGTAAAAGGGGGAGTGGCTTGGGGAGAGCGGCAGGGGGAGAGTGACCACTTACCTGTCTCGCGCGTATGCAAAAAAATGCGTTAATCGGTCCTTTTTTGCTTGTCAAGGGGGCGGACCGAATGCACAATACGCCGCCAATAAAGGACCGATGTTCACTGCGACATCGGTTTTTCTATTTTGAAGTGCAGTACAAACCCACCACAAGAGGCCGGAACATTTCCGGAAGTGATATCCGAGATTGCCAAACAATCTCCCGACGTTGAGAGGATAACAATGGGGCGTTTTAATGCTTTCCTGCCGGTACAGCCCGGTATGCGCCTCCCCGGCGCCCTTGATGTACAGGCTTGCGAATCCATCGTATCCCTGCGCTCGTTGCAAGCACGTGCTGCGGCACTGATTGAGGAGAAAGCGTAATGGCATCGCAAAACGCCAAGCTGCTCAAGACCCTTACCCTGACACAAGTGATTGTGATGGGTCTGGCCTATCTGACCCCCATGGCTGTCTTCGACACCTTCGCCATCGTCGGTGACATCACCGATGGCCGGGTCGCCACCGCCTATCTGCTGGCTCTGGGTGGCATCCTGCTCACCGCTTTCAGCTACGGTCATCTGGTACGCAAGTTCCCCTCTGCGGGCTCTGCCTATACCTATGCCCAGAAGGTGTTCAACCCCTACGTCGGTTTCATGGTCGGCTGGTCATCCCTGCTCGACTACATGTTCATGCCGATGATCAACATTCTGCTGGCCAAGATCTACCTGACCGCCATGTTCCCGGGCGTCGAGCCCTGGGTGTTCATCTTCGGTCTGGTGACCGTGATGACCTTCCTGAACCTGCGCGGCATCAATCTGGTGGCCAACTTCAACGGTCTGATCGTGGTGATCCAGCTGGCCATCATCACCCTCTTTATCGGCCTGATGGCGTGGGGCATCTACCACGGTGAAGGGGCTGGCACCCTGATGAGCAGCCGTCCGTTCCACTTCGAGTCAGCACAGCTGGTACCGCTCTTTACCGGTGCCACCATCCTCTGCTTCTCGTTCCTGGGCTTTGACGGTCTGAGCTCCCTCTCCGAAGAGACCCCAAACGCTGGCAAGGTGATCCCCAAAGCGATCGTGCTGACTGCCCTTATCGGCGGCATCATCTTCGTGGTGGTCTCTTACTGCCTGCAGCTCTACTTCCCGAGCCTCGCCCGCTTCCAGCATCCGGATGCAGTACTGCCGGAGATCGCCCTCTACGTTGGCGGCACCTTCTTCCAGTCCGTAGTGCTGGTCTGCACCACGGTCGCGGTACTGGCCTCCGGCATGGCGGCTCACGCCGGTGTGTCGCGCATCCTCTACGTGATGGGTCGTGACCGCATGATCCCGGAGCGGGTATTTGGCTACATCCACCCGAAATACCGTACTCCGGCTATCAACGTGCTGATGGTGGGCGGTCTGGCCCTCTCCGCCGTGTCGTTTGATCTGGATACCGCGCTGGCGCTGGTCAACTTCGGCGCACTGGTGGCCTTCAGCTTCGTCAACCTGTCGGTGATCGGTCAGTTCTGGGTGCGCGAGAAGCGCAACAAGACCCTCAAGGATCACGTCATCTACCTGTTGATGCCGTTGCTCGGCGCCGCCACCATCGGTGCTCTGTGGATCAACCTGGAGCAGAGCTCGCTGGAGCTGGGCCTGATCTGGGCGGGCCTCGGCGCAACCTATCTGTTCCTGCGTCTGGCGGTGTTCCGCATCCCGTTCCGCCAGTACGAAGAGGCGGCTGACGCCTGATCCTCTGCGGATAACGGATAGACAGAAGGGGAGCCATGGCTCCCCTTCTGCTATTTGATGAGCTGAATACGGGGCTCGACTATTGCCACCTCACTCTCCTGCTTCCTGTGTGGACTGACACGGAAGAGATAGGACGATTGGATCCACCAGCTATAATTCCCTCCACACCAAGCATCGAATAGCGGTGCAAACCACCCAGGCAAGTCATAAAACCATCATAAAAGTGTCACCTTGTCATATTTCTGTCATTTATCACTGATTAAATGCGCGGGTCATCAACAACCCAAGACGGAACGACCGTCTCAAGAGGCTTTATGCAACACCATCACTCCTTGTCACAGCCGCCCGCGACCCGCGCCCTGTTCAACTGGATGAGTGTCATCGTACTGGTCTACCTGATCCTGGTTGCCGTGGGCGCCATCTCCCACGGCTTCAAAGATTTCTCCGGCGGCGCCGAGGGCGCAGCCCAGATCTTCGCCTTTGCCAACAACCCCTTTGTCGCCCTGCTGCTGGGTATTCTCGCTACCGCGCTGGTGCAATCCTCCAGCACCGTCACCTCGGTGATCGTCGGTCTGGTGGCTGGCGGCCTGCCCATCAGCATGGCCATCCCCATGGTGATGGGTGCCAACCTCGGCACCACCATCACCAACACCATTGTCTCCATGGGCCATGTGCGGGATCGCGCTGAGTTCCGCCGCGCTTTCGCCGCCGCCACCGTGCACGACTTCTTCAACCTGCTGGCGGTGTTCATCTTCCTGCCGCTGGAGCTGATGTTCGGCCTGCTGCAACATAGCGCCGAGTGGCTGGCCAACCTGCTGGTAGGCTCCGCCAACATGTCGATGAAGGGCATGGATTTCATGAAGCCGCTGACCGCACCGGCCCAGCAGCTGATTGACAGCGCCGTTGCCTTCCTGCCGGGCAAGGGTGCCGCCATCGCCACTATCGTCATCGGTATCCTGCTGATCCTCGCCTGCGTCACTTATCTGGGCAAAGTGCTGCAACAGGTACTGGTTGGCCGTGCCAAAGAGGTGCTGCACAAGGCGCTGGGCCGTGGCCCGCTGACCGGCATCACCTCCGGTGCGCTGGTGACCATCATGGTGCAGTCCTCCTCCACCACCACCAGCCTGATGATCCCGCTGGCCGGCGGCGGCGTGTTCAGCACCCGTCAGCTCTACCCCTTCACCCTGGGGGCCAATATCGGCACCACCATCACCGCCCTGCTGGCTGCCACCGCCATCAGCGGAGCCGGTGCCCAGCTGGCCCTGACCATCGCGCTGGTCCACGTGCTGTTCAACCTCTTTGCCGTGGTCATCATCTATGGCATCCCCTTCCTGCGCGACCTGCCGGTGCGCGCCGCCGAGGGGCTGGCCCGGGTAGGCAGCGAGAACAAGCTGCTGGCTCTGGGTTATGTAACGGGTCTCTTCTTCGCCCTGCCCGCCCTGATGATGGTGGCCGCCAAGTAAGCGCAGCTGCCATGAAAAGGGGCGAGTCAGCGACTCGCCCCTTTTTGCGCCCAGCTCGCCGGGCTTTGCCTGCCCGCTCACATCCTCCCGCCCTGTGGCTCGCCATCAGGGGCGGTGCGCGATAAGATGGCGTCCTCATTGCACTTTTTACATTTCATGGAACAGGAAAAACCGATGAAATTCATACTGATCGCGCTGCTCATCGCCGGTGTGGCCTACTACTTCTACTCCAGCAGCAACAACAAGAAGCTGGCGGCTGACAACGTGCGGATTGGCGCCGAGTTCCTCGCCAGCAACAAGGAGAAGCCGCTGGTAACCACCACCGCCTCCGGCCTGCAGTACGAAGTGCTGACCCCGGGCACCGGCACCGTTCACCCCACCGCCACCAGCAAGGTGAAGGTGCATTACGAGGGCAAGCTGCTGGACGGCACCGTCTTTGACAGCTCGGTCGCCCGTGGCGAGCCCATCGAGTTTGGCCTCAATCAGGTGATCGCTGGCTGGACCGAAGGGGTACAGCTGATGGTGGAAGGTGAGAAGACCCGTTTCTACATCCCCGCCAACCTCGCCTACGGCGACCGCGCCGCTGGCAAAATCCCGCCGGGATCAGTCCTGATCTTCGACGTGGAACTGTTGGGCATCCAATAAACGCACCATCAGCAACAAGGCCAGCATCATGCTGGCCTTGTTGCTATGGGAACCTCACTCCCCCTTGGCGATCCCTTCCCGGCGCGGATCCGCAGCGCCAAACCAGCCGCCAGCGTTGCGCTCAACCCCCTGCAGGCCGGAGGTCTGCTCGTTCAATACCACCTCGTGTCCCCTCTCCTTCAATCCCTCGACCACCGACATGGGGGTGCGTCCCGCTTCCAGCTCGGTGGGGCCGTTGCGGCTGCCAAAGTTGGGCAGGTTGATGGCCTGTTGCAGGTTCAGGCCCCAATCCTGAGTACCGAGCAGGGTCTTGCCCACATAGTTGATGATGGCGGAGCCCCCCGGCGAGCCCAGCGTCATGGTCAGCTCGCCGCTTGGCTTGTCAAACACCAGCAGGGGTGACATGGAGGAGCGGGGCCGCTTGCCCGGCTCCACCCGGTTTGCCACCGGCAGACCGGCGGCATCCACCGAGGTGAAGGAGAAATCGGTGAGCTGGTTGTTGAGCAGGTAGCCGTTGACCATCTGACGCGATCCGAAACCATCCTCGATGGAGCTGGTCATGGAGATGGCCATCCCCGCCTTGTCGACGATCGAGACATGGCTGGTCGAGGGGAGTTCCGGAGTCGCATCCTTGCCGCGCGCCAGCGCCAGTGACGGCGTACCGGGCTTGGCAATCCCCATGGAAAGCTGACCGACAAGCTTGCCGCGTTCGGCCAGATAGCCCTTGTCCAGCAGCCCCTTCACCGGCACGCTGACAAAATCGCTGTCTGCGACGTACTGGTTGCGATCGGCGAAGGCCAGACGCGCCGCTTCGCTGTAGAGGTGGATAGCCTCGCTGGAGGCAGCCAGCCCCCCCTCCTTCGTGGTGATCGGCTTGAGGGCCGCCATATCGCGGCTCTCCAGCATGCCGAAAATCTGGCCGAGCGCCAGAGTGCCGGATGAGGGAGTGGGGAAACCGCAGATCTTGCTCTGGCGATAGTCAAAGCAGAGGCCATCCCGCAGTTTGGCCTGATAGCTGGCCAGATCGGTGGCCGCCAGTACCCCGGGATTGGTGGGATGCTGGCGTACCTTGGCCACCATGGCATCCGCCAGCGGCCCCCGATAGAAGGCATCCGCCCCCTCCGTTGCCAGAGTGCGCAGCACCTTGGCCAGCGCCGGGTTGGTCAGCCGGGTACCCGCCGTTTTGGGGCTGCCATCCGCCTGATAGAAGTAGGCTCGCGCCTCCGGATCCCGTGCCAGATAGGGATCCTTGGCCAGCAATGTGGCCAGCCGTGGACTTATCACAAATCCTTGCTCTGCCAGCGTGATGGCAGGCTCGAACAGCGCAGCCCAGGGCAACTTGCCATAACGCTGATGGGCCAGTGCCAGAGCGCGCAGGGTGCCGGGAACGCCGACCGAGCGGCCCCCCACCACCCCGTCATAAAACGCCAGCGGCTTGCCATCTTGCATAAACAGCTGGTCGGTGGCAGCGGCCGGCGCCGTCTCGCGGCCATCCACCGCACTCACCTTGCGGCCATCCCACACCAGCAGCAGCGTTCCGCCACCGATCCCGGAGGATTGCGGCTCCACCAGCGTCAACACCAGCTGCACCGCAATGGCGGCATCGACGGCACTGCCACCGGCCTTGATGATCTGGTAGCCCGCATCCACCGCCAGCGGGTTGGCGGCCGCCACCATGAAGTCATGGCCCTGCCAGCCCTGCTTGTCGGTCCAGCCACTGGCCGCCTCCGGCGCGATCAGGGTCTGGGCTGGCGGGGTGTAGTGAAAGCCGCTGTCACTGGCACAACCGGCCAGCAGGGCAAGGGCGACAGCCAGCCCCAGAGGTTTGCGCAACATGACATTCTCCTTGTCTGTTTTATGACCATGAAGAGGGACTATGTCACGATTGGCGCTGACAGCTCAAGTTATTGAACAAGATCAATATCTTACTCATCTATCAATAATGGCTATCCGCAATAGGTATAAAAAAACCGCCCGAAGGCGGCTTTTACGATGGGATGGCAGAGGCCAAACAGGCGCATGTCCGGTTAGATGGACTGCTCTTCGCCACCCAGGGCGGCAAACAGCGCCGGGATAAACTGGGACAGCTCGGCGGTGACCAGCGCGAAGTCGGCATCCAGACGGGCGGCCGGATCTTCGCTGGTGACGTCGTCGTTCTGCTCGCGCAGCTCTTCGCTGAATTTCAGACGCTTGATGGAGAGATCATCCCCCAGCACGAAGCTGACTGTCTCGCCCCAGTTGAGGGCCAGCTTGGTCACCAGCTTGTCGTTGGCCAGGTGGTTCTTGATTTCATCCGTCATCAGATCCTGCTGCTTGCAGCGGATGATGCCGCCGTGCTCCATGGCACTGCGCAGCTCAGCTTCATCTTCCAGAGTGAAGGAGGCAGGCAGATTGCCCTCGTTCAACCACTCGGTCATGGTGATCTCGGGCGGGTTCTTGAGAGCCACCGGCACCACCGGCAGGGAGCCGATGGATTTGCGCAGCAGCGCCAGCAGATCGTCCGCCTTCTTGGCAGAACCTGCGTCCACCACCATCAAATTGTCGGCCGGATTGATCCAGGCGAAGGTCTGGCTGGTACGACTGAAGGCACGGGGCAGCAGGGTGTGGAGGATCTCCTCTTTCAAGGCCTCCTTCTCTTTCTTCTTGAGGGCGCGTCCCTGTTCGAACTCGATCGCCTCTACCTTCTCGGCCAGCATCTCCTTGACCACGGTACCGGGCAGCATCTTCTCCTCTTTGCGGGCGCAGATGAGGATGTGGCCGGAGGCAGAGTGGGTCAGGGTTGAGCCGAATTTGCCAAGGGGCTTGACCCACCCGAAACGGGAGATGTCCTGACTGCCGCAAGGGGTGAAGGCACAGGCTTCCAGCTGGGTTTCCAGCTGATCCACGGTCAGGTCAAAGGGGCGGGTAAAGCGATAAATCTGCAGGTTTTTAAACCACATGGCGTCCTCGGTCTCTAGATTGTCCGGCGGGCATTGTACTAGAGAGGCGCTTTGTGATCAGCCAATCATTCTCGCTAAATAAAGGGCGATCGACCTCACAGGGTCTCATTTATGTCACCTGTTTGTTCATCAAGTTCTCCTAGACTGCGAAAGTAAATTGTTAATAAGGATGAAGGTATGTTGCGGCCCAGTCGCCCGGAAGACATGGAAGAGATCGTCGAAATCTGGTTGCTGGCCTCCCTGCAGGCCCACGATTTCGTCGATGCCTCCTGCTGGTGGCAGGCCCAGGAGGATCTGCGTACCCGCTATCTCGATCGCGCCGCCATCTGGGTGTTCGAGGAGCGCGGCGATCTGCTCGGTTTCATGGCACTGGTGGACAACTATCTCGCCGCCCTGTTCGTACGCCCCGACCGTCAGGGCCGCGGCGTCGGCCACGCCCTGCTGCAGGAGGCCAAGCGTCAGGGGGCGTCGCTCCACGCCCGGGTCTTTGTCGAGAATGATCAGGCGGTGCGTTTCTATCGCCGACACGGCTTCGTCATCGAGGCCGAGGAGTCCGATCCCCTTACCGGCCACCCCCAATACCGGATGTGCTGCGAACCTGCCTGAATCGATGCCAGCCCCCTGTTTTACTTGAAAAAAGCACGGGGCATCCTCATCTTGTCACCATCGGGTGCCACAGGCACCGTCCCTGCAACCGGGCTGCTTTCCAATGAAAATCCTCCATACCGCCGACTGGCACCTTGGCCACCAACTTCATGGTCATGACCGCCGTTTTGAACACGATGCCTTTCTCGACTGGCTGAGCGACACCCTCAAGGCGCGCGAGATCGACGCCCTGCTGGTGGCGGGCGATCTGTTTGATACCGCCAATCCCCCCGCCAGCGCCTGGCAACAACTCTACCGTTTTCTGGCGCGGCTGCGCGCCGAGATGCCCCACCTCAACATGGTGCTGATCGGCGGCAACCACGACTCCCCCTCCAAGCTCGATGCCCCCCACGAGCTGCTGCGCGCCTTTGATCTGCATCTGGTGGGCAGCATCAGCCGCGACAGTGAGGGCAAGCTCGAGACCGACCGCCTGCTGGTACCGCTGCAAGACAAAGAAGGCAAGATTGCTGCCTGGTGCGCCGCCGTGCCGTTCCTGCGCAGCAGCGATCTGCGGGTGGAGCCGTTGGAAGAAGGGCAGGACCGGCTGATCGAAGGGGTACGCCAAATCTACGCCGAGGTATTGGCCGAAGGGCGCGCCCGCTGCGGGGAGGGTCTGCCGCTCATCGCCATGGGCCATGCCTATCTGGCGGCGGGCCAGCTCTCGGAGCTGTCGGAGCGGCGGGTGCTCGGCGGCAACCAACACGCACTGCCTGCCGAACTCTTTGCCGGTGCCGACTACACGGCGCTCGGTCACCTCCATCTGGCCCAGAGCCCGGCCGAGGGGGTGCACTACAGCGGCTCGCCGCTGCCGCTTTCGCTGGCCGAAGCCAACTACAACCATCAGGTGCTGGAAGTGACCTTTTCAGAGGGGAAACTGGCCGGGCTGGAGCGGATCCCGGTACCCCGCGCGGTGGAGATGATCCGCCTGCCCCAGAGCAGCCTCGACGACGCACTCAAAGCCATCGCATCGCTCGAGCTGCCTGATTGTCCACAAGAAGCACAGCCTTTCCTCGAAGTACGGCTGCTGCTGCCCAAGCCAGAAGCCCGCATCCGCGAGCGTATTCTGGCGGCCATCGCAGACAAGCCGGTGCGTCTGGCCCGCATCAGCACCCAGTATCAGGGCTCGGGCGAAGGGCTGGCCGATGGTCGCGAGCGGCGCAGGCTCGATGAGCTCTCCCCCACCGAGGTGTTTCGCCTCTGCTATCAGCGCCAGTTTGAAGGGGAGCCCGAGGCTGGGCTGGTTGCCTCGTTTGAAGAGATCCTGGAGCAGGTGAAGGAGTCAAACCAATGAAAATCTTGTCTCTGTCTGGTGAGAATCTGGCCAGTCTGACCGGCACCTTCACCATCGACTTTACCAGGGGGGCGCTCGGCGCTGCCGGCCTGTTTGCCATCACCGGCAATACCGGCGCGGGCAAGAGCACATTGCTCGACGCCATTTGTCTGGCCTTATACGACGAAATGCCGCGCTTTATCGCCAATCGCAAGAACGTGGCCGAAGTGGGCCGCATGGATGACGAGGAGAAACTCAAGGCCAACGATGTGCGCGGCATCCTCAGCCGCGGTCACGCCAGCGGCTTTGCCGAGGTGCAATTTCGCGGCTGTGATGGCCGCATCTGGCTGGCCCGCTGGGCGGTACGCCGGGCACGCAACCGCTCGGAAGGGCGCTTTCAGGCGCAGGAGCGCACCCTGACCGATGTGGCGTCGGGGCAGGTTTTCTCCGGCAGCAAGCGGGAGCTGCAGGATCGCATCGACGAGCTGGTGGGTCTCTCTTGGGAGCAGTTCCGCCGCGCGGTGATCCTGCCGCAGGGGGAATTTGCCGCCTTCCTCAAATCGGATGCCAACGAGCGCTCCGCCCTGCTCGAACGGATGACCGGCACCGAGCTCTACTCCGCCATCTCCATCCAGACCTATGAACGGGCGCGGGAAGAGCAGCAGAAGCTGGCCACCATCGCCCAGCGCCTCGGCGACGTGGCGCTGATGGATGAAGCGACCCGCGAACAGTGGGTAAGCCAGCAGGTGAGCCTCTCTACCACCCTCAAACACGAGCAGCAACAGCAGCAGTTGATGCAGGATCTGCGCGACCTCAATAGCCGCATTGCCGCCCAGTTGCAAGGCTGCGCCGAGGGACAGGCGGTGCTAGATGCCGCCCTGCAGGCCCACGGCGCCGCTGCGCCCGAGCGCGACGAGTTTGCCCGCGCCGAGCAGGCCCAGGTGGCCCGCGCCGATCACGACGAGCTGGCCCGCCTCACTCTGGAAGTGCAGCAGCAGGAGAAGGTGATCGCCGAACTGGGGCCTGAGCTGGCCAAACTCGAGGAGCAGACCCAGCAGAGCGCGCTGACCGAGCAGCAGCTGCTGGCTGAGAAGATCGCCGCCGAGCGGGAATGGGGCGCCCTGCAACCCGAACTCAAGCGGGCGCAGGAGCTCGATACCCGCATCCGGGAAAAAGTGCAGCAGTTGCAGAAGATCCAGCAGGAGGGGGCACAGGAGCGAGAAGTGCAACTCACGCTGGAGCAGGGCTGGCGCGAGCAGAGCCGACAGGTAGAACTGCTCAAGCAGCAGCACCAGCAGTGGGGACTCTGGCTCGAAGAGCACAAGGAGCTGGCACCGGTTGCTCGCCAGTGGCAGCCCCTGCTCACCGCCATGCAGGATTGGGCCGAGGATGCCGACAAGCTACAACAGCTGCTCACCCTGCGGGATCACAAGCTGCGCACCCTGCAGCAGTTGTTGCGCCAGCTGGAGCAAGGTCAGCAGGAGCGCGACTACTGGCAACATGAACAAGCTCGGCTGCAACAGCAACAGAACGAGCTGCAGGAGCAGCAGTGGGAGAGCCGCCTCGCCAAGGCGCAGGAGCAGTGGCAGCAGCAGACCGAACAGCTGGGTCAGCTGCGCCAGTTGCTGGAGCTGGCCGATTACGGCCGCAACCACGGCGAACAGCATGGCCGCTTGCAGCAGGAGATTGCCCAGCTGGAGCAGGCGCTGGGCAAGCTCGCCACCCTAGGCGAAGAGCTGGCCCCCGCCCGCGAGCGGCTCGCCCTGCAGCGGGATGAGGCGCGCCATGCGCTGGAGCAGTCCCGCGCCATCGCCAGCTTCGAGCAGTATCGCCATATCCTGAGCGATGGAGAACCTTGCCCGCTGTGCGGTTCCGGAGAGCACCCCTACAGCCAGAGCCAGCCTCAGGTGGCGGGGATCCTGGGTCAGCTGGCGGAGCGGGCCCGCAGCCTCGAACTGGAGTGGGAACGGCTCAACCATCAATACATTCAGTGCGAGAGCGAACGTCAGGAGCTGGCCCGCCAGCTGGCGGTGCGTCAGCAACATCTGCCGGAGCTGGAAACCCGCGCCGAGCAGCTGACCCAGCGCTGGCAACAGCTGGGGGGCGATACCCTGCTCGGCCATTCGCTGCCGCTGCGCCAAAGCCCCATTGAGTGGAACGAGCTGATGAGCACATTGCTTGGCCGTGGCCAGGCGCTGGAGCAGGGGTTGGCCCAGAGCCAGCAGCAGCTGCGTCAGGCCCAGCTTGGCCAACAACAGCTGCAAGGGGTGCGTCAGCAACTTAGCCAGTTGGCTGCCCAGCACCAGCAGTTTGACCAGCAGTGGCAGGAGGCCGACCGCCAGCGCATCGCACTGGAAGGGGAAGTGAAGGGGATGGGCGAGCAGGAGGCGACCCTGCGCCAGCGCCTTGAGCAAGGCGCCCACCGCCTCGACGAGCAGATGGGCGGCCAACCGTGGCGCCAGTGGCTCGGCAGCCAGCAGTGGCACGAGTGGCAGCGAGCCTGCGAAGCCTGGCTGCACGGCCAGAGCGAGTGGGAGCGGCTGGCCAGCGAGATCGCCAGCCTCACCCCGGCCCTGAGCGCACAGGAAGCGCGCCTGCAGACCCAGCGCGAGCTACTACACAAGCTGGAGCGGGACTACAAGGAGCACGAACAGCAGCGTCAGGGGCTGCTCACCAGCCGCGCCGCCTGTCTGAATGGCGAGGAGATCCCGCTGGTCGAGAGCCGCTGGCAACAGCGGCTGCAACAACTCGCCAGCGAACTGGAGCTGATGCAAAGCGGCGCCCGCGCTCTGCGGGAGCGGCAGACCGAACTCAAGACCCGCCTCACTCATGTGGAGCAGGAAAAGCAGACCAGCAGCCGCCGCAAGCGGGAGGTGCTGGGGCGCTGGGCTGCCCACGCCAGTACCCTCGGCATTGCCGAGTACGACCTGCGCCGCCTGCTCGCCATCACCCCCGATGAACTCAAGGCTCACCGCACTGCCCTGCAAGGGCTGGAGGATACGGTTGGCGAGGCGCGCACCCGCCTTGCCGAGCGGCAACGGGCGCTGGCACTGGAGGAGAGCAAGCGGGATCGCTATCGCGAGCATCACCCCGAGCTGGCCGCCCTGCCGGATGCAGAGCTGAGCGATCAACTGGTGGCGCTCGATGCCCGCTGTCGCGCCCTTGAAGAGCTGCTGTTCGAGTGCAAGAGCAAGCTGGCACAGGCCGAAGCAGCCGCTCTCAAGGCGGGCAGCCTGCAGCAGGAGCTGGCCGCCCAGCAGGCAGTCGCGGATCACTGGCAACAGCTGTGCGATCTGATTGGGCAAGCCAACGGCGCCAAATTCCGCACCTTCGCCCAGAGCCTCACCCTCGAGCGTCTGCTGCTGGAGGCCAACGCCCAGCTCGCCGAACTATCACCGCGCTACCGGCTGGAGCGGGTACCCGGCACCGATCTGGCGCTGCAAGTGGTGGATCTCGACATGGGGGACGAGGTGCGTTCGGTGGACTCCCTCTCCGGTGGCGAGAGTTTTCTGGTGTCGCTGGCGCTGGCGCTGGCCCTCTCCAGCCTCTCGTCACGGCAGACCCAGGTCGAGTCGCTCTTTATCGACGAGGGGTTTGGCACCCTGGATCCGGACAGTCTGGATCTGGCGCTCGCCAGCCTCGACTCCCTGCAGGCCGCCGGTCGCCAGATCGGGGTCATCTCCCACGTCCAGACGCTGGTGGAGCGGATTGGCGTGCAGATCAGGGTCGAAGCCCTCGGCGGTGGCGAAAGCCGGGTGGTGGTCCCCTGAGTAGCATCAGTTCCATCACCAATACCATCGGCTCAACCCCCACGCCGTAAACAACAAGACCCCGCCAATTGGCGGGGTCTTGTTGAGAGGCTATCAGCCGAAGCGGTAGGCCCCCATATAGAGGCTGCCGCCATCCCAGCTCTCGTGCAGCCGGGTCGGCACCACACCATCGGCCGCCCCCAACGCCACAAAGAGCGGGCGCAGGTGGTCATCGTGGGGATGGGACTCCACCGCGCCTGGAGCCTGCTGGCGATAGTCGAGCAGCGCCAGACGATCCTCGTCGGCCATCTTCTGCTCCAGCCAGTCGACAAACTGGCTGGCCCACTCTGGCACCGGCGAACCTTCCGGTGCCAGCGCCCGCAGGTTGTGGGTGATGGCACCGGAGGCGAGGATGCCAATCCCCTGACTGCGCAGCGCCCCCAATACCTCTCCCAGTTGCCACAACTGGGCCGGGGTGAAACTCGCGGGAATGGAGATCTGCACCAGCGGGATCTCGCTGTTTGGGTCGATCAGGGAGAGCGGCGACCAGACCCCGTGATCCAGCTCGCGCCGCACCGGGGTGGCGGTCAGTCCGGCCAGTGCCAGCTGGTCGCTCACCCCTTGTTGCAGCCACTCGGGGCTGCTGGCAGGCCAGCGCATCCGGTAGAGGGGCTCGGGAAAACCGTAAAAGTCGTACATCAAGGCCGGTTTGGGCTCGACGTTGATCTGTAGCTCGCGGCTGAACCAGTGGGCGGAGATGACCACCAGCCCCTTGAGCTCACCCAGACGCAGGGTTCGCAGAAAGCGGGTGGCGGGTTGCTCACGCAGCACCAGATCCGGTGCGCCGTGAGAGATAAACCAGACAGGGGCGAGGGACATAAAGCGGACTCCAACAAGGTATCAGGGGGCGATATCGGAGGGGATATCGCTGTTGGAATCGATTATCCCCCTGCCATTAAAGGTGAACAATCCAGCAAGATAGATAATAACTATCAACTAATGGTTGATAATTTCACGCCTTCACGACAGGTAATCGGCAATAGATATCAAGGCTGCGGCGCTTCCGGCAGCGGTCGGGCTGCACGAAGCGCCATCCGGGTCGCTGCACTGTGATCCTGCCACTCTCGCCACGCCAATCCCTCGGCGGCCGCCTCCCCTTTCACCGGATGGGAGAAGATCGCCAGCAGACCGGCATTGTCAGGCCAGTAGCGGGCTGGCAGTGTCTGAACCAGCAGCAGGGCGGCGCCCAGCAAGAGCAGAGCCCATCCGGTTTCATGGCTGTTTTTCATCCCGGCCTCCTTCACCCGTGCGCCAATGAACTAACATTTTTGCGCAAGCCGGTGACAAGACGGTGACAGCGGACGGGTGGTCATTTTACAACATCTGAACCTCAACCCGGCCAAACAACCACAGATGGCAACATTTGTATCCCTTCAGCCCGAACCTGTGGCCGTATGCTCTAAAATGTGACTCACAGGAAAACGTTATCCCTGAAAAGAAAACGTTATCTGGTCAAAACGTTGTTTCTGGATCATAAAAAGATTCCAAAAACTGGTGTATATTGCTCGGCGGAAATTCCTTAACCATGAAGATTGACATGAAAAAGACCAAAATTGTCTGCACCATCGGTCCGAAGACCGAATCCAAAGAAATGCTGGCCAAAATGCTGGACGCCGGCATGAACGTCATGCGCCTGAACTTCTCCCACGGTGACTACGCCGAGCACGGCAGCCGCATCAGCAACCTGCGCGCTGTGATGGCCGAGACCGGCAAGCACGCAGCTATCCTGCTGGACACCAAGGGTCCGGAAATCCGTACCATGAAGCTGGAAGGCGGCAACGACGTCGCGCTGGTCGCTGGCCAGACTTTCACCTTCACCACCGACCAGACCGTGGTTGGCAACAAAGACAAAGTGGCTGTGACCTATGCCGGTTTCGCCAACGATCTGCGCGTCGGCAACCGCATTCTGGTTGATGACGGCCTGATCGGTCTGGACGTCATCGAAATCACCGAGCGCGAAGTTATCTGTAAAGTGCTGAACAACGGTGACCTGGGCGAGAACAAAGGCGTTAACCTGCCGGGCGTCTCCATCAAGCTGCCGGCCCTGGCCGAGAAAGACAAGCGCGACCTGATCTTCGGTTGCGAGCAAGGCGTTGATTTCGTTGCTGCTTCTTTCATCCGTAAGAAAGAAGACGTTCTGGAAATCCGTGAGCACCTGAAAGCCCACGGTGGCGAGAACATCCAGATCATCTCCAAGATCGAAAACCAGGAAGGTCTGGACAACTTCGACGAGATCCTGGCTGTTTCCGACGGCATCATGGTTGCTCGTGGCGACATGGGTGTAGAGATCCCGGTTGAAGAAGTTATCTTCGCCCAGAAGATGATCATCGCCAAGTGCAACAAAGCCCGCAAAGTGGTTATCACTGCCACCCAGATGCTGGACTCCATGATCAAGAACCCGCGTCCGACCCGCGCCGAAGCTGGTGACGTGGCCAACGCCATCCTGGACGGTACCGACGCAGTGATGCTGTCCGGTGAATCCGCCAAGGGTAAGTACCCGCTGGAAGCCGTAACCATCATGGCCACCATCTGCGAGCGTACCGATGCCGTGATGCCGTCCAACCTGTCTGCTGCCAACGACAGCAACAAGCTGCGCATCACCGAAGCCGTATGTAAAGGCGCCGTAGAGACCTCCGAGAAGCTGGACGCCCCGCTGATCGTGGTCGCTACCGAAGGCGGCAAATCTGCCAAGGCCATTCGCAAGTACTTCCCGAAAGCCTGGATCCTGGCGATCACCACCAACAAGAAAACTGCTGCCCAGCTGGTTCTGACCAAGGGTGTGGTTGCTCACGTGGTTGACAGCATCGCCTCTACCGACGATTTCTATCGCATCGGTAAAGAAGCCGCGCTGGAAATCGGCATGGGTCTGAAAGGTGACGTGGTTGTGATGGTCTCCGGTGCTCTGGTACCGAGCGGCACCACCAACACCGCTTCTGTTCACGTTCTTTAATCAGAGCTGAACGAGTTGAAAACGGCGCCTGCGGGCGCCGTTTTTTTTGTCCCTCCCCCCTGCTTACCTGACAAGCCCGGTGTTAGAATCCACGCGAATTTAATCTATGCGGGAAATCTCCCGAATATCGCGTAATAACCCGGAAGTTATATGCCCTCAATACGTTTTAAAAGAGTCTCGGCCACCCTGTTGCCGCTGCTCTGTCTCCTCGCCAGCCTCTGCGTCCCGCAAGCCATGGCGCAAGATGTCCCCTCTCGCAACGCAGTTCAGCGAGCGCTGGATGGTCTGGGTAAATCAGAGACCCTGACCGTCAGTCAGCAAGCGGATCAGAAGTTGCTGACCGAAACCCTCGGACTGCTCGACAGCATCGACAAGGAAGAGGCGAAGGCCAAGACCCAGGCCCAGCGGATCCGCAACCTGCCCACCGAGCTCAGAGAGATCAGCGCCAAGCTTGATGCCCTGACCAAGGGCAAGAGTGCCGAGCAGATCAAGAGCGAATACGCCAGCATGAGTCTGGCAGAGCTCGACAGCCGTCAGCCGGAAGTGCTGGCCAACATGCAGGCGGCCCAAGAGGCCCTCGGCGCCATCGGCAGCCAGCTCACCAGCTTGCAGACCCTGCCGGAGCGCGCCCAAGCCAGCATGAGCCGCGCCTACCAGCGCAGTCAGGAGATCCGTACCCGCCTCAACGCCGGTGAAAGCGTCTCCAGCGCCGAGAAGATGAAGCTCGGTGCCGAGCTGGCCCTGCTCGACCTGCAGCTGGCCCACCTGCAAAAGGAGCTGGATAACCGAACCAGCATGCAGGATCTGGCGATCAAGCAGCGCGACTACCAGAGTGCCCGTCTCGCCAGCGAAGAGCAGAAACTGCAGCTGTTGCAGGATCAGAGCAGCGCCAAGCGCCTTGGCGACACCGAAAAAACCGCCGAGCAGACCGGTGAACTGGTGGCGACCGAAGACAGCCCGCTGGTGCAAAAAGAGCAGGAGCTCAATCACCAGCTCAGCCAGCAGCTCATCGGTGCCACCACCAGCCTCAACTCGCTAGTACAGAAAAACCTGCAAGCCAAGAGCTGGCTGGAGCGCGGCATCCAGACCGAGCGCAACCTCAATGAACAGGTGCAGATGCTCAAAGGCAATCTGCTGCTGTCACGCATCCTCTATCAGCTCTACCAGCAGCTGGAAGCGGCGCCCACCATCGCCGTCAAAAACCTGGAAGAGCAGATCGCCGATCTCCATCTGGCCCAGTTTGAACTGAGCCAGCAGCGTGACCAGCTGTTCCAGAAGAACCTCTATCTGGACAATCTGATCGCTGGCAGCAAGGATCCGGTCAGCGAGGAGGACAAGGAGAGCCTTGCCAAGCTGCTCGACACCCGCATCAATCTGCTCGATCAGCTCAACCGCCAACTCGACAGCCAGCTCACCAACGCCATCAGCCTGCAGCTGACCCAGCAGCAGCTGGCGCGGGTCTATGCCTCTATCGAATTTACCCTGCAGCAACATATCTTCTGGGTAAGCAGCAATAAGCCCATCGACAGCAAGTGGTTTATCAGCTGGCCCGCCCAGGCCTACAAACAGGCCTCCGACTGGGTATTGAAACCGGACTGGAAACGCTGGCGCGAAGAGCTCTTGGGGATCTCCCTGCTCGCCTTCCCGCTGCTGCTGATCGGCGGCCTGCTGGTCTGGAAACGTCCGGCGCTGGTTGAGCGCGAGAAGAAGATCACCAAGGACCTTGGCCGTTTCCGTCAGGACAGCCAGTGGCATACCCCGCGCGCCCTGTTCTATACCGTGCTGCAACGCCTGCCGGGCAGCATGTTCATTCTGGCTGGCGGTCTGCTGCTCACCTACTGCGGTCTGCTCAGTCCCAAGCTGATGTTCCAGATCACCCTGAACCTCGCCCTCGGTTATCTGGTGTTCAGCGTCTATCTGGCGGTGATGCGCCCGGGCGGCATCGCCGAAACCCACTTCCGGATCCCGAAAGCGGAGCTGCAGGCCAAGCGCAACAGCATGCGCTACATCTGGTTGCCACTGCTGCCGCTCATCATGCTCGCGACCAAGGCGGTGGTTGAACCCTCCACCCTGGGCAACGACGTGATCGGTCAGGCCATGACCCTGACCCTGCTGGGGCTGGCCGCCTATCTGGTGTTCCCCATCTCCCGCGCCCGCATCAAGGGCGAGGCGAGCATGCAGAAGTCGCTGATCGCCATTGCCCTGGCGCTGGCACCGGTGGCGCTGATCGTGCTGGCGGTGCTCGGTTACTACTACACCGCGCTGAAGCTGACCGGTCGCCTGATCGAATCCTTCTACCTCATCATCATCTGGAGCCTGGTCTACCGCACCGCCCTGCGTGGTCTGGAGCTGGCTGCCCGTCGTCTGGCCTACCGTCGTGCGGTGGCCAAGCGTGAGCACAAATCTTCGGAAGATGCGGAAGGTGGCGAATCCATCGAAGAGCAGCCCATGGATCTGGAGGATGTCAGCCAGCAGTCCCTGCGTCTGACCCGTACCGTGCTGATGCTGATCTTCGGCGTCGCCTTCTACTGGCTCTGGTCCGATCTGGTCGCGGTCTTCTCCTACCTCGACAGCATGGTGCTGTGGCACCGCAGTGAAGGCACCGGCGCCAACGCCGTGCTCTTCCCCATCAGCCTGAGTGACGTGCTGATCGGCTTCCTGCTGCTCGGCGGTGCATGGTCACTGGCGCGCAACCTGCCGGGCTTGCTGGAGGTGCTGGTGCTCTCCAAGCTCAACCTGGCTCAGGGGACCGCCTACGCCATCACCACCATGCTCAACTACGTACTGATCGGCTTTGGTTCCCTCACCGCTCTCTCCATGATGGGTGTTCAGTGGGACAAGCTGCAGTGGGTAGCGGGTGGTCTGTCAGTCGGTATCGGTTTCGGCATGAAGGAGATCCTCTCCAACTTCGTCTCCGGCATCATCATCCTGTTCGAGCGTCCGGTGCGGATCGGTGACACCGTCACCATCGGCTCCTTCTCCGGTACCGTCTCGCGGATCCGTATTCGCGCCACCACCCTGACCGACTTCGACCGCAAAGAGGTGATCATCCCCAACCAGCAGCTGATGACAGAACGGCTCATCAACTGGTCGCTGAGTGACACCGTCACCCGGGTGATCGTGCGGGTGGGCGTGGCGTATGGCTCGGATCTGGAACTGACCCGCACCCTGCTCAAACAGGCGGCCGACGAAAACAGTCGGGTACTGAAAGACCCGGCTCCCATCGTCTACTTCCTCACCTTTGGCGCCAGCACCCTGGATCACGAGCTGCGCTTCTTCGTGAGCGAACTGGGGGATCGCAACCCGGCGGTGGACGAGTTGAACCGCAAGATCGACCAGCTGTTCCGCGAGAACGGCATCGAGATCGCCTTCAACCAGATGGATGTCTACATCAAGAACATGCAAGGCGAAGAGCAGAAGGTGGAGTCCAACTCCGCCGCCCTGCCGCCGCCCGCGGAAGATGGCAAGCAGCCAGCCTGATAGCGAACTGCACTGATCTGATGACAACAGCCGCTCACCCAGGTGAGCGGCATTTTTATGTTCCCGTTGCCACGACCGTCCACTCAGGCAACCGCCGGAGAGTGATAAATGAGTTTACCCGCTGCGGTCTCTCACCTAATGTAGGCTGACGAACGGGAGAGCAGGGAGCCGCGTTTTCGCCCATGGATGACCAACAACTAGAGCACATTCTGTTTCGCTCCTTTGATGTGATCCCGCTCCCAATCCTGGTGTCCGAGTCGACAGCCAGCCAGGGTCATATGTCACCCGACCGGATCCCCCTGCGTCGCCATCTCTTCCTCAACAGGGCCTTTCGCGAACAGCTGGGCTATGAGCTGCAGGATCTGCCGGACATGGAGAGCTGGTTTCACCTCGCCTATCCCGATGAGAGCTATCGCAACTCGGTAATTCAGGCTTGGCATAACCAGATAGAGCAGAGCCTGCACCATGGACTGGAGGTCGCCGAGATGCCGGCGCTGATCCGATGCAAGAGTGGCCACTCTCGCTGGTTTATCGTCACCGCCCAGCTGGGGGCAGATGCCATCCCGGATAGCCATATCGTCACCTTTCGCGATATCCACGACCTGCAATGCATGGTAGAAGAGGTGAGCCGCCTCTCCTGCACCGATCCCCTCACCGAACTGACCAACCGGCGTGGCGCCCAGCAACAGCTGCAGGCTCTCTGGTTGCAGGGCCAGCCCCTCTCGGTGGTGTTGGGAGATATCGACCATTTCAAGCAGGTCAACGACCGCTACGGCCATCCTGCGGGCGATGCCGCACTCTGCGCCGTCGCCCATGCCATGGCGGGCCAGTTGTTGCCCGGGGAAAGCCTGGCCCGTTGGGGTGGAGAGGAGTTTCTGTTGATCCTGCCAGACTGCAGCATTGAGCAGGCGGCACAACGTGCCGAGCAACTGCGCCAGCATGTCAGTACCACCCGCTTGCCATGGCAAGGAGAACAGATCGCGCTAACCATCAGTCTGGGGTGTGCCGGCATGAAGGGTCAGGAGAGCATCGACTATCTGCTGATGATGGCAGACCGAGCCCTTTATCAGGCGAAGGAGCAGGGACGTAACCGGGTGGTCATGTCGGCACAATAGCCTGATAGCCAGAAAGGGAAGCTCGCACGCAACCATAAAAAAACCGAAGCACCAGGCTTCGGTTTTTTACTGCGGCAACTGGCATAGGCCAGCCGACCATTACTTCTTGATGCGGATAACCGGAGTCTCGCCCACAGTCACGGCACCAGTCATCTTCACCAGCTCTTTGATCTCGTCCATGTTGGAGATGACCACCGGAGTCAGGGTAGATTTGGCTTTTGCTTCCAGAACGGCCAGATCGAATTCGATGATGGTGTCACCGCGCTTGACCTGCTGGCCTTCCTGAGCGATACGCTTGAAGCCTTCGCCTTTCAGTTCAACGGTGTCGATACCGAAGTGAACGAACAGCTCGATACCAGAGTCGGACTCCAGAGAGAACGCATGGTTGGTCTCGAAGATTTTGCCGATGGTGCCGTCGCACGGAGCAACCATCTTGTTGCCAGCCGGCTTGATAGCGATGCCGTCACCCACGATCTTCTCGGCGAAGACAACGTCAGGCACATCTTCGATCGGCACGATTTCGCCAGACAGCGGAGCAAAGATTTCGATGCCGCCGGTATCAGCGCTATCGTCGGACACCAGTTTCTTCAGTTTGTCGAACAGACCCATAGTAAAAGCTCCTAAAGATGATTTGTCGCTGTTTGCAGCCGATCTTAGCAGACTGCCTTCTGCTTGATAAAGTTATCTACGCACGCTTCGATTTCAGCAGCGGTGGCAAAGCTCAATGCCTGGTCAGCCATTGCCTTCACATCTTCGAAGCTGGTGTTGCGGATAAGCTTCTTGATACGCGGTACAGAGATGGCGCTCATGGAGAACTCATCCAGACCCATACCCAGCAGCAGCAGAGTGGCGCGCTCGTCACCAGCCAGTTCACCACACATACCGGTCCACTTGCCTTCGGCGTGGGACGCATCGATAACCATCTTGATCAGGGTCAGGACGGAGGGTGACAGCGGGTTGTACATAGCGGAGATCATCTCGTTACCACGATCGACAGCCAGGGTGTACTGGGTCAGGTCGTTGGTACCGATACTGAAGAAATCCACTTCCTTGGCCAGATGATGAGCCATCACGGCAGCGGCCGGGGTCTCGATCATGATACCCACTTCGATGGATTCATCAAAGGCTTTGCCTTCGGCACGCAATTCGGCTTTCAGCGTCTCTACGGTAACTTTCAGGCTACGGAACTCTTCGACAGAGATGATCATCGGGAACATGATGCGCAGTTTGCCGAAGGCAGACGCACGCAGAATTGCCCGCAGCTGAGCGTGCATGATGTCTTCGCGGTCGAAGAAAATACGCACGGCACGCCAGCCCAGGAAGGGGTTCATCTCTTTCGGGAAATTCATGTACGGCAGCTCTTTGTCGCCGCCAATGTCCATGGTGCGCACGATGATCGGCTGATCCGGCATCGCTTCGGCCACTTCTTTGTAGGCTTTGAACTGCTCTTCTTCGGTCGGCAGCGCGTCACGATCCATGAACAGGAACTCGGTACGGTACAGGCCCACGCCTTCGGCGCCATTGCGTATGGCACCTTCGGTATCCTTGACGGTACCGATGTTGGCGCACACTTCGACCTGGTGACCATCCAGCGTGATGGCTGGCAGATCTTTCAGCTTGGCCAGCTCATCTTTCTCGGCCTGGAACTGAGCCTGGAACTTCTTGGCTTCGGTCAGCTGTTCAGCGGTCGGATTGATGATGATCTGGTTGTTGATCGCATCCAGCACCAGCATGTCACCGTTCTTGACGCGCTCGGTGATGTCGTTGGTGCCTACCACGGCCGGCAGCTCCAGGGAGCGGGCCATGATGGAGGTGTGAGAGGTACGGCCACCGATGTCGGTGACGAAACCCAGCACATATTTCAGGTTGATTTGAGCGGTTTCAGACGGGGTCAGGTCTTTGGCGACCAGGATCACCTCTTCGTCGATGGTGCTCAGGTTGACAACGGCGATGCCCAGTACGTTCTTGACCAGACGGGTACCGATGTCACGGAAGTCGGTAGCGCGTTCGCGCAGATAAGGGTCATCCAGCTCGGCCATCATCTTGGCGTACTGTTCGATCACCTCATAGATGGCTTTGTCAGCGGAAGCCTTGTTCTCTTTGATGAAGGATTTGATATCCCCTTCCAGCTCCTCATCTTCGAGCAACATGATGTGGCCTTCGAAGATGGCCTCTTTTTCCTCACCGAAGGTGCGACCGGCCATCTCTTTGATGGCTTCCAGCTGGGCAGCTGACTTGGTACGAGCTTCGAGGAAACGGTTGATCTCGCCATCAATCTGATCAGCAGAGATTTTGCCCTGATTGATAACGATTTCATCTTCTTTAAGAAGAAGCGCCTTACCGAATGCGATACCGGGGGACGCAAGAATGCCAGATATCATAATCCTTCCTATTAAAACGACTGTGGGGGAGGAATCTAAAGCTGGATTACTCCAGCTCGTCCATCAGGGCAACCAGCTTCTCAACAGCTTGCTGGGCATCCGGGCCGTCAGCCTGGATGGTTACGTTGGTGCCCTTGGTCAGGCCCAGGGTCTGCAGCTTGAACAGGCTCTTGGCGCTGGCGGACTTGCCACCGGAGACCACAGTGATCTCGCTTTGGAATTCTTTGGCTTCTTTCACGAACTGAGCTGCCGGACGGGTGTGCAGGCCGTTTTCAGCAGTAATAACAACAGACTTCTCGTACATGGTTTCACCCCATATTATTGATATTTTTTGGTGGATTGGTCGTTTTTGAAGCAACCTGACCCACCGTGTCAGTATGGATATGTTGTAAAGTAACGAAAGCAGACCCGCAATGGTTTAATCCAGGTCAAGTTTCTGTGCAGTAATCGGCGCGCTGGTTGGCAATTTTCAGTTATTGGGCTACAAGCCGCATCAGGACTGGCCTGAAATTATTTTATAACGAAAAATAACACTTTGTTACTTTGTGATACCGAGCCAGCAAACACCGCGTGACGCCGCACAGGATATGAGATTTAGAGCGGAATGTCTGCTTTTTTTCTCACTCCGGAACTTGTTATTTTACCCCAAAAAATAAGGATCAAGTGACACTAACAGGGGTTGAGTCTAGCCCATAAAGAAGCGGCGCTCCTGGGAGCGCCGCTGTTTTGAAAGATTCCGATCAGTTACTGCTGCAGTTCCTGCTCGCTGAACACCCCGGCAAACAGGGCGCTGGAGAGGTAACGCTCTGCCGCGCTCGGCAGGATGACCACAATGGTTTTGCCCGCAAATTCCGGCAGCTCGGCCAGACGGCTGGCAGCCACCACCGCAGCACCGGAGCTGATACCGGCCAGGATCCCCTCCTCCTCCATCAGGCGGCGAGCCATCTCGATGGCTTCATCGCTGGTCACCTTCTCCACCCGATCGATGAGGGAGAGATCCAGGTTGCCCGGGATAAAGCCGGCGCCGATCCCCTGGATCTTGTGGGGGCCCGGTTTGATCTCTTCCCCGGCCAGCTTCTGGCTGATGACCGGCGACTCGGCCGGTTCGACCGCAACAGAGACCACCGCCTTGCCTTTAGTCTGCTTCAGATAGCGGGAGACACCGGTAATGGTGCCACCGGTACCGACCCCGGCCACGAACACATCCACCTTGCCGTCAGTGGCATCCCAAATCTCGGGGCCGGTGGTCTTTTCGTGGATCTCCGGGTTAGCCGGGTTTTCAAACTGTTGCAGCAACACATACTTGCCCGGCTCGGATTCGAGGATCTCGTTGGCCTTGGCAATGGCTCCTTTCATGCCGAGCGGCCCTTCGGTCAGCACCAGATTGGCACCGAGCGCCTTGAGCAACTTGCGGCGCTCCAGGCTCATGGTGGCCGGCATGGTCAGGGTGATGGGATAGCCGCGAGCTGCCGCGACAAAGGCCAGAGCAATACCCGTGTTGCCGCTGGTGGGCTCGATAATCTCCTTACCCTTGGTCAGGATACCGCGCTTCTCGGCATCCCAGATCAGGTTGGCACCGATACGGCACTTGACGCTGAAGCTGGGGTTGCGGCTCTCGATCTTGGCCAGCACGCGGCCTTTGGTAACACGGTTGAGACGAACCAGCGGGGTGTGACCGATAGTCTGGCTGTTGTCCTCAAAAATTTTGCTCATGGTGCTATCCCTGTGTTTGTTACGACGATGAAACAAGATTACCCTGTGGTTTCTGAATGAGAAGTGACTATTCGTTATAACCATATGGTATTACAACATATAGAGCTTATTCTCTCTGGCCCCTGACTCCGGGCGCCAATCGTCAAAGGAACCGACGTTATGGGATTTTCAGGAAGCAGCCAGTATCTCGCCTCCGATGCATTGAAGATGGCGGTCAATGCCGCCATCACCCTCGAAAAACCGCTGCTGATCAAAGGGGAGCCGGGCACCGGCAAGACGGTGCTGGCGGAAGCGGTCGCCGACCATCTCGGCACCGATCTCATTGCCTGGCATATCAAGTCCACCACCAAGGCCCAGCAGGGACTCTACGAATATGATGCGGTGGCCCGGCTGCGGGACTCCCAGCTCGGCGACCCCAGAGTGGCCGATATCAGCCACTACATTCGTAAAGGCAAGTTGTGGCAGGCCTTCAGCGCCGAGCAGCGACCTGTGCTGCTGATCGACGAGATCGACAAGGCCGACATCGAATTCCCCAACGATCTGCTGCTGGAGCTGGACCGGATGGAGTTCGACGTCTACGAGACCGGCGAGCGAGTCAAGGCGCGCCAGCGTCCGGTGGTCATCATCACCTCCAACAACGAAAAAGAGCTGCCGGATGCCTTCCTGCGCCGCTGTTTCTTCCACTACATCCGCTTCCCCGACAAGGCCGAGATGCAGGCCATCGTCAAACTCCACTACCCCGACCTCAAGGAGAGCCTGCTTGGCGAGGCAATGGATCTCTTCTTCGAGCTGCGCGAGGTAGAGGGACTGCGCAAGAAACCCTCCACCTCGGAGCTGCTGGACTGGATCCGCCTGCTCTTGGCCGACGATATCGCCCCCGAAGCGATGCGCGCCCGCGAGCCCGGCAAGCTGGTGCCCGCGCTATATGGCGCTCTGCTCAAGACCGAGCAGGATTTGCATCTCTTCGAGAAGCTCGCCTTTCTGGCCCGACGCGGCAGCTGACCCATGCTGATCGACTTTTTTACCCACCTGCGCCGCCACAAGCTCCCCTGCAGCCTGCGCGAGCTGCTGGACTTGCACGCCGCACTGGTAGCCCGGCTGGCCGCTGTCGATATGGACGAGTTCTACCAGCTCTCCCGCTGCCTGCTGGTAAAAGACGAGGCCCACTACGATCGCTTCGATCGCGCCTTCGCCGAATACTACGAAGGGCTGGAAGCCATTCCTCTGCTGCCAGAGAGCCTGCCCGAGGAGTTGCTGCGCAAGGAGTTCGAACGGCTGTTGAGCCCAGAGGAGAAGGCGCTGCTCACATCCCTCGGCGGACTCGACAAGCTGCTGGAAACCCTTAACCAGCGATTACGCGAGCAGAAAGAGCGCCACGCCGGTGGCAACAAGTGGGTGGGAACCGGTGGCAGCAGCCCGTTTGGCCACGGCGGTTTTCACCCCGAGGGCATCCGCATGGGTGGAGAAGGGCAGCACGGCAAGGCGACCAAGGTGTGGGAGGCCCGCCACTATCGCAACTTCAGCGACGACTCGCCGCTAGGCCAGCGCGCCATCCAGCTGGCGCTGCGCAAGCTAAGACGCTGGGTGCGCAAAGGCAATCCCGACGAGCTGGATCTCGACGACACCATAAAAAGTTCTGCCCGCCAGGGCTGGCTCGATGTGAAGCTGCGGCCCGAGCGCCACAACGGGGTCAAACTGTTGGTCTTTTTCGATGTCGGAGGCTCCATGGATGCCCACGTGGCCGAGGTGCAGCGCCTCTTCTCCGCCCTGCGCCACGAGTTCAAGCATCTGGAGTACTTCTATTTTCACAACTGCCTCTACGACTTCGTCTGGAAGGATAACGCCCGCCGCTTTGAGGAGCGGTTCGATACCCTGCGGCTGCTGCGCACCTATGGCAGCGACTACCGGGTGATCCTGGTGGGGGATGCCACCATGGGCCCCTACGAGATCACCTGGCCGGGCGGCAGTGTCGAGCAGTGGAACGAGGAGTCGGGTCAGGTGTGGCTCACCCGCTTGCAGCAGCACTTTCCCAAACTGGTGTGGATCAATCCCACCCCGCGGCGGGAGTGGCTCTGGCATCCCTCCATCAAACTGATGAATGACGTGGTTGGCGGACGGATGCATCCGCTGACCCTGGCGGGTCTCGCTGCGGCGATCAACCAGCTCTAACCCTCTCTACCCTATAAACCGACAAGCCGGGAACGCACCCGGCGAGGAGCAAAGATGACCTCTATCGTGATCAGTGGCTCAGGCCTCTATACCCCACCCTTTGCCGTCAGCAATGAAGAGCTGGTGGCCGCCTTCAACCAGTATGTGGATCTCTACAACGAGGAGAACGCCTCCGCCATCGATGCCGGCCAGCTTCCCGCCAAGCAGCACTCCAGCTGCGAGTTCATCGAGAAGGCATCCGGCATCAAGAGCCGTTATCTGGTGAGCCGCGAGGGAGTACTCAATCCCGATATCATGCAACCGCTGCTGGCGGAGCGGCCCGACGAGATGCCCTCCATCATGGTGGAGATGGCGGTGGCCGCCGCCGAGCAGGCACTGATCGCCGCCGGTCGCGAGCCGGGAGAGATCGACTTGGTCATCGTCGCCGCCTCCAACATGCCGCGCCCCTACCCAGCGCTGGCCATCGAGCTGCAGCATTATCTGGGGGCGAGCGGCATGGCCTTTGACATGAACGTGGCCTGCTCGTCTGCCACCTTCGGCATCAAGACAGCCGCCGATATGCTGGCGGCAGGCACCGCCAAACTGGCGCTGGTAGTCAATCCGGAGATCTGCTCGGGACACCTCAATTTCCGGGACAGAGACAGTCACTTTATCTTCGGCGATGCCTGCACCGCGGTGCTGCTGGAGCGGGAGGCCGATTGCAAGGTGGCCAATCCGTGGCAGCTGGTAGCCAGCAAGCTGGTGACCCAATACTCCAACAACATCCGCAACAACTTCGGCTTTCTGAACCGGCTGAGCCCGCGTACCCGCTACAGTGACGACAAGCTGTTTCGCCAGCAGGGGCGCAAGGTATTCAAGGAGGTGTTGCCACTGGTGTGCGACCAGATTGCCAACCAGCTCGATGAGCAGGGCTGGCCCGCCGAGAGCCTGAACCGGCTCTGGCTCCATCAGGCCAACCTCACCATGAACCAGTTCATCGGCCGCAAGCTGCTGGGCCACGATGCCAGCCAGCAGGAGGCGCCGGTCATTCTTGATAGCTATGGTAATACCAGCTCGGCGGGTTCCATCATCGCGTTTCATCTGTACAATCGCGACCTTCCTGCGGGGGCGCGCGGCGTCCTCTGCTCGTTTGGCGCCGGCTACTCCATCGGTAGCCTGCTGCTACAACGACAGTAACAGAGTGCGCGGGGAGAGTGGCCCGCGCCCTGTACTCTGATTGGGGTTTGGCGCTGTTTCGCCGCTAGCCCCTCTCTCGGTTCACCCTTACGAGAGGAGAAAACGGGCATAAATAGTGGCCAGACCATGACTATTGATCCGAAAACACCGGACTACTGTGACAACGCATACCGACAAGCCATTGATGAAAAACTTATTTTTCAGATTGGTTGCAATTTTTGAGTACCATGGTGCAACGGGGCGATATCTGGATCACAAGATGACAGGAAAAGGCTGCAATTTGTCATCCTTTGCCAATGATGGCTTCCAATGAATTCGAGGTTTGCTATCATCCGGAGACATTTCTTATCTGTCGCCGGCTACAAAAGAATCCCCTCATGTACACACAGTTCTTCGGCCTATCGGAACCGCCTTTCTCCATCTCGCCCAATCCCAAATACCTCTATATGAGTGAGCGCCACGGCGAAGCCCTTGCTCACCTCAACTACGGATTGCAGGATGGTGGCGGCTTTGTGCTGCTGACCGGCGAAGTGGGCACCGGCAAAACCACCGTCTCCCGTTGCCTGCTGCAGCAGTTGCCAGCAGATACCGAGATCGCCTACATCCTCAACCCCTCCCTGACCGAACGGGATCTGCTGGCAGCCATCTGCGACGAGTTTCAACTCCCCTACCCCGCCGAGGCCGGGATCAAGCAACTGTTCGACCTGATCCGCGACCACCTGCTGGCCAACCTGACCGCAGGCAAGCGCAGCGTGGTACTGGTGGATGAGGCCCAACATCTGTTGCCCGGGGTGTTGGAGCAGTTGCGTCTGCTCACCAACCTGGAAACCGACGAGAAAAAACTGCTGCAAATCGTGCTGATCGGCCAACCCGAACTGCAACAGATGCTGCGCCAGCCCCTGTTGCGCCAACTGGCCCAGCGCATCACCGCCCGCTACCACCTGCTGCCCCTCTCCGCCACCGATGTGGATGCCTACGTCCGCTTCCGGCTGCAAGTAGCCGGTTGTGTGCAGCCCATTTTTACCCCCAGAGCGATCCAGACGCTGCATCGGCTCTCCGGCGGCATTCCGCGCCTGATCAACCTCATCTGCGATCGCGCCCTGCTCGCCGCCTTCGCCCGTGGCAGCTACAAGATTGTTCATGGCGACATCAGCCAGGCAGCGTTCGAGGTGAGCGGCGTCCGTGATGAGGGGAGCTGGCTTTCCGGTCTGATGGTGACACTGGCTGGCGCCTTGCTGGTAGCTGCAGGCTGGTGGGGTTGGCAATTTTTCGGCGTATTCCCCGAACGGCCTGTGGTCAAGGTCGAGGTGCCTGTCACCGTTGACGAGACCGCCGAACAACAGGAACAGTTGACCGAGGCGATCAATCAGGCCCTCGACCCCGAGAGCGCCATGCAGAATCTCTATCGGGTCTGGGGCTATGAACCGGAACCGTTCGATGCCACCTGTGACAACGCCCCTCGCGCCGGTCTGCGCTGCCAGGAGGGAGAGGCAAGCCTCGAGGAGCTGCGCGCCCTGCAGCATCCCGCCATGATCACGCTCACTGACCAGACTGGCGGCCTCTACTACGCGACTCTGGTCAATCTGGGGCCAAGCAAGGCCAGCCTGATGATCGGCAACCAAAGCTGGCAAGTGGATCGCCAGTGGCTCAGCGACAACTGGGGTGGCAGCTATACCCTGCTCTGGCGCATGCCGAAAGGGGGCGTCAGCCTGATCGCCAGCAATGCCGGACAGACCCAGATCCAGTGGCTCGACAACGCTCTGAGCCGAGCATTGCAACAACCCGAACGCAAGGTGCGCCGTTTCGATGGCGAGCTCAAGAACAAACTGCAGCAGTTCCAGCGGGATCAGGGGCTCACCCCTGACGGCATCGCTGGCAGCAACACCCTGCTGCGGCTCAACGCACTCTCCGGCGAACCCATGCCAAGACTGGAGGAGACCTCCTGATGTCTACCCTGCTCAATGCCCTGCGCCGTGCCCAGCAGCCTTCGCAACAGAGCCATATTCCCGCCATGGGGTTGGCGATAGCCCGCGAGGAGGCGCAACCCGCGCGTCGCGTCGGCTGGTTGCTGGCGCCCCTTGCCCTGCTGCTGGGGGCGGGTGCCAACTATGGCTGGCATCTAATCCATCTGAGTCCCATCAAGGAGAAGGTGGAGGTAAAAGAGGTGATTGCCTCCCCCTTCGTGCGGGTTGAGCCCAAGGCGATGGTGACCCGTCCGCTGCCCCCGCCCCTGCCGGAACCTGTAGTGCAGCAGCCCAGGGTCGCAGCGGCTGCCAGCAATCCGGCAGCCAGTCGACCAACCTTGGCCGAACAGCTGATGCGCGCCCTCAACGAAACACCGCTGCAACAGGAATCGGGTACAGTTTCCCAAAGCGTGCAGCCGGCCCAGTTGATGTCGCTGAATGCCGCTCCGCTTTCGGTTCGCCAGCAAGTGCCCGCATTCAGCTATGGCTCCCATGTGTTCTCATCCAATCCGGCCAAGCGGGCCGTGGTGCTCAATGGCCGCGAATACCGGGAAGGGAGCGAAATAGCCCCCGGGGTCGTGCTCGCCACCATCGACCAGCAGTACATTGTGCTGGATGTCGGAGGCCAGAGCGTAACCCTCAAGGCGTTGCAGGATTGGCAAGGGTGAGTACACACCTTCCCCTGATAATCGCTGGCAAGCAGGATGCACCTCGCCTGAGTGCCACTTTTATGAGCATTCAAAGGTTTACGGTGTGATGAAATATCCATTTTTACGGTTTGGTGCGCCCCGACCCGTTGTGTCACAGCACGCAGCCGTACACAATACGCAGCCGCCCCAGAGCCTGGAATTTGTTGATTAATATGACGCTACGATTCAGGGATGACATCTTGACCCTGCTGCTGGCCCGGTGCCGGCAGCTTCCTTTGACTCGCGTCACCGGAGTGTTCTTTCTGGCGCTGCTGCTGATGCTGGCCCAGCAGAGCGCAGCCCTCACCTGGCGCTTGCTCACTCTGGCAAACCCGCAATCCAGCCAGCCGTGGCAACCCTCCACCGTGGCGGTCAGCGGCCAGAGCAGTCCGCGCCTTGAATTGGGCGAGGTGAGCCGACTGGCGCTGTTTGGCAAGGCGATCCCCAAGGCGCAGGCAAAAACCGCCGTGGCCGCCAATGCGCCGCGCACCCAGCTCAATGCCCAGCTCAACGGGGTGTTGGCCAGCTCAGATCCGGCCAAATCCATCGCCATCATCGCCATGTCCGGCATCCAGAACTCCTACGGGGTTGGCGACATGATTGACGGCACCCAGGCGCGGATCCGGCAGGTCTATCCGGATCGGGTCATCATAGAGCGGGATGGCCGCGACGAGACCCTGATGCTGGATGGCGAGGAGTATGGCAAGCCGCTACCGCAAACAACAAATACCACTCTCCTTGGCTCTCTGCGCAGCGAGCTGATGGCCGATCCGGGCAAGATCACTGATTACCTCAATATTTCACCGGTTCAGATGGATGGCCGCATGGCCGGTTATCGCCTCAACCCGGGCAACAATCCGGAATTTTTCAACCAAAGCGGGCTGCAGGCCAATGATCTGGCCATCAGCATCAACGGACTGGATCTGCGTGACAACATGCAAGCCATGCAGGCGATGCAGCAGCTGGCTGGCGCAACGGAAATGACAGTAACCGTCGAGCGGCAGGGCGAACAGTTCGACATCTATGTGCGCTTGTCAGAATAATGATTTGGAGTCGTACCAATAATGACCACTAAAGGGAAAGGCTGGCGTCTGGCCACTATCGCAGCGGCTCTGATGATGGCGGGCTCAGCCTGGGCCACCGAGTACTCTGCCAGCTTCAAGAACGCCGACATCGAAGAGTTCATCAATACGGTGGGCAAAAACCTCAACAAGACCATCATCATAGAGCCCTCGGTGCGCGGCAAGATCAACGTGCGCAGCTACGACCTGCTCAACGAGGAGCAGTACTACCAGTTCTTCCTGAGTGTGCTCGATGTCTACGGCTTTGCCGTGGTGCCGATGAATAACGGCGTGCTCAAGGTGCTCCGCTCGCGGGATGCCAAAACCTCCGCCATTCCGGTGGTGGATGGCAATAACCCGGGAGTGGGCGACGAGATGGTGACCAGAGTCGTGCCGGTACGCAACGTCTCGGTGCGTGAACTGGCTCCCCTGCTGCGCCAGCTCAACGACAACGCCGGTGGGGGCAACGTGGTGCACTACGAGCCATCAAACGTGCTGCTCATCACCGGCCGCGCCGCCGTGGTCAACCGTCTGGTGGAAGTGGTGAACCGGGTCGACCGCGCAGGCGATCAGGATGTGGACATCATCAAGCTGAGATATGCCTCGGCCGGCGAGATGGTGCGGCTGGTGACCAACCTCAACAAGGATGGCAATCCACAAGGGGGCACCGCCTCCCTGTTGCTGTCGCCCAAGGTGGTGGCCGACGAGCGTACCAACTCGGTGGTGGTGAGCGGTGAGCCGAAAGCGCGCGCCCGCATCATCCAGATGGTTCGCCAGCTCGACCGCGACCTGCAGAGTCAGGGCAACACCCGGGTCTTCTACCTCAAATATGGCAAGGCCAAAGACATGGTCGAGGTGCTCAAGGGCGTCAGCTCCAGCATCGAGGCCGACAAGAAGGGCGGCGGCGCAACCACAGGTGGCGCCAGCATCGGCGGTGGCAAGCTGGCCATCTCTGCCGACGAGACCACCAATGCCCTGGTCATCACCGCCCAGCCGGATGTGATGGCAGAACTTGAACAGGTCATCGCCAAGCTCGATATCCGCCGTGCCCAAGTACTGGTGGAGGCGATCATCGTCGAGATGCAGGATAACGACGGCCTTAACCTCGGCGTCCAGTGGGGCAATGCCAATGGTGGTGGTACCCAGTTTAACAACACAGGTTTGCCACTTGGCGGCGCCATCGCCGCGGGTAAAGATTACCAGAACGGTAACACTGATACCGCAGCAGCTCTGCTGAAAGAATTCAACGGCATGGCCGCCGGTTTTTATCACGGTGATTGGGCCATGCTGGCCACGGCGCTGGCCTCCAATACCAAGAACGATATTCTCTCTACCCCGAGCATCGTCACCATGGACAACAAAGAGGCGTCGTTCAACGTGGGTCAGGAAGTACCTGTCCAGACCGGTTCCCAAAGTTCTACCTCCGGTGACAACATCTTCAACACCATCGAGCGCAAGACAGTCGGAACCAAGCTAACCGTTACTCCGCAAATCAACGAAGGGGATTCGGTGCTACTCACCATCGAGCAAGAGGTCTCCAGCGTGGCACAGAAGCAGGCTCCAGGCTCGGCCAATCTCGGTCCAACCTTTGACACCCGTACAGTGAAAAACGCAGTATTGGTTAAAAGTGGCGAGACCGTAGTTTTGGGTGGCCTGATGGATGATCAGACTCTGGAACAGGTATCCAAAGTCCCGCTACTCGGCGATATTCCGGTGCTGGGCTACCTGTTTCGCTCCACCTCCAATACGGTGAGCAAGCGCAACCTGATGGTCTTTATCCGGCCCACAATCTTGCGCGATGCCGATGTCTACTCTGGTATCTCCAGCAACAAATACTCCCTGTTCCGCGCTCAGCAGTTGGATAATGCAGCGCAAGAGGGCTATCTCACCTCGCCCAAACGTCAGGTGCTGCCTGCCTATGGCCAGGATGTGATGGTGTCGCCCGAGCTGCAAAAGGAAGTGCAGAAGCAGGTTGAACAGATGAAGGTTCGCCAGCAGAGCACTGTAGAAAGTACCACCCCCTTTGTGCAGAGCCGTCCCTGATGAGTGCCTACCATCTTGACGGCGGCGAGTTGCCGCCCCCGCTGCCGGAGCTGCCCTTCGCCTTTGCCCGCAACTTCGGGGTGATCCTGATTGAGCGGGAGGGGGCACCAGTATTGCAGTGCCGCCCCGGCGTCACCCCGCAAGCCCTGCTGGAAGTGCGGCGGGTAGCGGGTTGCAGCTTCGCGGTGGAGCAACTCGACAACGAGGCCTTCGAAGAGCTGCTGATGGCTCACTACCAGCGCGACTCCTCCGAGGCACGCCAGCTGATGGAAGATCTCGGCAACGAGATGGACTTCTTCGCCCTGGCCGAAGAGCTGCCGCAAAGCGAAGATCTGCTGGACGCCGATGACGACGCCCCCATCATTCGCCTCATCAACGCCATGTTGAGCGAGGCGATCAAGGAGGAGGCCTCCGATATCCATATCGAGACCTTCGAGCGGGCACTGGTGATCCGTTTTCGCATCGATGGGGTACTGCGGGAGATCCTGCGCCCCCATCGCAAGCTAGCCTCACTCCTGGTCTCGCGGATCAAGGTGATGTCGCGGATGGATATCGCCGAGAAGCGGGTGCCGCAAGATGGCCGTATCTCGTTGCGTATCGGCGGTCGCGCCGTCGACGTGCGGGTCTCCACCATGCCGTCCAGCTACGGCGAGCGGGTGGTACTACGTCTGCTCGACAAGAACAACGTGCGCCTCGAGCTCAAGCAGCTGGGGATGACCGCGGCCAACCGCACCATCATCAGCGAGCTTATTCGCAAGCCCCACGGCATTATTCTGGTCACCGGCCCGACCGGTTCCGGTAAATCCACCACCCTCTATGCGGCGCTGTCAGAAATCAACTCGCGGGATCGCAACATCCTGACGGTGGAAGACCCCATCGAATATGACCTCGAAGGGGTGGGCCAGACCCAGGTCAACACCAAGGTGGACATGACCTTCGCCCGCGGCCTGCGCGCCATTCTGCGCCAGGATCCGGACGTAGTGATGGTGGGGGAAATTCGTGACCTTGAAACCGCCCAGATTGCGGTGCAGGCGTCGCTGACCGGCCACCTGGTGATGTCGACCCTGCACACCAACACCGCCATCGGCGCCATCACCCGGATGCGGGACATGGGGATCGAGCCCTTCCTGCTCTCCTCGTCGCTCTTGGCGGTGCTGGCCCAGCGGCTGGTGCGCACCCTCTGCCCCGATTGCCGTGCCCCGCGCCCCATTACCGAGCAGGAGCGCCTCGCCATGGGCATCGAGCTGGCCCCCGATCAGCAGGTGTGGCGTCCGGTCGGCTGCGAGCTGTGCAACCACACCGGCTACCGTGGCCGGACCGGCATCCACGAGCTGGTGGTGATCGATGAAGCGGTGCGTGAAGCCATTCACAGCGCCAGCGGCGAGCTCGCCATCGAGCGGCTGATCCGCGGCCACACCCCCAGCATCCGCCGTGACGGCATCGACAAGGTCCTCAAGGGGCAGACCAGCCTCGAAGAGGTACTGCGCGTGACCCGGGAAGATTGAGATGGCGGCATTCGAATACAAGGCCCTCGACAACAAGGGGCGCAGCAAGAGCGGTGTGATGGAGGGCGACTCGGCCCGTCAGGTACGCCAGCTGCTGCGTGAACAGGGGCTCACCCCCCTCGAGGTGAACGAGACCACCGAGAAGGCGAAACGGGAAGCGACCCGCTTCGCCCTGTTTCGTCGTGGTGCCAGCACTGCCGAGCTGGCCCTGATCACTCGCCAGCTGGCCACTCTGGTGGGCGCCGGTCTCACCATCGAAGAGGCGCTCAAGGCGGTGGCCGAGCAGTGCGAAAAGGCCCACTTGCGCTCTCTGGTGGCAACCGTGCGCAGCAAGGTAGTGGAAGGTTATTCGCTGGCCGACTCGCTGGGGGCTTTTCCCCATGTGTTCGACCAGCTGTTTCGCTCCATGGTGGCGGCCGGTGAAAAATCGGGCCATCTGGAAAAAGTGCTCAACCGCCTCGCCGACTACACCGAGCAGCGCCAGCACATGCGCACCAAGCTGCTGCAGGCGATGATCTACCCCATAGTGCTCACCTGTGTCGCCATCGGGGTTATCTCGATCCTGCTTACCGCCGTGGTACCCAAGGTGGTGGCCCAGTTTGAACACATGGGCCAGCAACTGCCGGGCACCACCCGTTTTCTCATCGGTACCAGCGAGCTGATGCAAGCCTACGGCCTCTGGTTTCTGCTGCTGATCTTCCTTGGCAGCTTTGTCTGGCGCTGGTGGCTCACCGATGAAAAGCGTCGCCGACGCTGGCATCAGGTACTGCTCGGTCTGCCGGTGATTGGCCGGGTCAGTCGCGGTCTCAACACCGCCCGCTTCGCCCGTACTTTAAGCATCCTCAACGCCAGCGCGGTGCCGCTGCTGGAGGGGATGAAGATCTCCGGCGAAGTGCTCTCCAACGACTTTGCCAGAATGCGCATTCTCGAGGCCGCCGAACGGGTGCGCGAGGGGACCAGTCTGCGCAAGTCGCTGACCGAGACCAAGATTTTCCCGCCCATGATGCTGCACATGATCGCCTCCGGCGAGCAGAGCGGTGAGCTCGACAGCATGCTGGAGCGGGCGGCAGACAACCAGGATCGGGAGTTTGAATCTCAGGTCAATATCGCCCTCGGGGTGTTCGAACCCATGCTGGTGGTCTCCATGGCCGGGGTGGTGCTGTTTATCGTGATGTCGATCCTGCAGCCGATCCTCGAGCTCAACAATATGGTGAATATGTAAGTTTCCGGTGTTTGGTGGCGCCGCTGGCGGCCCGTCGAACCCACCCAGTGATCACTCTCTGATGGGCCATCCCATCTCATTCGTTACGGAGCAACTCATGAACAAACGTCGTCAATCCGGTTTTACCCTGCTGGAAGTCATGGTGGTCATCGTGATCCTCGGCATTCTGGCCAGTCTGGTGGTGCCCAACCTGATGGGCAACAAGGAGAAAGCTGACCAGCAGAAAGCGGTCTCCGATATCGTGGCGCTGGAAAACGCCCTCGACATGTACAAGCTGGACAACAACCGCTACCCGACCACCGAACAGGGTCTGGATGCACTGGTGACCAAGCCCTCCATCGATCCGGCGCCGCGCAGCTACCGCGATGGCGGCTACATCAAGCGCCTGCCGCAAGATCCCTGGGGCAACCCGTACCAGCTGCTGAGCCCGGGCCAGTTCGGCAAGATCGACATCTTCTCCATGGGTCTGGATGGTGAAGCCGGTACCGATGACGACATCGGCAACTGGAACCTGAAGGATTTCCAATAAGTGATGTGCCGCCAGCGCATTCACTCCGCCTTGCTGGAGCAGCCTGAATGAGGGCTGCGCCATCTGCTCGTCGCCAATCCGGCTTTACCCTGCTGGAGGTGCTGCTCGTTGCCATGTTGATGGGTCGGCTTGAGGCTACCGCTATGCAGTTGAGGCTGGCGCCATGAAACCGAGTCGCCAGGCCGGTTTTACTCTGCTGGAAGTGTTGCTGGTCGCCATGCTGATGGGGCTGGTGGCCACCGCCGTCACCCTCAGCATGGGAGGCGCCAGAGGAGATCGGGAGCTGGACAAGCAGGCGCGTCGCCTGATGGCGACGCTGCAGCTGGCACAGGAGTATGCGGTGATGGATGGTCGGCTGGTAGGCATTCGCATCGAGGATAACGGCTGGCAGTTTATGCAGCGTCAGGCCAAGGATCGCAAGTGGCTGGCCGTGACTGGCGACAAGCAGTTGGGGCCGGTACAACTGGCCGAGAACATGACGCTGGCACTGGAGCTGGAAGGATTTGGCTGGCAGCCGGACTCCGACGAGAAAACCGAACAGAAGCGCGACGAGAAGGAGCGCACACCACAGCTGCTGATCTTCCCGGGCGGCGAGCTGAGCCCGTTCGTGCTCACCTTCACCCAGCAGGATGACGAGATGCGCTACACCCGCATCGTCAAGGGGGACGAGTTCGGCCGCCTCACCCTGCTCACCGGCGATGAAGATGAAGAGGTGAGCGAATGAACGCCCGCGGCATGACGTTGTTTGAGAAAGGTGTGATGGTGGCGCTACTTCTGTGCCAACCACACCCTCAACAGGTGACACGATGAACGCGCGTGGCATGACCTTACTCGAAGTGATGGTAGCGCTGGCAGTCTTTGCCATCGCGGGTCTGGCGGTAATGAAAACCGCCAGCGAACACCTCTCGGCCCTCAACTATCTGGAAGAGAAGACCTTGGCCACCTGGGTGGTGGAGAACCAGCTGGTGCAGCAGAAGCTCGAGAACAAGTGGCCCGGTGACAGCTGGGTGGAAGGGGATGAGCAGATGGCGGGCAGCACCTGGTACTGGCGCTATCGCGGCGTCGCCACCGCCGACAACAACTTCCGGGCACTCGATATGGAAGTGCGCACCGAGGCCAAGGCCGAGAACCCGGTCGCCATGATGCGGACCTATATCAGCCGATGACCCAGCACTCCGCCCGCACGCCTCGCCCCGTCCGTCACGCCGGTTTTACCCTGCTTGAGATGCTGGTGGCCATCGCCATCTTCGCCACTCTCAGCATGGGTGCCTATCAGGTGCTGCAGGGGGTGCTCACCAGCGACGAGGTGGCCAAGCGCAAGGAGGCCCGCCTCAACGAACTGCAACTCGCCTTCACCCTGCTGGAGCGAGACATCACCCAGATGGTGCCGCGCAGCGGTCGCATCGAGGGGGAGAACAACAAGGTGCTGCTGGCGGCCTCCCGGTTCGGCCAGCAGAGCGATGACTGGGGCATGGCCTTTATGCGCAGCGGCTGGCTCAACCCGGACGGCATGCTGCCCCGCTCCCATCTGCAGCGGGTCGGCTGGCGCCTCAAGGATCAGAAGCTGGAGCGCCTGAGCTACCTCTATCCGGATCCGGTGATCGGCACCGAGCCGCGCATCCAGCCGGTGCTGACAGGGGTCACGGCGTTTCGCCTCTACTTCTTCGACAAGGGCAACTGGAAAGAGGAGTGGACCCAGCGCAGCGTGCTGCCCCACGGGCTGGCAGTGGAGCTGGATCTGGAAGATTACGGCACCATTCGCCGTCAGTTCCTGATTGGCGCCGGTGGCCAGCGCGCCGAAGAGAACAGCCAGAGCAGCAACCCCGACCAAGGTGGCAACAACAACAACGGCAATACCAATGGCGGTAATGGTGACAGCCAGAACGGAGGGGGCGCCAATGCGGGCTAATCTCGCCGCCCCCGGTCGCCAGCGCGGCATGGCGCTGCTGGTGGTGCTGCTGATCCTCTCGGTGATGGTGATCATCGCCAGCAATATGAGCGGCCGCCTGCAGCTTGAGCTGCGCCGCACCGCCAACATCACCACAGGCAAACAGGCATGGTGGTATGCCCTCTCGGCGGAAGCGCTGGTAAGCAAGGTGCTGACGCAGGATTTCAAGGACAACCCCGAGGTGGTTAACCTCAGCCAGAACTGGGCCCGCAAGAACACGGTGTTTCCAGTGGATGATGGCCAGCTCAAGGGCGAGGTGACCGACCTGCAATCCTGCTTCAACCTCAACAGCCTGAGCGTGGCCTCCAAGGCGGGAAGCGGCGAGGAGCTGGCGCAGCAGCCCTATCCGGTGCAGGTGTTTCGCGAACTGCTCAAGGAGCTGGCAATGGATGATTACGAGGCGGCCCAGCTCACCGATGCCATTCGTGACTGGACCGACAAGGATACGGTGCTGGTCTCCAGCCTTGGCGCAGAGGACGCCTATTACGAGGGGCTCAAGCCACCCTACCTGACCGCCAACCAGTGGATGTTGGGCAAGGATGAGCTGCGGGCGGTGCGCGGGGTGACGGCCAGGGTCTATGCCAGACTGGCCCCCTACGTCTGCACCCTGCCCAACGACAAGTTGAAGATCAATATCAATACCCTTGCCCCCCAGCGCCCCGAGCTGCTGGTTGCCCTCTATCTGGGCACTATCGGGCTGGATGATGCCAAGCGGGTACTGAATGAGCGGCCACAGAAGGGGTGGAAAGAGAGCAAGCTGATGACAGACATGCTCGCTCCGGTCGATTCGGTGAAAGGGCTGAAAGAGGCGCTGGTGGTCAAGAGCGACTTCTTCGAAGCCCGGGTCGTGGCCGAGGTCGGCGACAACCGGGCCTGGCTCGAAACCCTGTTCCAGCGGGGCAAGGACAATAAACTGGTGATACTGCGCCGCCTCAGTAGCGGCGCCGAATAAACAGCGCACCTGCAGGCCATCGCCTGCGGGTACGAGAGATGTTGGATGCAGCCTGCGGGCTGCGCACCGGTTGCCAGGGCGCACAACGCCCTTTGCAAACCGGTATCGCAGGAGAGAGATGCGTGAGCGAAAGTCTGGTCATCCGACTGGGGACCAATAAACAACAACCCGTGGCCTGGCTGGTCTGGTCCGGTCAGGAGCAGGAGATCATCGCCTCCGGCACCCTGCCCTCGGCCGATGCCCTGAGCGAGCTGCAGGATCGGGCCGGTGGCCGCCCAGTGGTCACGCTAGTGCCGGGCAGCGATCTGATCTTCCGGCGCGTCACCCTGCCGGGTCGCTACAACCGCCAGTCGGCAGCGGCCCTCCCCTACCTGCTGGAGGAGCAGATCGCCTCCGACGTGGACGAGCTCCATCTGGTGGTACTGGCCCACGCGGGCCAGCAGGTGGATCTGATGGCGGTGGATCGGCAGAAGATGGCCGAGTGGCTCGGCTGGCTCGATGCCGCTGGCCTCAAGAGCCTGCAACTGCTGCCCGATGTGCTGGCGCTGCCACAGGCCGCTGATGGCTGGTCTGCCCTGCAACTCGGCAGCGAGTGGCTGGTACGCCAGGGCCCTTGTCAGGGGATCGTCGCCGACGAGCCGCTGCTGGCCATCTTGCTGGCAACCGAAGTCGAGCCAGTCACCATCCACAGCCACACCCCGGTGCCCGCCATTGCCGCCGCCAACTGGCAGCCGGCGGAGCCTGAACTCCCCATGCTGCTGCTGGCCAAAGGGGCACTCACCTGCCGCGCCAACCTGCTGACCGGTCCCTATCGACCCCAGACCGAATATGCCCGCTACTGGTTGCAGTGGCGCAAGGTGGCCATCACCGCAGGCTTGTTGCTGCTGGTGGCCCTCGGCCAGCGCGGGGTGCAGCTCTATCAGCTCACCGAGCAGGACAAGGCGCTGAAAGCGGAGATCCGTGCCGTCTATACCCGCATCTTCCCGGGTGAGAGCCGCATCGTGAACGTGCGCAGCCAGATGAACCAGCATCTGCAACAAATGGGACAAGCCCCGCAAAACGGCGTGCTGCTGATGCTCACCGAGCTGGCCCCCACCTTTGCCGAAGTACCCGGCCTCAAGCCGCAGGTGATGCGCTTTGATGCCAGTCGCCGCGAGCTGAGGCTGCAGGTGACTGCCCCAGGCTTTGCCGAGATCGAGCGGTTCCGTGAGCTGGCTGGCAAGCAATTCGAGGTACAGCAAGGCGAGGTGCGCAGCACCGAGGGCAAGGTAGAGGGCGCACTGGTGCTCAAGGGTAAATCATCATGATGGAAAAATTGCAGAGCTGGTGGCACGGCATCACAGCACGGGAACAGCGGCTGGTGGTCGCAGGCGGCGTTCTGCTGCTGGTCGGTCTCTTCTACTGGAGCGTCTGGCAGCCCATCGCCAACCGCATCGCAGAGCGGGAGCGGCAGGTGCAAAACCAGCAGCAGACCCTCGCCTGGCTCAAGGAGAAGGGGGAAGAGGTGCTGGCCATGCAGGGGGGCTCGGGTCGCCAGATCGACACCAGCGGCACCCTGGAAGGGGTGGTCAACCGCACCGCCTTCAACCACAAGATCAAGATTGCCCGGCTGCAACCCCAGGCGCAGGAGCTGCAAGTGTGGATCGACACGGTCCAATTCGATGACTTGCTACTCTGGCTCTCCACGCTGGTGGAGCAGCACGGTATTCAGGTTCAAATCATCGAGATCGCCCGCGAGGATCTGGCCCCGGGTCTGGTCAAGGTCAGACGTTTGCAGTTGAGTCGTCCACAATGAAAAAACGCATCCTGATTGCCAGCCTGTTTCTGGCCGCCTATCTGGTCTTCCTGCTGGCCACCCTGCCCGCGGCACTGGTGGCTCGCCATCTGCCGCTGCCTGCCAATGTTGCCAACCTGCTGAAACTGGAAGGGGTGAGCGGCACCCTCTGGAGTGGCCAGATCGCCCGACTGCAATATGCCAGCGAATCGTTAAACCAGCTGCGCTGGGATCTCAACGGCTGGTCGCTGCTGCGCTTCGCCCCCGAAGTGGCCATACGCTTTGGCGATCGCAACGGCCTCAATGGTCAGGGCGTTGTCGGCTGGAATGGCGCCGCCTTCGGCCGGGACCTGACCCTCAACGCTCCCGCCCCCTGGTTGCTGAGCCGGGTGCCGATGCGCCTGCCGATCCCGATCACCGTCAGCGGCCAGCTGCAGCTTAAAGTGGAGCAGTTTGCCCAGGGCAACCCCTGGTGCGACAACCTCTACGGCAACCTCGACTGGTACAACGCCAGCGCCGATACCCCGGCGGGCAAGCTGGATCTGGCCGACCCCGAGGTGAAACTCACCTGCCTCGACTCCAAACTGGTGGCCGAACTCAAGCAGGGCTCCGATGCGGTGCAGACCAGCGGTCGCCTCGAGCTGCAACCCAACGGCCAATACCTGTTCCAGGGCACCCTGAAGCCGGGCCCGGCACTGCCGCCACAGATGCAGCAGGGGCTCCCCTTCCTCGGCCAGCCCGACAGTCAGGGCCGCTTCCCCCTGCGCTATCAGGGGCGGATCTAAGCCCTCATTCAAGGTGAAAATGGCTCAGGGACAACCCGAGCCATTTTTATCGTCCATGTGACATGTCAGTTGAAATACCAGATACGACAGATACAAAAAAGCCCAAGCGATTGAATCACTTGGGCTTTCTCTTTGAATATGGCGGAGGAGGTGGGATTTGAACCCACGGATGGTCGCCCATCGCCGGTTTTCAAGACCGGTGCATTCAGCCGCTCTGCCACCCCTCCGAACGGCGTGCATACTACGCTAAGCCCTTGTTCATATGCAATACATATTTCCTGTGGGATAGTGTGCGGGAGCAAAATGGCAGGTGGCTTGAAATTGTTCCTCGTCATCCCTATTTGTTCTACATACAATGCGTAAACATGCAGTAACAAACAGCGATCACGAGGCGGCTGCTCGCCGTCTCACCCGGACATCAAGAGGACACCCAAGATGGATACCCGTTCTATCTACACTGGCACCCAAAGTGCCGTACGCGATACCAACAAGGTGCTGCGTAACACCTATATGCTGCTCTCCCTCACTCTGGGCTTCTCTGCCGTGGTGGCGGGGGTCGCTACCGTGATGAACATGCCGCCGCTGCACTGGGCCGTGTTCCTGATCGGTGTCTACGGTCTGATGTTCCTGACTGAGAAGAATCGCAACAACGGCATGGGGCTGGTCTTCACCTTCGCCCTGACCGGTCTGCTGGGCTATAGCCTGGGCCCCATCATCAACATGTACATGAACAATGGTGGTGGCGAGATCGTGATGACCGCCCTTGGCGGCACCGCGCTCACCTTCTTCGGTCTGTCGGCCTATGCCCTGACCACCAAGCGTGACCTCTCTTTCATCGGCGGCATGCTGTTCGTCGGTTTCTGGGTACTGCTGGTAGCCATGATTGCCAACATTTTCCTGCAGATGAGCGCCCTGAGCCTGGCTCTGTCCGCCATGTTCATGCTGTTCTCCTCCGGCGCCATCCTGCTGACTACCCAGCAGATCGTGCGCGGTGGCGAGACCAACTACATCTCTGCCACCGTCACCCTGTATGTCTCCATCTACAACATCTTCCTGAGCCTGCTGAGCCTGCTTGGCGGCAACCGCAACTAATCAGAAACCCCGCTTCGGCGGGGTTTTTATTGGCGCCGATTTTTGTCAGGATAAGTTGTAAATCAAGGATATGAAGCGAAGTGGCCCTGATTTGGATCAGGGCCACTTCGCGCTTGGCGGGTTACTATCTCGCTCTCGTTTCGATCAAGGGTTTCACCTGTCTCATGCCGATGGATCTCTCTGGCCTGCTGCGCCGACTGCTGACCGATAGTCACATCTACTTCGCTCTCAAGGTGCTGCTGGCCATTCTCGGTCTGCTCGCCTTCACCCTGGCCACCGGCAATATCCAGCTCACCGTGCTGCTCTCCCTCGGGGTCGTGGCGGGTGCCATTGCCGAAACCGACGACAGCCTGTGGGGACGCCTTAAAAACCTCGCCATGACGCTCATCTGCTTCATGTTCGCGTCCCTCTGTGTGCAGTATCTCTACCCCACCCCCTGGCTGTTTGCCATCGGGCTGGCCAGCTCCACCTTTATCTTTGTGATGGTGGGGGCCCTCGGTGCCCGCTACGCCACCATCAGCTTTGGCTCGCTGCTGATCGCCATCTACACCATGCTGGGGGCCGCCAAGGCGCCGGATCTCTTCTACCAGCCGCTGGCACTCGGCGCCGGCGCCCTCTGGTACGGGCTGGTCTCGTTTATCTGGCTCTGGCTGCTGCCCTACAAGACCCTGCACGAGCAACTGGCCCAGAGCTACTTCGCCCTTGGCCGCTACCTGCTGGAAAAGTCCCGCTTCTTCCCGGCGGACGAGCACGGCGCCCAGGCCATTCGCCACAATCTGGCCCAGCTCAACATCAATCTGGTGAGCGCGCTGACCCTCACCAAGTCGGCCCTCAACGCCCGCCTGAGCCGCCGCCATCCGGCGAGCCCCGAGCTGGCCAGCCTGCTGCGCCTCTATCTTCTGGCGCTGGAGATTCACGAGCGCGCCACCTCCAGCCACTATCCCTACAGCCGGTTGGAAGCGGAGCTCAAGCAAGGCATCGTACTGGAAGGATTTCAGGAGGTGTTCCTGCAACTCTCCGAGGCATGCCAGCGGCTGGGTTACGCCATTCTGGTGCACAAGCCCTACGCCCATAACAAGCGCATCCACTGGACGCTGGAGGCCCTAGGCGATCAGCTGGAGTTCACCAATCTCAAGCAGCACTACCCGAAAACCCTGCTGACGCCGATGAAATTCCTGCGCCGCAATCTGGCCAGCATCAACCAGTTGCTGGGCAGCGCCGAAGTGCTGCAAAACCCCGAGCAGCCGGAGCAGGATCTGCCAGCGCTGGCGCGCCCCCCCCGCCTGCCGCTGCTAGCCCAGCTCAAGCAGCACCTCACCTTGCACTCCATGGTGTTTCGCCACGCGCTGCGTTTGTCGCTCGGACTGGTGATCGGCTACGGCATACTGCAAACCTTTGATATGGATAAGGGCTACTGGATTTTGCTGACCGTGCTGTTTGTCTGCCAGCCCAGCTACAGCGCCACCCGCCGCCGACTGGTGCAGCGGATGCTCGGCACCTTCGCCGGCATACTGGTGGGCATTCCGGTGCTCTGGCTGTTTCCCGAGCTGCACGTCCAGCTGGTGGTGATGGGGCTGGCCGCTTTCCTCTTCTTTACCCAGGTGCGCAACAACTACAGCGCCGCAGTCTGCTTTATCACCCTCTACGTGCTGATGGCGTTCAACCTGCTCGATGGCATCGGCTTTGCGATCCTCGGGCCGCGGCTGCTCGATACCCTGCTCGGCTGCCTGATCTCCTACGGGCTGGTGGCCTGGCTCTGGCCGGACTGGCAGTACAAGCGGCTGCCGACCCTGATCGCCAATTCGCTGTCTGCAAACGCCCGCTACCTCTCGGCGGTGCTGGCGAGCCTCAAGCAGCAACGGGACGAGTCCATCGACTATCGGGTGGCGCGCAAGAGCGCCCATCTGGCGGACAGCGAGCTGGCTACCGCCTGGCAGAGCATGCTGGTGGAGCCGCAAAAGCGCCGCCGCTTCCTCGATCTCTGCTTTACCCTCACCTGGCGCAACCACGCCCTGCTCTCCTACATCTCGGCGCTGGGGGCCCATCGTGACAAGCTGGAGGCCATCAGCGGGCTGGATGAAGTACGCCACCACATCTGCCACACCCTGGAGCAGGCCGCCGGTCATCTGGCGGGCAACCCCTCCAGCTCCATCGGAGGTCAGTGCCCGGTTATAAGTCCGGACAGCAGCGAGGAGCAGCTGATGCTGACCCAGCAGCTCAACCTGATCAGCGAGCTGGCGGATCAGCTGCTGCATTTGGCCAACGAGAGCCGGTTGCTCACCGGGGATCAAGGCGCTACCATGCCCGCCCAATCCTGATAGCCCCATTAGCGAGGAGCCCTCATGTCTGCGTCCGAAAAACATCAGCTGGAATTCAACGGCCAACTCATCGAGACCGATGCCAAGGGCTACCTGCTCAACAGCAACGACTGGAGCGAGGAGCTGGCGCTGGTGCTGGCCGCGCAGGAGGGGATCACGCTTGAGGAGCCGCACTGGGAAGTGGTGCGCTTTGTGCGCGCCTTCTATCTGGAGTTCAACACCTCCCCCGCCATCCGCGCGCTGGTCAAGGCGATGGAGAAGCAGTACGGCCCCGAGAAGGGCAACAGCCGCTACCTCTACAAGCTGTTCCCGGAAGGCCCAGCCAAGCAGGCAACCAAAATTGGCGGCCTGCCCAAACCGGTAAAGTGCATCTGATCCCATGCATCTCATCCCATAACAACGGGGGCCGCAACTGCGGCCCCCGTTGTGTTTGGTGCGCCATCTTCGCGCACCTCCCATTCATATATCTCAGGCTTCCAGCCCGCCTTATCCCCGCTTGTCAGCCAGCGCCACCAGCTGCTCTGCCAGCCGGTGACCATGCAGGTAGGAGGCGATCAGCTCGCTATCGGCCTTGCCCGATTCAATCTGCTGATACCAGTGCTCCAGCATGGCAGCAAAGCCGCGCTGGGCCAGCACCGGCTGCCAGTCGTTGGGGCCAAGCATCTGCGCTGCCTTGTCGCGGGCGATGCTGCCGCGGGTGCAATTCTCAAGGTGCAGGGAGAGATTGTCGCCGTAGGCATCGATGCGCTCCTCGGTGATCCCGGTGCTGCGGTTCATGCTGCCGCTGATGGCGCGATCGCCGCTCTGCCAGCTGACGCTTACCCCGGCCAGCAGGCTGTTGTCCTTCGTATCCGGTCGCAATACCGCATGGAACTCCCCCTGCGGCACGCCGCCATAGAAGCAGAGGCTGTCGAGCACATGGATAAAGTCATCGAACATAAAATCCCGCGCCTTGCCCGGCAGGGCGAAGCGGTGTTTCTGCCAGTTCAGCTCGGTGAGCGGCTGGGCGCGCACCTCGACCATGGCGGGCAGATAGCGGCGGTTAAAGCCGGTAAAGAGGGCGCAATCTTGCGCGATGGCGAGGTTGGCCAGCGCCTCGGCCTCGGCCAGATTGTCGCACAGGGGCTTGTCGACAAAGGTGGGGATACCCGCGCGCAAACACTGTTCGGCCAGCTCGCGATGCACCGCGGTAGCGGCGTGGATCATCACGGCGTCGGGGCGGCTGGCCAGCATGGCCGCCACATCGGTAAAACACTCGGCGACCCGATACTGGCGGGCGAGCTTTTCCAGCACCGCTGGATTGCGGGTGCAGAGCAGCGGGGTAACCCGCTCATCGCTCGCCAGCAGCGGCAGATAGGCTTTTTGGGCGATATCCCCCAGACCAATCATGGCAATGCGCATCTCAACTCCTTTTCACTCGATAACGGGACAAGCGGATAACTGCCCGCACCATCTCAGGATTTGTCCCGCAGATCCAGCCTGCCGTTAGCGCACTGGCTGGTGGCGGCCGCTCTGTGCAAACGGCGACGTTATCCGGGCATGGCAAGATCGCAGACCGACTTGATCACCTCGGCCAGCCACTCGATGGCCAAATTGCCCTGACTTTTGCGGTGTCTGCCGACCACCACCTCGAACGGCTGGGGCGCCCCGGCCAGCTCCACGGTGCGAAAATCCCCGAGGGCGGCGATGGCTGACGGGATGCAGGCCGCTACGTCATTGACCGACATAAAGGCTTGCAGCGAGGTGTAACAGGGGAGCGTCGCCACCGCCGCGCTGGCAACCTGCTGCGGGCTCATCTGCCCTTCGAAATTGCCGACGCTGTTGGCGAACTGCACAAAGGGGATGGCCGCCAGATCCTGCAGAGCATTGTCCGGAAGATATCGGGAGTCGCGGCGCAGCACGCAGCAGTAGTGATCCCGGCGCAGGGTGGCGCGCAGCAACCCCGGGTCGAGATAGGCATCAAAGCCAATCACCAGATCGACCTCGCCACTGGCCAGCGCGTCCAGATGGAGTTCGGCCTGAAAATCCACCACATCGAGCCGGATGGAGGGCGCCTGAGTGCGCAGGGCGCTCGCCAGCCTTGGGATAATGGCGAGCTGGGCATATTCGTTGGCCATCACCCTGAAGGTGCGCTCGCTGCTGGCGGGATCGAAGGGGGCAGCCACAAAGACCCCGTCGATATCGGCCAGGATCTGCTCGAACTTGTCAGCCAGCTCGCAAGCGTAGTCGGTCGGCTGCAACCCGGCGCTCTGGCGGATAAAGAGCTCGGCGGGAAAGATATCGCGCAGCTTTTTCAGATGGCTGCTCACCCCCTGTTGGGAGATCTCCAGCAGCTCGGCCACCCGCGACACACTCTTGTATCTCACCAGCAGCACCAGCACCCGCATCTGCCTGATATCGATCTTCTCCACCCTTACCTCACCAATTAAAGTTGTATCACATACAAACCACCCATTATTTACATTGTATCAGTGGCTCTCTAACCTTGCAGCTCTTCCAGCAAAGCGAGGTTAACGATGAAAACTGTCATTCTGATTGGTGCTCAGGGGAAAATGGGGCAAGCCGCCCTCAGTGGTCTGGGCAAGCACAAGGTCATTACCGCCAGCCGCTCCGGCGAGGGGTGTGATTTTCAGGTGGATATCACCAGCAGAGAGTCCATCGAGCGGCTCTACCAAAACGTGGGCTCCTTCGATGCGGTGGTCAATACCGCCGGCTATTGCGAATACGCCCCCTTTGGCGAGATGAGTGACGAGCAGTGGCAAACCACCATCCAGAGCAAGCTGATGGGGCAGATCAATCTGGTCAATGTCGGCCTCAACTACATCAATCAGGGGGGCTCCTTCACCCTGATCTCCGGCATCCTCAATATCAAGCCGATCCCGCTGGCCATTGCCGATGCCACCACCAGCGGCGCCATCGATACCTTTGTCCAGTGCGTGGCCCACGAGCTGCCCCGTGGCATTCGCATCAATGTGGTCAACCCGACCGTACTGGAAGAGGCGTGGGACGTATATGGCGAGATGATGCCGGGCTTCCAGCCGGTGCCGGGCGCTTTGGTCGGCAAGGCGTTTGAGCGCTCCGTCGATGGCTTTATTAGCGGTCAGGTGCTCTATGTCGATGCCTGATCTTTTTCAGGCCTGACCCCAATGCCTTTGTAATTCCTTGTCGATGTTTTTCCTCTTCCCCGAAAGCGCCCTGCTCTCGGGGCTTTTTGCATAGAGGAACCGGAGTAGCGACAGAATATGATTTCATTTCGACGGCGGCACACAGATTTATGTCATCCGGGTCACTGTCAGAGTGGCCTCGTTTGGCTTACTATGGCGCTCTTCTCCCTGTTACCGAGCAAAGGGACTATTTCAGGCCATTTGCAGGAATGGATTACCGCTGACCAACGCCCTGTTTGGCCGCTGCTTATTGGAGCGGCCACTATTACCTGTGCGCTATCGGCACTTATAAAACGCGTTATTTATGGATGTATAACGATGAAATCATCAATTGCACTCAAAGCCTTGTCGCCCTATATATTCGCAATATTGTCAGTTGGACTGATGTCCAGCGGATATCATGCGCTGCCGATCTATTGCGGCCTGGCCATTGTCGTCTATCCGGTGCTGGTTGCCATGCTGGCGGACGAGTGGGAAAAGCAGGGATTGGTCTATCGCGAATCAACCCAGGTCGAGGTTGATGTCAATGTGCGCGGGATCCTTATCAAGGAACAGAGGCGACATCTGGAGAATCTCTATTTTATCTCGCCGGAAATAATGCAGACCAAACTCACCAGCCTCGCCCGCCTCAAACTGCTGCTCTGCGGCGCCATGTTTGCCGTGTCACTCTATGAACTCGCGCAGCAGGCCGAGGCACAATTTGCCCTGCCCGCCGTCAATCTGATGGATATCAATCAGCTGGATATATGTGGCCTTATGCTCGGCCTTGGTGGGGTACTGTTTCTTGGCCACTGCGCGAGAAAAAGCCTCTCCCTCTACGGGACCTGTCGCCATAAAAACTATCTGGTGCAGAGTCATAACGAACCCGGCGTCCAGCTCTATAGCGCAGCCATTTCTACCAAGGCGGCAAACCTGCAAGTGACCCATACCCGCATGTTCGATGCCTTATTGGCGTGGTATTGAGCAACCCTTAATTGGCAACCTTTAATTGCCCCCCTTTGGCTCAAGATGACGGGGCAGGAGGTAAGACAATAAGCCCCCATCCCAAACGCGCTCACTGACCACTCAGCCGTGACCGGCGCAGTGGTTGGTTGAGCCTCTATTGCCCTCCCTATAGCCATCCTCTGCCCCTCCCCTTGCTTACTGCTTTATCAGAAGTCATCAGCCTGTCATCTGGCTGACATCCCGCGGTCATTTTCAAGTCATAGAGTTTTTCACTTACTTTTCATATGGATAGATAAGGAACATCATGACTTTCCCGCGCTCTTCTTATGTGGCTTTGGCCGTCTCGCTGGTCTTGCTTGGCGGCTGCCAGTCAGAGAACGAATCGTCTGCCGACAGCCAGGGCAAAACCGCCTATCAATACAGCACCAAAGCGGTCTACAGCCCGCAGCAGCAGGCGGAGAGCTACGAGCCAGCGCCCCAGGGGTTCAGCCCGGTCTTTACCGAAATGGTGGCGCGCCACGGCTCGCGCTCCCTCTCCAGCCCGAAATATGACGTGCTGACCAAGCTGGTCTGGGAAGAGGCGCAGCGTCAGGGGGCGCTCACCCCCCTCGGGCAGGGGCTGGGAGGCAAGGTCGATCTGGTGACTGCCGCCAACCAGAAACTGGGCTATGGCCTGCTCTCGGCGCTGGGCAAGGAGGAGCACGCCAATCTCGCCACCCGACTGGCGGCGCGGCTGCCGACCCTGCTCAACAGCAGCGAGCCCCACTGCATCAAGGTGGTCACCTCGGGCAAGGACAGGGCCAACGAAAGCGCCTTCTACTTTATGGAGAGCCTCAAGCGCGACGTGAGCTATGTCAGTGACTCGGCGCAGTGCTACCTCAAGCAAGATGACCCCTCGAAGATCGACAAAAAGCTGGTCAACAAATTCGAGCTCTACTTCCACAAGACCACGCCCGAGGGGGATTACGCCCGCTACCTGCCCGCCTATGAGAGCTACCAGCGCTTTATCGGCGACGAAGATGCCGCAATCGCCCCGGCCCCCGAGCTGGCGAGAGCGCTGGATCAGCTTAAAAACCTGAGCAAGACCAAAGAGATGGCTCGCAGCATGCTGGAGCGTATCTACAGCAAGGGCTTTGTCGACTATCTGGCGGGCGGCGTCGAGTTTGTCGCCGTCAACCCGGAAGATGGCGGCATGACCTATGTGCACGACGAGGTGGATGCCGCCCTGATGCTCTACAACCTCTTTATCATCGGCCCCGGCATGATCCGCGAAGCGCAGGCTCAGGGCAGCGAGCCTTGGGCGCTGGAGCAGTTCCTCACCCCGGAAGAGTCTGCCTGGTTCTCCTACCTCTCCGATGCGGAAGATTTCTACGAGAAGGGGCCGAGCTTTGCCAACCAGAGCGCCCCCTACGCCATTGCCCAGCCGCTGCTCGACGGCCTGTTTGGCGAGGTGCAGCGTCAGGTAGTGGAGGGCGAGCAGAGCCGACGGGCCACCCTGCGCTTTGCCCACGCCGAGGCTATTATCCCCCTCGCCGCCCTGATGAAGCTGGAAGGGAGCCGTCAGGGGGCCAGCCCGGATCAGCTGTTCAGCCAGCAGAACAACGAGTGGCGCGGCGGCTGGGTCTCCCCCTATACCGCCAATATTCAGTGGGATATCTATCAGAACGGGCAACGGCAAGTGCTGGTCAAGATGCTCTACAACGAAAAGGAGATCGCCTTTAAAGCGGGCTGCCAGCCCTACCAGAGCAGCAGCCACTACTACGACTTCGAGGAGCTCAAGCGCTGCTACGGCTATAACGGCTAACCCCTAGCGCGCCAAATATGGCAATCACCAGGGGCGACCAGCGGGTCGCCCCAATTCACTCCCCTTCCCTGCTTGTCAAAGCGAGATATGGCGATAAAGCCGCCTTCCGGCTCCATTTGCTGATCAAGCTCAAAAAACGATTAATTTCTGATAGTTAAGTCATTTTAAGGCTCGCCTCGGCAGTTTCGTTTGGCTTACCATGGCCATTCAGAACCTGTTGAGCTGCGATGGGTTGCTGCTATCGCGGATCAAGGGAGCATATTGGAAGCTGTAATCCACTGGCGGTAGCGTGGAAATTGGTTGTGATAGGCCTCACACAGAAAGATGGGTGTCCCATATTTCTTTTAATGCTAATGGTTTGGTGCAATGTGGCATATTTGGTACTGGAGGTATTTAAGTGTTTTTGAAAATTGAGAGATTATTAAATTCACTTGAGTATCAAGTACATAAAAATATTAATGAAACCATTTATAAAAACAAAACTTTTCTATCCAGTAAATGGAGTTTCTTAGAATATAATATATTACGTTGGTCTAAAAGACATAATTACTATATTCTATTGATGTTTATTCTTGCCATTTTATTGACCGCAAGCTTATTCCTTTGGAAAAGTAAGATTGCTCCAATTGCTATAATTTATCTCCCTAATTGGCCAGAGCTCATTGAATGGCAAGATGGATTCCTAGCTGGCCAGCTAACAATTGTTGGTGTTGTTTATCCCCTTGTTATAGGTTTAATTGGCATTTTATTTCAAAACAAATCGGCAAAAAAAATATTATTCCCTATATACCAAATGTACTCTGGTTTTATGTTTGCCGGTTTGAGTGGGCTAAGTCTCTCAATTTTTATTATTATTGGATATTTTTTAAAGGCTGGTGTTAATACATCAACCTACCTAGCAATATGTATAACAACAGCTCTTTGGTTAACGTTCAATCTGCTGTTAACGTGTTGGTTTTTCGTCTCTACTTTTCTAATGCTTGATGAAACAAAACGGGACAGATTAGTTATCCGATTCACAATTCATGAGTTATGTGAAATTGATATTAGGAATAGAATGCGTACCTTGCTATTAATTAATAGCATTAAAAATGATCTCTTAGCAAACCCCGATGAAAAAATCCTTAAAATTAGCACGTATGACTATAATAGTGATAAATATAGTGAAATTACATCGTCTTCAAAAGATCAAGCCCACGTTAGCAATGTCTATTTTTCAATAATAAATAAAATCATTCAATACTATTACTATAAAATAAAGCTTGCTCACTTTATAAAAAACCATCACATTGGCAAATGGCTAACAAATAATATTGGTATCTCTTGGCCAGATATTGATTTAAACGTTGAAATAAAATTTGTTCTGCAACCTATCCTCACTACTAAGAATGAGAGAAAACTTGTTCTTTTTAGATATACAGGAATAAAAGTTGGATGGCTATCAAAAGCATTAATCAAATTCAGTTTTAAAACAAAAAAACACGATGAGAGCCTTGATAAAAGCCTTACATCGATGATGCTTGGTTTTGTTGGCAGCACAAATGACTCAATTAGAGAAAAAAATTTTAGCGAATTTAAAGATTCATTATCAAACATTGTAAAATGGCATATAGAAATATCTTCTGCCTTAAGTTTTTTTAATGATGATAATAAAGATGACAACTGGATATTATTACCTACGGCAAGTTTTTTTAGTAGAAGCTATCTAGACGAAATAATGATTCAATACTATGAGGTCGCAAAGTCAGCTGTTGAGTTAATACCAGATAACATAGATTTTTTTGATGAGATTATTTATCTACACAAACGTATATTCTGGGGTCGAGAAAAATTAGTTGATCGTGAAGGCCATTCCTTAATTCAAGGAAGTTACTATACTTGGTCGCTATTAATGGAATGGCGATCATACAGTTCATCATCATTAGATATTAGAATAGCTAATAAGTATGAGGATGTACTTTTTCATTTTGTGGGAGCATGGGAGTCCTGGCTTGATCATCTTGAGCCTAAAAACAAAAATATCGATGACCTCAAAGATACACTGCCCCTATTACTTACTCACCTAGAATTCACAGCTCATACGATCATATCAGCTTTGAGATATAACAATATTGAGGCTACAGGCTGGGGCGTTGATATGCTAAACAACTGGCATGAGAAGCTATCGGTCAGATCTTATGATCAGAACTATTTAGAGTATACGTGGATCTCAGAATTGGTTACTCACAATTTTTTATTTAAGAACCAAGATGAAGAGCCATGGATAACAATTTTGAACAATCGTGATTTTAATCTTCAGTCAGCATTCTACATCGCACTTAAGAATGCAGCATTTGACCTTAGAATCATCACGGCTTGTTATATACTACTCAAGCCAAACTTGAATGACGATATTAAATTAAGGGGTTTTGTCAAAGCACTGCTTTCAGGTGATCCTATTCATCCAACAGGATCAATACGTAATAGGGAGAAGTCAATATCTAGTGCTAGTGATATCCTTATGGCCTATATTAGACATCGAGACTATCCAAATTATGGTGTTGATAGTTATGGATCATGGCTTTCTAAAAACCTTGAACTCTTTAGCCGCGTGAATGAGCAACGAAGAGTATCAGGTCGTATCTATTCTGGCTGGGGGCGCGATGATGTTAATAGCATGACTAGTGCTTATGTAGAAATCGCCGTTTCATTCTCAAATAACCAATGGCAACTCAGTCATAAATTCTTTGAAGTTGTTTTTTCAAATATATTCCGCCATCAAGATAAAGACTCTCTTGTTCGTGACTTAAATGAGTGGATTAGGATTTCCGATACAATAGATAAAACATTTCTTATATCTAAAGAAGAATTTAATAAAAATCTAGACAACTTTAAAGTCTCAATTCAAAATGTCATTTCTCAGATAAACCAACGCAAAAATAAAATTGTCGCAGAAGCCGAAATTGATGAAGAAGTGCTAATAAAATTTGGTTTAGTTTGTTCCGAAGTGATTATACATAAAGACTATACCACAGAATTCCCGATGAATTTATTTGAATCTGTTAATTTCAATGGGAGTCGTTTAAATAACAACTTATTTAAATTGAATATAAATGGCTATTTAAAAGAAAACATTGCTAAGAACATCGATGCAAACAGAGCAATGAATGAGGAAGATTGGTTAAAAACATTAACTGATAATGATATAAAAACCAATATCTTAAGAAAGATATTACAATGCAAAATATCCAACTCAATATCTTATGATAGTGCAGATGACAATATAAGATATATTATAAAACAGAGCAAAAGCATTAATAACCCCATATTGCTTTCAGGATGCGCAGAGTTAAATAATTTAGTTTTCGAAGCCAGGCATAATAAAGAAATCTCTGATGAATTTAGCATCTCATTTATTGATGGTTATGGAATGGATTATTTATGCCATATAGGAAACATTATTGTATATAGCATTCATTTCTCGGATTTAAATTGCAGTTTCCTGACATCCCATAATTCATTCAAATGTATCGAGTTTGGGAAGGTAGATGAATCACAATTTGTTGAAATACATTACGAATCATCTGAAGTCGAGAATGTTGGAGTTTTATCTATAAATTATTGGATGGACATTGTTTTTTCAGATGATTTGGAAATTATCCAAACAGAAATCAAAAGTATTTAAGAGAATAATTTATTAGATAGTTATCGTTTAAATTTCCCCCTAATAAAAAGGCGACCATCTGGTCGCCTTTTTGTTTTCTATCGCTTTCCAATCAGAGAATATTACCGTGCCGGTCGCTTGGCTCCATTTCCTTTGGCCGCAGGCTTGCCGCCCTGAGCGGCGGGTTTGGCAGAGCCTGCGCGGGTTGGCGCCTTGCCCTTATGAGCGGGTTTTCCGGCAGGTTTACCCTTACCAGCATTCTTGCCTTCGCCCTGTGCGGCCGGTTTGCCGTTGCCAGCGCCTTTCTGCAGCTGGGAACCCACCGGCTTGCTGCCTGTGCCATTGCCACGCTGGTGACTGATGTTGCTATGGCGAGTCAGGGCCGGTTTCATCCCCTTGCCGCTGGCGGTGCGCTCGTTGCGCCGCTCATTCCTACCTTCTGGCGGCACCAGACAGCCGGGGCCGTTGCCAATCAGGTGGCCCTTGCCCATGGCGAGCAGGGCTTCGCGGATCATCGGCCAGCCAGCCGGATCGTGGTAGCGCAGCAGCGCCTTGTGCAGGCGGCGACGGCGCTCGCCCTTGGCGACAAACACATCGCCCCCCTCGCGGCTCACCTTGTTTAACGGGTTTTTCTCCGTGTAATACATGGTGGTGGCGTTGGCGAGCGGCGACGGGTAGAAGTTCTGCACCTGATCGAGCTTGAAGCGGTTCTCTTTGACCCAGAGCGCCAGATTGACCATGTCTTCATCTGTGGTGCCCGGGTGGGCGGAGATAAAGTAGGGGATCAGGTACTGCTGCTTGCCCGCCTCTTTGGAGTATTTGTCGAACAGCTCCTTGAACTGGTAGTAGCTGCCCATGCCCGGCTTCATCATCTTGGAGAGCGGCCCCTCCTCGGTGTGTTCCGGCGCGATCTTGAGGTAGCCGCCGACGTGGTACTTGGCCAGCTCCTTGATATAGCGGGGATCTTCCACCGCGATGTCGTAACGCACGCCGGAGGCGATGAGGATCTTCTTGATCCCCTTGAGGTCGCGCGCCTTGCGATAGAGGTTGATGGTCGGGCTGTGGTCGGTGTCCATGTGCGGGCAGATGGTGGGCCAGACACAGGAGGCGCGACGGCAGGTCTGCTCGGCCTTGGGGCTCTTGCAGCGCAGCTTGTACATGTTGGCGGTGGGGCCGCCGAGATCCGAGATGACGCCGGTAAAGCCCGGCACCTTGTCGCGGATATCTTCGATCTCTTTCAGGATCGACTCTTCCGAGCGGCTCTGGATGATGCGCCCTTCGTGCTCGGTGATGGAGCAGAAGGAGCAGCCGCCAAAGCAGCCGCGCATGATGTTGACCGAGGTCTTGATCATCTCGAAGGCGGGGATCTTCTCGTTGCCATAGGCCGGATGCGGCACCCGCTGGTAGGGCAGGCCGAATACGCCGTCCATCTCCTCGGTTTCCAGCGGGAAAGCAGGCGGGTTGACCCAGACGATGCGATCGCCGTGAGCCTGCGACAGGGCGCGCGCACAGCCGGGGTTGGTCTCGTGGTGCAGAATGCGCGAGGCGTGGGCGTAGAGCACCTTGTCCTCTTTCACCCGCTCGAATGCCGGCAGCTTCACATAGGTTTTTTCCCACGGCTTGGGCTTGGGCGGCTGCACCAGCACAGGCTGGGCTTCCTGCGCGGCAGGGGCCGCTTCGGTCGCATCGTCAGAGCATGGGGCCCCTTCCATATAAGGGTTCATGATGGGATCGATGCGGCCAATCTGGTCGAGCTTGCTCGAATCCACCCCTTTCCAGCCCGGCAGCGGCTCCTTGCGGATGACGGCAGTGCCGCGAATATCCTGCATGGTGTCGATGGTCTCCCCCGCAGCGATGCGGTGAGCCACTTCCACCAGCGGCCGCTCGGCGTTGCCGTAGATCAGGATATCGGCCTTGGCATCGAGCAGGATGGAGCGTCGGATGGTCTCGGACCAGTAGTCGTAGTGGGCGATACGGCGTAAGGATGCCTCGATGCCGCCGATAACGACGGGCACCTCCTTGAAGGCCTCCTTGCAGCGCTGGGTATAGACCAGGGTGGCGCGATCCGGCCGCTTGCCACCCACATCCCCCGGGGTATAGGCGTCGTCGTGGCGCAGCTTCTTGTCGGAGGTGTAGCGGTTGATCATGGAGTCCATGTTGCCCGCGGTCACCCCGAAGAAGAGGTTCGGTTTGCCCAGACGCATAAAGTCATCCTTAGATGACCAGTCCGGCTGGGCGATGATGCCGACCCGAAAGCCCTGCGCCTCCAGCATGCGGCCGATGACCGCCATGCCGAAGCTCGGGTGATCCACGTAGGCATCCCCCGTCACCAGAATGACGTCGCAGCTGTCCCAACCCAGCTTGTCCATCTCTTTGCGGGACATGGGCAGGAAGGGCGCCGTGCCGTAGCACTCGGCCCAATAGCGGGGATAGGAGAAAAGGTTGGGTACCGGCTGCATTTTGAACACCTGGAAAAATTCGGGTCGCGCATTATACCGGTTGCGGCCAAGGGGAGCGATGGCTTTTTGTCCCCAGCATTCGCGCGGGAAAAGGCGCTTTGCCATCCAACATCCGCATCACGCCACCACAAACAAGCACGCCCGCAGGATGAGTGCGGGCGATCTTTGACTGCAACTGCCGCACGGTGAGCCGGGCCAATGCGGGGGGCTCACCGCCTGAATGGTTACTGACTCAGATCCTTGTCGATCCAGTATTTGGAGCCGGAGATGTTGGCATCGAACAGCAATCCCTTCTCGCCGATCTGGTAGATGGCCATGCCACCGTTGTATTTGGCGGTCAGCTCGGCGCTCTCCTTGCCAGCTACCACACCCACTTCGGAAGTGGCCTCCCACCCCTGGGTCACGAAGGCATCGAATCTGGCCTTGTCTTCAAACAGGATCACCTGCTGATAGAACTTGCCACCGATACCGGCCGCCAGCCCCGCGCCAAACATCTTCATATAGGTGTGTTTGCCACTCTTGCGATTGATGGCCACCCCGGCGCCCTGATTGGTATGCAGCATCAGGGAGAACTTGCGCGAATCGAATACTGCGTAGCCATACGCCTTGTCAAACAGCAACTTGGCTGAAGGCTGTTCATTGAACAGGCGCACCAGTGCCGTGTCGGCCATGGTGTTGAGCGCCACCCGCGCCTCTTGCGGGGTTTTGGGCTCCAGCATCTCGTCGAGCTTCTTGTCGGCTACCTTCAGCCACTCCTTGCCGGTGGCGATGCTCTTGTCGGTCCAGACCCCGGCGGTGTTGAACGCCTCTTCACCCCAGGCAGAGATGGAGGCCCAGCTCTTTTTGGAGAAGTCGCTGACATCCTGCCATACCTCCTTGCCAGTCTCACTCACGGCGGTGCCGAGATCGGCGGCGGCAGCCTTCAGTTTCTCCCAGTCGGCATGGCTGGGTGACACCACCAACGTCAGTGACAGGGCCAGCAACCAGTTACGCTTGTTCATTTTTTCACTCCCGTATTGTCGAGTGTCTGGGTTATCCTGCGATCCCCTACAACAGGCTACCCGGTGAAAACCACTCCCGCATTATCGGAAGGGGAATCGGGTTAAGCAATCATTGAGTCCTGTTTATCCCGCCACAGCCCGAAATAAAAAGGCTGCTCATCAGAGAGGAGCAGCCTTGTTGAACACTGTAAAACCGGACGGGCTTATTCGACCATCATCACCTTGCAGGTGTTGGTACTGCCGACGGTTTCCATCTTGTCACCGTGGGTCAGCAGTACCATGTCCCCGCTTTGCAGCAGCCCCTTATCCTTGAGCACGGCCAGCGCGTCGCGGCACACTTCGTAGACCGGTTTGGTCTCGTCACCGTCGAACAGCACCGGGGTCACACCACGGTAGAGGTTGGCCCAGGCCAGGGTCTTGTTGTGGGGGGACATGGCGAAGATCGGCAGACCGGAGCTGATACGGGACATCAGCAGCGGCGTGGTGCCCGATTCGGTCAGCGCCACGATCGCCTTGACCCCTTCCAGGTGGTTGGCTGCGTACATGGTGGACATGGCAACCGCCTCTTCCACCGAGGTGAAGGTGTAGCTCATGCGGTGGTTGGAGACGTTCAGGCTCGGGTGCTTTTCGGCACCGACACAGACGCTTGCCATGGAGGTGACCGTTTCGATGGGGAACTGACCGGCAGCGGTTTCGGCAGAGAGCATCACCGCATCGGTACCATCCAGCACGGCGTTGGCGACGTCCATCACTTCGGCACGAGTCGGCAGCGGCGCATTGATCATCGATTCCATCATCTGGGTGGCGGTGATCACCACACGGTTGAGACGACGGGAGTGACGGATCAGCTTCTTCTGTACACCAACCAGCTCGGGGTCACCGATCTCGACGCCCAGATCGCCACGGGCGACCATCACGGCATCAGAGCCGAGGATGATATCTTCCATCGCCTCATCGGTGGCGACGGTCTCGGCGCGCTCGACCTTGGCCACGATCTTGGCATTGGAGCCAGCTTCGCGAGCCAGTTCGCGGGCGTAACGCAGATCATCACCGCAGCGCGGGAAGGAGACGGCCAGATAATCCACGTTCATCAGCGCGGCTGTCTTGATATCTTCCTTGTCTTTCTCGGTCAGGGCTGGCGCGGAGAGACCGCCCCCTTTCTTGTTGATGCCCTTGTTGTTGGAGAGAGGGCCCGCCACGGTCACAGTGGTATGGATGCGGGTGCCTTCCACGCTCTCGACTTTCAGTTGTACACGGCCATCGTCCAGCAGCAGGATGTCACCCGGCACCACATCATTTGGCAGGCTCTTGTAGTCGATACCAACCTGCTCCTGACAGCCTTCACCCTTGCCCAGGGCTGCATCCAGCACGAACTTGTCACCGATGGCGAGATAGATCTTGCCATCCTTGAAGGTGGATACACGGATTTTCGGGCCTTGCAGGTCACCCATGATGGCAACGTGGCGGCCGAGCTTGGCAGCAATGTCACGCACCTGATTGGCGCGCTGGATATGATCTTCAGGAGTGCCGTGAGAGAAGTTCATCCGCACCATGTCGGCGCCAGCGCGGATAATCCCTTCGAGGATCCCTTCGCGGTCGGTGGCCGGACCAAGTGTGGTTACAATCTTTGTACGTCTAGGCATGAAAGACTCCAATATGAAGTTGAGATAACTTGAGATTCTGCCCCATCAAACCGATGGCTCGATGCACCCGCTTGCAAACCATCCGGGTGGTTTTTGTTATTAAGTTACAATACCACATCAAGACTACACCAAGGAGGGTGGCATAGACAGTCGGGGGCCAAAGCCCCCGACGATTCAGGAAGAGTGTGGTGTTTCAAAGCGGGATTCGCGCAATCCCTCTTTTACCTTCTTCAGGTTTTCACGAAATTTCATCCCCCGGCGCAGGGTAAATCCGGTTGCCAGCACATCCACCAGCGCCAGCTGCGCGATGCGGGAAGCCATCGGCATGTAGACATCGGTATCTTCCGGCACATCCATGGAGAGCACCAGGTTGCACTCGCGCGCCAGTGGGGAATCCTTGGCGGTCATGCCGATCACTGTGGCGTCGTTCTCGCGCGCCAGCGCGGCGATCTCGACCAGCGCCTTGGTGCGGCCGGTATGGGAGATCAGCACCACCACGTCCCCTTCGCTGCTGTTGATGCAGCTCATGCGCATCATGACGATATCGTCAAAGCTCACCACCGGAATATTGAAGCGGAAGAACTTGTTCTGGGCATCGCGGGCAACGGCTGAGGAGGCACCAAGACCAAAGAAGCTTATCTTCTTGGACTGGGTCAGGATATCGACACAGCGGTTGATGGCCGAGATATCCAGGCTGTTCTTGGCTGCATCCAGACAAGCCATGGTGGATTCGAAGATTTTGGCCGTGTAGGTATCGGGGCCGTCTTCTGCTTCCACATGACGATTGACGTAAGGAGTGCCATTGGCCAGGCTCTGGGCCAGATGGAGTTTGAAATCGGGGAAGCCTTTGGTATCGAGGCGACGGCAAAAACGGTTGACGGTCGGTTCACTGACGTCGGCCATTTTGGCCAGGGCGGCGATGCTGGAGTGGATGGCGGTCTGGGGAGACGCCAGGATCACCTCGGCAACCTTGCGTTCTGATTTACTGAAACTTTCCAGGTTGTTCGTAATTTTATCAAGGGTATTCATCATCACCACCAGACGTTTTTGTAATTTAGCTTCAGTGTCTTTGCACTAAATCTACGGCTAAGCAGGTTTCCAATCAAGCTGATGACTATACAAGACAAGCGCTTATCGCAACTAACGCCTGCCGTACAAAGTATGACTCATCTCTAATTATTTCGTACTTTTCGTTACAAAACGTCACCTCACTGTGAAACCGCTTACAAATGTTGCAAAGCAACAACACTGTGAGCAGGCGCACGTTTGTATCGATCCGGCGGGTGAGTGAGCCTGAGCTCGGATAGAATGGGCCGTCATAATCCAACAATAATCTCGGGACACCACAGTCGTCCCCATCCTGTAACGAAGGAGTTGTTATGCAGCATACCCATGCGCTGGTCGGCGATGTCGGCGGTACCAATGCACGTCTGGCCCTGTGTGAGCTGGCCACCGGTACTATCTCTCAGGCAAAGACCTACTCAGGTCTGGCCCATCCCAGCCTTGAAGCCGTGGTTCGCCTCTATCTGGAGGAACACAAGGTCGAGGTGGCTGAAGCCTGCATCGCCATCGCCTGCCCCATCAATGGTGACTGGGTCGCCATGACCAACCACAGCTGGGAGTTCTCCATCAGCGAGATGCAGAGCAATCTCGGGCTGGCGCGCCTGCAAGTAATCAACGACTTTACCGCGGTCTCGATGGCGGTACCGGTATTGGCCGAATCGGATCGCATCCAGCTGGGCGGCGCCGCACCGGTAGCTGGCAAACCCATCGCCATCTATGGAGCGGGCACCGGCCTTGGGGTTGCGCATCTGGTCAAGGCGGGCGATCAGTGGTTGAGCCTGCCGGGCGAAGGGGGTCATGTGGATTTTGCCGCCAACACCGAAGAGGAAGATGCGGTGCTGCAAGTAATGCGAGGCGAACTGGGCCATGTCTCGGCCGAGCGTTTCTTATCCGGCCCGGGCTTGGTCAATCTCTATCGCGGGCTGGTGAAATCCGATGGTCGTGAGCCGGAGCCGTTCGCCCCTAAAGACATTACCGAACGTGCGCTGGCGGGCGAGTGTCTGGATTGCCGCCGCACCCTGAGCCTGTTCTGCGTGCTGATGGGCCGCTTTGCCGGCAACCTGGCGCTCAATATGGGCACCTTTGGCGGCGTCTATATTGCGGGTGGGATAGTGCCGCGCTTCCAGGAGTTCTTCACCAGTTCCGGTTTCCGGGTTGCCTTTGAAGACAAGGGCCGTTTCAAATCCTACCTCAAGGATATTCCGGTATTCCTGATCACCCATGAAGGGCCTGGCCTGCTCGGCGCTGGCGCTTACCTGCGCCAGTCGATGGGGATTACCATCTGATTGTAAGGTGGAGTGAAACTGAAACATCCGTGGTTCAGCATCGATTCAGTGTGGATGGCATATAGTAGTGGCACGTAACCAAGAGGGTTGTACTTCACAAGGAGTGGAAAGCGACTCTCATCCGCTGGATACGTTTGTCACCTGACAAGCCTGAACTGTTTCAACCGGCCTTTTGGCCGGTTTTTTTTGCTTCAAAAGCAGTCACTTGTAACTTCGCTAACCCACCCTCATGACCACATGTGACCAATCTCATGGTCGCAGCAACCTAAATGTTGTCTCGGTATCACCCCTTATGTACATTAAAACAGTCACCCGAACAATTTGATTTGCTTTTCGGGTTATTGATGAACAAGGAGAGACATCATGGCAAGTTTCGACACACTGAAAAGTGGAACGATCAGAGTTCGTATTTTGGTGAAAAACGGTTCAAAATCAGAGAGATTACAGAAGACATTCCCTTCCATGGAGGAAGCAAGAGTGTGGGCCGATAAGGTTGAGTCAAGGAACGCAGTTGTTTGTAACGTGCCAGAGTCAGTGACTGTTGATGACCTGCACAAAGCACACCTACTAAGAGCTGTTGGGCCATCGACTATCGAGCGCGAAGAGGGTCACTATAAGCACCTCAAGCCAACATTCGGTAAGAGCATCCCAGAGCGACTGACCCAAAGCGATGTGGATAAATACATAGAGAAGGCATTGAAGACACGACACTGGAATACGATCCGCCGTGAGGTAATCTACCTCAAGTCGTTGCTCAAACGAGTGGAGTCTAACCCGCTTGCCAACCTCAAGGTAAAGGGCGAAATCACTTCGGTTAAGCGCCCTATTACCGCCTCGGATTACAAGGCGCTACTAGAAGCCACAAGGGAAAAGAACCGCTGGATAATTCGACTCTTGATGGAGAGCGGCTGGCGGCGAGCAGAGATCTGGAGTTTGCGTCCCTGCGATGTGCGGCTGGAGGATAACATTGCAGACTTCCCCGATGCGAAAACACATGACGAACGAATGAGAACCTTTACCGATGATTGCAGACTCTTGCTGGAGCAAGTCATCAAAGAGCATTTGGAGAGTGGTCGTAAGGATACCGAGCGACTCTGCCGATTTAGTCGCCCTAATGGCATCAGTGTCATGTTCATTAGATCCCGCGAGAAGGCAGGACTTGGAGATCATGTCCACCCTCACAACTTCCGGCACGGCTTTATCACCAGGGCTCAGAACTTTTTCGGCCTAACCGTCTCGGATGTAATGATGTTCACGGGCCACCGAGATAAAAAGACCGTCATGCGCTACACACAACCGATGGTGGAGGTAGCGAGAGCCAAGATGAAGGGAGTCCGGCGAACCGAGGTTGGCCAAGTGAAAGAAGAAAATTGGGATTGACCATGCCAACAAAAAGCCCCTCGATTGAGGGGCTTTCTATTAGAACGAAGAGACGGCCTTCACCGGTAGCAATGGAGCGTCATTGCAAGCCATGAGGGCGTCCCGCTCCACGTAGCTCGTCTGCATAGCGCCCCGACCGAAGAGGTGCCACACCAAGAACATGCTGCCCTTGTTGTTGCCTCGCGCCGGTTCGCCGGTCTCGGGGTGCAGGAAGGACAAGCGCCCGCCTGTTACAACCACCACCTCCTGACAAGTCGCCTTCGCTTTCTTAAACCAGCCGGTTGATTGGTCGAGCATGACCAGCATGACCGTCCCGATGCCTTCCGCTCTGGCCTCGTTCGCTGCGTCCACCCATGGGCCAATGTTGCTGTACGGCGGATTGCACCACGCATACTCCCCAGGCATAGCGAACCACGTCCACGGCGTAGCCAAGGCGTTGTGGCGCTCGTCTATGAAGATGGGCAACTGGGTATTGATGACACTGGCCGCAACGTCCACAACCAACGGATAGCGGGCCGCCATGTACTGGAACACCGGTCTCGGTGTGCGATAGTGGTCGCGGTTCATTGCGCCCCCAATGTTAACGAGAGGCTATGTTGCGCCTCCCCTCGGAGTTGGAACTCTTCGAGAGCCAAGGTGCGCTTATCAATCCTGCGCTTTGCCAACCCGCGCCCGTGGAAACTCCCCTCGTTTGCCGAGTCCATTGCGCCGAGAGTGTGCTCGTTGATGCGCCGATTCAACTCGTCACGCTTGCGGATCATGGTTTCCATCCAGTCGAAGGCGTTGATGAACGCCTCTTTGAATGCGCCTGCTTTGGCTCCTGTAAAGCCCATGATAAGGAACACACAGCCGTTGCGAGTAATCAGGTACTGAGGTTGTATGTCGCCATTTTTATCAATGAAATCAAGCGGCTCAAAATTGAGCGACCTAAACTCATCACTACAGCTAAGCTGCCGGATGGCCCTAAGTACGTTCTTGTGACTTCTCCCAAAAGCCTCCGCAATGATGCGAGAGTTGGTCACTATCTGATCGCCTTTGACCGAAACCAATGCGCGGAACACCCCCTCCTCCAGTTGGTCTTCCACGGTATTCGCTGTGACTTCAAACATGATGAATCCCTTCAAGATGTAAGAGAGCCAAGTAGAGAATGCGCCAGTGCTTGAGGCGCATCACGACTAGGCTGTCGTCTGTTGTCATTCGGTTGCGCCGGTTGATGACCACCGGCACTTCCGGCCCTCTGCTTTTGGCCAAGCTGCGCTCTGCTTGCGCCATCGCCTCCAAGAAGTTGAGGCGCTCCACGCGCTTGGCCTCGACATGAAGAAGGGGCGTCCCCACTAGGTCAGCCCCTCCGGTCATTCGCTCGTTCACACCACCACCGCCGCCCGATAACGGCGTCATCAGGTGACAGGCCCAAGAGAATGTTGATGCGGCCATACGACAGACCTTCCTCGATGCACTCTTTCAGGCGGGCGTCCAGTTCATCCGTCCACTGGAAGGTGAAGGACGGGCGATAGAACAGGTGCTTCTGGGTGACAAGGCGCTTCCAGTGCTCAAGGGTGGTGCTCATGCTGGGATCTCCTGCAATGAGGCCACCGGCACGGACACGACCGGCATCATCATCCCAAGCGGGTGATGTGGCAGGATGGGGAGTCTTGCTTGGGCCAAGTTGGTGAAGAACTCGTAACGCAAACTCGGGCCTTGATTGGAGACGAGAATGCAATGCTTGAGGGTCACACCACTGAGACCATGCGCGTGGCTCAAGATAGCCAAGTCGAGGTGAATGACCTCTTCGTTGGGCTCAACGTAGTAGATGAAGATGTCCACGCAGCCATCTTCGTTGACGCCCGCGTAGGTGAATGGATGCCGCTCGGCCAACTTCATTGATGCCCGCATAAGTGAATGGATGCCGCTCGGCCAACTGGGTGAGCGTGACATCGAAGTACCCCTCAAGGGCACTGCGGGCCTGCTGTTTCAACATAACGATCCTTGTTAGTTATCCCGTTGCTTCATCGACCTCGCACACCTGTCGCAGATGAATTGCCACTTCGGGCGCTTCACGCACTTCTTGCAGAACAGGCATGGACGAGTCCAATAGTTGACCTTGAGAGGGGCGACAAACTTCGCGCCGTCAAACTCTCTGATGCCTTCGCGCACCAAGATCCTTTTGAGGGTGTCAACACACACACCTACTCGCTCGGCCTGTACTGGTAAGCTCTCTGGCGGTAACGAACGGAGCCAATCAAGTTGCTCGTTCGTCAGTTTGGTTTTTTTCGGCATAGTTCCCTCTCACACCAAGGCATAAAAAACATACCACACACTCACCCCGTTGCAATCTCAAAGAACATAAACGGGCTAGTGTATTTTTATACAGCATAGCCAAAGGTCTAAAGGGTGTGATGGACACAACAAAACAAACAATCGTCTTTGTCTTTTGGTCAAAAAAATGCTACCCTCAATTCACTTTTTAAGAGGCTCAAGCGGCTTTAGCACGCCCCTCTGCGTTTGCTTCGCACGCAGGGGCGAAGTAAAAGTTGGAAGGATTCTTAAACGGCTTAAACTTTAAGGGTTTACGACTCTTGAGGGGTGGCCAAGTGAATTGAAAAAAGGGGGGCCGCGTGTCCGCTGAAATGTCACTGGAGGAACGGCGTCAGTACGTCCGTGACAACTACCCAGATGTGGCAGAACTAATCAGACTCGCCCGCCTTCACTTCGGTGAGTCTGTCGAGATAGTGGTTACACTGGATGAACCAATAACAAAGGGGCCGTGAGCCCCTTTGTTTATTCCTCGATCCCCAGGATGTCGTTAACCGTTCGCAGCGGTAGGCCAAGCATTCGGGATGCGTCCTCCGCACTGTGGCCATCGTTGATTAGCCGGTAGACATTTGAGCACTTAGAGTTGTAGCTGGTCTCCATCCCAACGAGTGTGGGGAAGGGCGCCGCACGGGATCAAGCTCAACATCTACATACGGTTCATCCCCGCGTGCGCGGGGAGCAGGTGCCACTCCCTGTATGGCTGGCCCTTCACATACGGTTCATCCCCACGGGTGCGGGGAGCGGATGGCGAAGCAGTCAATCTTCTTGGCCACGTACGGTTCATCCCCGCGTGCGCGGGGAGTAGTGGGGTCTGTCATCCGATCCCGAGTACCGAGGCGGTTCATCCCCGCGTACGCGGGGAGCAGTCTTTGGAGGCGGTGCCGGTGGCGTCCTGCATCGGTTCATCCCCGCGTGCGCGGGGAGCAGCGCAGGCTGGATATATCAATCCTACCGCCAAACGGTTCATCCCTACGTGCGCGGGGAGCAGCCAAACATCGACAGCACTTGGCGGAATGCCCACGGTTCATCCCCACGTGCGCGGGGAGCAGCTGCAACCGGCGGTTGATGGCATCCTCGACCGCGGTTCATCCCCGCGTGCGCGGGGAGCAGCTTGAACAGCACAAATGAAAACTCGCCAGACTCGGTTCATCCCCGCGTGCGCGGGGAGCAGTGGACCCTAACTCACAACTGCGTGACCGTACTCGGTTCATCCCCGCGTGCGCGGGGAGCAGCTGGATGATATCTACATCAACCCCATCATCGACGGTTCATCCCCGCGTGCGCGGGGAGCAGGTCGGGGTCTCTGCACGCCCAAGCTGCGCTGACGGTTCATCCCCGCGTGCGCGGGGAGCAGATGTCATCGATCTGAAAACCGACTGCTCACACCGGTTCATCCCCGCGTGCGCGGGGAGCAGTCCCACATAGAGACAACCGGGATGGCATGGAGCGGTTCATCCCCGCGTGCGCGGGGAGCAGTTTGAGCCAAGGTTGATGGCACCGCCTACAGACGGTTCATCCCCGCGTGCGCGGGGAGCAGTCGGAGCGGAGCGAATCGAGCACGATGGACAGCGGTTCATCCCCGCGTGCGCGGGGAGCAGAACACCCATCTCACTAGCGCGAGCCTGTACCGCGGTTCATCCCCGCGTGCGCGGGGAGCAGCGGAGAGCCTTTGCCGGGCTCAGTTCCATGTACGGTTCATCCCCGCGTGCGCGGGGAGCAGATTGACAAAGCGAGCAATGACATCATCGCCGACGGTTCATCCCCGCGTGCGCGGGGAGCAGGCAAGAACGACCAGGGCCAGAGCCACCGCCACGCGGTTCATCCCCGCGTGCGCGGGGAGCAGGAGCAGGAGGGGCTGATGGCGTGGCATGTCGCCGGTTCATCCCCGCGTGCGCGGGGAGCAGTACCGGCCCTGCTGTTTCTACCGGTACTAATACGGTTCATCCCCGCGTGCGCGGGGAGCAGGCCCTGACCACCATCAAATCGGGGCGTCTGCTCGGTTCATCCCCGCGTGCGCGGGGAGCAGAACAGTACCGGTCGAACTAGTGCCATATTGGCCGGTTCATCCCCGCGTGCGCGGGGAGCAGACGTCAGCGCCGCCGATGTGCCGGGGCCGAGCCGGTTCATCCCCGCGTGCGCGGGGAGCAGGAACAGCTCAACGCCCTGCCGGGCAAACGCTTCGGTTCATCCCCGCGTGCGCGGGGAGCAGACCATCAACCCAGCACTCGCCGCCCGAAATCACGGTTCATCCCCGCGTACGCGGGGAGCAGGCTTCCACAATCTTCGGGGTTTTGACGCCGCGCGGTTCATCCCCGCGTGCGCGGGGAGCAGTCGGAGCGGAGCGAATCGAGCACGATGGACAGCGGTTCATCCCCGCGTGCGCGGGGAGCAGCGGAGAGCCTTTGCCGGGCTCAGTTCCATGTACGGTTCATCCCCGCGTGCGCGGGGAGCAGTGGCTGATGGTCGAAGTGCGGGTGATGTCGATCGGTTCATCCCCGCGTGCGCGGGGGGCAGGCGAGACAGGTTCGTACCGGCGCTGCATCGGACGGTTCATCCCCGCGTGCGCGGGGAGCAGGCAAGAACGACCAGGGCCAGAGCCACCGCCACGCGGTTCATCCCCGCGTGCGCGGGGAGCAGTCGATCGTCGCATCCGAGTTGTTTTTCGCAATCGGTTCATCCCCGCGTGCGCGGGGAGCAGAGATCGAGACTGGCCGCTCTGCCGCTGTTCACCGGTTCATCCCCGCGTGCGCGGGGAGCAGTAAGAACATTGGCATGAAAAAGACTGACCTTGCGGTTCATCCCCGCGTGCGCGGGGAGCAGTTGCTTCGCTCACTCCCGCAACAACACCATGCCGGTTCATCCCCGCGTGCGCGGGGAGCAGGCTTCGGTACTGCACAGACCGACATACATCGCCGGTTCATCCCCGCGTGCGCGGGGAGCAGTGGTCGTAGCGGATTCCGTAGCGTGAAGCAGCCGGTTCATCCCCGCGTGCGCGGGGAGCAGTGAATTCATGCCAATACCATGCACCACCAACACGGTTCATCCCCGCGTGCGCGGGGAGCAGAAGAGCCTGGTCATCATCGATGAGAGCCAGAACGGTTCATCCCCGCGTGCGCGGGGAGCAGCCATGCTATCCGTTCAGTATGTCATGATGGCGCGGTTCATCCCCGCGTGCGCGGGGAGCAGGTCTGGCCCGTAGACGTTGTGACCCTGCAGCAGCGGTTCATCCCCGCGTGCGCGGGGAGCAGGCCCCAGCTGCGATTGTCGCGGTAGGAGTCCACGGTTCATCCCCGCGTGCGCGGGGAGCAGCCATTGCTGCCGGAACCCTTGTTATGCGATGGCGGTTCATCCCCGCGTGCGCGGGGAGCAGCACTTGGCGCTCGGCATCGTCAAGGCGCAGCGCGGTTCATCCCCGCGTGCGCGGGGAGCAGTTGAAGTCATCAAGGAGGAATCAATGATTGGCCGGTTCATCCCCGCGTGCGCGGGGAGCAGTCGGCACTATACGGCTGGATGCCGTTCTCATGCGGTTCATCCCCGCGTGCGCGGGGAGCAGTTCTTGCCCCTGCTGTTGGCCGAAACCATTAACGGTTCATCCCCGCGTGCGCGGGGAGCAGGAAATGACACGAAACGAAGCGCGCGGCCTCATCGGTTCATCCCCGCGTGCGCGGGGAGCAGCGTTATTGGTCATCAATCCGCTCCACAATGCACGGTTCATCCCCGCGTGCGCGGGGAGCAGGGCAGTCTAATCCAGTGTCCCAAGATATGTAACGGTTCATCCCCGCGTGCGCGGGGAGCAGTCATCTCTGGTGCGAAAAGCACGCTGTATGCGCGGTTCATCCCCGCGTGCGCGGGGAGCAGTGCGGCATGCGGCGCAGGTCGCGCTGGCCAGGCGGTTCATCCCCGCGTGCGCGGGGAGCAGCCAAGCGTCTCGATGCGCTCACGGGCCTCGCGTTCTTCATCCCCGCGTGCGCGGGGAGCAGCCATACGGGTATTGTGAAGCTCATATCTGCTCCGGTTCATCCCCGCGTGCGCGGGGAGCAGACTGTATTGTCGAAGGCCCTCAGATGAGGGAGCGGTTCATCCCCGCGTGCGCGGGGAGCAGCAATGCAATCTCCGCAACGTGGTCGCCGAGCGCGGTTCATCCCCGCGTGCGCGGGGAGCAGGATATAGGAGATCATCCGGCTGTTGTTGACCCCGGTTCATCCCCGCGTGCGCGGGGAGCAGAAAAGCAGTTGCCGCAGGCGATACCGTAGACGCGGTTCATCCCCGCGTGCGCGGGGAGCAGGCCGCGTCGAACTGCGCGCCATGAAGCACCACCGGTTCATCCCCGCGTGCGCGGGGAGCAGGGCTGCACCTTCATCACGCGGCGGGTCTGGGTCGGTTCATCCCCGCGTGCGCGGGGAGCAGTCGTCCGGCAGCTCGTCCAGCAGCTCGTTCACCGGTTCATCCCCGCGTGCGCGGGGAGCAGCTGGTTGGTCTGCGTGGCGTTCTGTGCAGGTGCGGTTCATCCCCGCGTGCGCGGGGAGCAGAGCGTGAGGCACGCCGAGAACGTGGCCGCCGACGGTTCATCCCCGCGTGCGCGGGGAGCAGGTCCGGGAACTCTTCCGGCATCACCATGCACGGCGGTTCATCCCCGCGTGCGCGGGGAGCAGGATCGCGTCGTCGAGCGCGTTGTGGTGAGTACCGGTTCATCCCCGCGTGCGCGGGGAGCAGGGCGACGTAGCGGCCGGACTCTAAGATGGCATCGGTTCATCCCCGCGTGCGCGGGGAGCAGTTCTTGGGCCTTCGCCATGGTGATACCTTTTTCGGTTCATCCCCGCGTGCGCGGGGAGCAGTGTGCGCGTCTGGGACGCCGTGCTGGGGATGGCGGTTCATCCCCGCGTGCGCGGGGAGCAGTCGCAGATCGACACAGTGAAGTTATCGGACAGCGGTTCATCCCCGCGTGCGCGGGGAGCAGATCGTCGAATACATCCACGCACATGAGCGGTTCGGTTCATCCCCGCGTGCGCGGGGAGCAGTTCTTGCCCCTGCTGTTGGCCGAAACCATTAACGGTTCATCCCCGCGTGCGCGGGGAGCAGTTCGATAGGGTACGTGGTAAGCGCAACACTCGCGGTTCATCCCCGCGTGCGCGGGGAGCAGGGCAGCGGGGGCTGCGCCAAACAGACCGGCCGCGGTTCATCCCCGCGTGCGCGGGGAGCAGAGCGGCCAGACCGATTACACTTGGCTGTCCAACGGTTCATCCCCGCGTGCGCGGGGAGCAGTGGGCGAGCGGAAAGGTGAAGATGTCGTGGGCCGGTTCATCCCCGCGTGCGCGGGGAGCAGTTCCGGCCTCGATATCATGGGCCTGCAACAGGCGGTTCATCCCCGCGTGCGCGGGGAGCAGTGGAACTTAAAAATGCAAAAGATATTGCCAAACGGTTCATCCCCGCGTGCGCGGGGAGCAGCAATAACGCCTCTGTGAATGGCTCCCATGTCTCGGTTCATCCCCGCGTGCGCGGGGAGCAGACTTAATGGATGTTATTGATTTAAATGGCTTTTTCAAACCATAAAAAAGCCACCAACTAATCCAGATTGTTAATGAACGATAACCTATTGATTTTCAAAGGGTAGAAATGAGACTAACCGGCAGCCATCCAAGTCCACCGGCATCCTTCTATTTGCTCCCAAGGTTTGAAAGTCAAACCCTGAGTCGTTGTTAGCAGACCATGCCATCACGATATTGCCCTGCTCAACCAATGCCTCACACTGCTGCCAGATCATCTCTCGTGCACGGCGCGAGACATCTCCCACATACACACCTGCACGGACCTCCAGCAACCAGATAGCCAGCCGACCACGCAAACGTGGGGGCACATCTTCGGTCACGACGACCAACATGCTCATCACTGACTCCTGTGACCGGCGTCCCCCATGCCGATCGGTTCGGGAATGGCGGGCGGCTGAGCATCCTTGGGAGGCTCAGGCGGGGTGATCCCCCCTGCAGCAAGCACCTCTTCAATTAGCGGGATCAGCTTTTCCAAGGTGCGCAGTTTGTTAAAACTGTCGCGACAAGCCAAGCGTACTGCGCGATCAGGGTTGGCATCGCCCCTAGCTGCGATCTCAAACGCCTGGGGCACCACGGTTTCAAATTTGATGATGTCGGCTATGTCGTAGACAAACGAGAGCGGCTTGCCACTATGGATAAAGCCGATGGCGGGGGCATACCCGGCAGCCAGGATGGCCGCCTCAGTGATGCCATAGAGGCAGGATGTGGCGGCGCTAATACATTGATTGGGCAGGTCGCCCTTCTCCCAATCCTTGGGATCATAGCGTCTCCCCTGCCACTTAACCCCATATCGAGCAGCCAACAGTTTGTAGGTCTCACGCACCCTGGCCCCTTCGAACCCACGCAACTGATCTACTGAACGACGGCTGGGCGGTGGCTCGCCAAAGCGCAGCTCAAACATCTTGCGTACTACTTTGAGACGCAGATCTTCATCCAGTGCAAGTTTGGCCTGAAAGAGTAGCCGGTCGGATCGGGCACCTCCCGGTTGACCTGCAGCATAGAGCCTCACCCCGGCCTCCCCTACCCAAACCAGCAGAGTACCAGCCATTGCTGCCAGCTTGACGGCTGCGTGAGAGACCCGAGTGCCGGGCTCTAGCATCAGACAGGCGACAGTACCAATGGGTATGTGAGTGCGTACCCCCTCTTTGTCCACCAGCACAAAGGCGCCGTCGATCACATCGAGCTGGCCATATTTAAGAAACAGCATGGCCCGACGATCCTTGATTGGGAGTGGCTTTAGAGGGGGGAGCATCAGGCTTTCCCCAAAGAAAGCAAGCCGCAACCCAGCGACTTGGCTGGGCCGATACCGGCACACAGGGCGGCTCGCAAGACATCAGGCTCGACAACCTGCAAGTAACCCTCGAAGGTCGCAGTCAAGACACTAAGACGGCTTGTTCCCTTCCGCCCATGCTGCATCACAGAGCTACTGACCAGTGCATGGACAAGACTAAAACCGTGACGCTCTCCTTGCCGAGCAAGCCAAGCCAACTGCTCTTCCTCGCTACACAGCCCCCTGCGTTTGCCATCACGGGTTACCGTCGGATTAGCCTGCAGGCGAAAGCGATAGGAACGACCTTGTTCAAGCCATTGCTCGGGGGCAAAGCGCTTCTCTTGAACTTCCCCTTGCAGGTAGTAAGGCAGATCGCGTAACGGCCCCCAGTTCCCTTCGGTTTGAGATTGCACCAGCAGTTGAGGCTGTTGCCAATTGGCTGTTGACTCGAGACGCCACAAGAAGCGTGCAGGCGCGGTCTCTTCGTCGGGAGCAAAAGCCCTGGCCAAGGTACGATGAAGCTCGTAGGGATTGGCCAGGTCACGACGTGCCTCCTTGCTTCTTGGGTTCAAGATCAATCGACTCAGATGCAATTGATTCAGGGACATGACACCTCCTCAGGCTCCAGTTGCTCAGTGAGCACAAAACGGGGGCCAAAGCGGCGATCTGCAAAAGGGGCTATCGGTTGATCGAGGCGAACCGTCCCTTCTGTCGCCTCCAACAACAAGCGACGCACTTGCAGACCAGCCCCCTTGATCAACTCGGGATAGTCGCGCAGAGCTTCCAGCAAAGCGCTATCTCGCACACCATCAGGCAGATACACTGGCGGTGACGGCAAACACCCCTTGCGGCCCAAGCTAAGAGGCCAATGGGGCGTTTTCAGTGCCTGATGGATTTGATCGAGCAGAGCTCGTTCTCCTTCAAAACCAACCAGAAAAGCGGCATCGCTCAAGTAGTAGCGTGGGCTGACCACGGTGCGCTTCATATCGACCTTGCCAGCCGCGTTAACGATACCGGTGGCCGTCTGATAATCGCGCAACACAACCCCTTCCCTATCCACCCTCACCCCCATCTGAAGGGCCGCAAGATCATCGACAGACTCGCTTCGATCCCGCCCCAGGGCGGCGCAGATTAGCCCGAGCACTCCCGATTTGGAAGGCTCCAGCTGGGTGTCGCGTTCATCAAAGCGGCTAGTAGTCCCCCAGGATTGCATAGGCCCTTGCAGCCGCAGTAGCAGTGTCGGCATGTTACTCTCCCCACTGGGTCTCGACGACATCGCGTACCCAAGCAGCCAAGTCGCTTACCGAGCTGCGGGCCTGACTGTTCTCGAGCTGCCACTTGCCAGTGAGATCGATATGGGCCCAGCGATCGGTTGCATCTCCGTAGACGGGGGCCAGCTTGCTCTCGTACTCACCAAGCGCCGCCACAGACTGTTCGGTGAGGCTCTTGTCGTGGCGCGGCTGGATCGGACGCTCGAAGGCATTGGCCAGATTGAGAGGGCTTTTACGCAGGCTAACCCCGATAAACTCAGGCAGGTTGTGGGCAGCGAAGCTGTTTTGTTTGCCAGTCGGTATGGCTCGGACCATCGACTGGATCAAAGACTCAATGGCCGATGCTGTCAGCTCCTTGTCATCTTGCAGGTTCTGCAACAACTTGCTCACATCAAGCGCGGCATAGCGGTAGAAGGTAGCGGAGTTGAACTCGACCTGGCCAATCATGCCTGCACCGGTTTCGTCAGGGCCACCCACGTCATCGACAGCAGTAAAGTAGTCAAAGTCGCGCTCGACCCTGTGAGTGCTTATGGCATGGGCTACCTGACAGGCAGCATCCTGATTCACCTGAGGCAAGTCGGCCAGCATTCGGCCAAAGAGGGCAACATCCACCGCCTTGCCACCATCGAGTAGCGCCTTGGCCTGCTTGGCCAACTCAGCTGGAATGGCTGCCTTGCTCTCTTTTTTCCCCTTTTTCTCACCCGCCGCCGGAATGATAAGTGCATCCCAGTGTTCTTCTATCAGAGCGGCAAAACCGGCAATCTCGCGTTCGCCCAAAAACAGCAGATACTCGGTCTTGCCATCATCCTTGAGCTTGAGCCCTGCAGCCGCCAAGGCGGCCTCAATCTTACCGCTCGCTTCCTCCTGATCTCGATCAGCCAGTCTTTCCAGCAACAACGCCTGCAGTTTCTTGGTGCGAAGAGCACGATACTCGGTAGGGATAAGCTGCTGGTCACGGCTATAAAGACGAATGGCGCGCTTGAAACACTGACTACTGACCCGGGCACGGCGTTGGCCACCAAAGATTGCATCCTTGGGTGCTCCGGTATCATCACGGTTCAAATTGGAAGGGGCGAAGTTCTGGATCAGATGCAGTTCAACAAACAGGGTCATAGTTTCTCTCCTTGAAGATTTAGTCGTTTGAAGCGATGTGGGCTGCTACACGGTAGAAATCAGTGGCCCACCGGCGACGCAATTGATCGAGTCGATCGGGGTAGGCCGGGTTAAGCCAGTCGGTGAGATCCCAAAGCAGCCGCTGATAATCAATGGCCATACCATGGGATCTCAACAAGGTGACACAGTGGCGTAACGGCTCGGCCAAGGTCTCGCCATCACACTCAAGCAGCGCGATAAAACGCCCCTCTATGGATGGGCTTTGTTCTTGCTTGCGATAGAGAGCCCCCATCGCCTTGGCCAAGGTCGCCTCGCAATGCTCTGGATGAAGTGCAAACAGCCCCGCCACCAGGTAGTGCGACTGACGACGGGCAGAATCAGGATGCTCGTCTGCTGCGATAAAGGGCTCAACGTAGGGAAAGACGCGCGGCGCCGTGCCAGGGGCAAAGGTGAGACTGCGGCGCAGTTCGGCCAACGCCCCACGGTTGCTCTGTGCGAGTCGCTGCAGATAATCAACAAAGGGCTGATCACTCATTGAACTTCTCCTGTTTCGTTAAGGGCTGTCAGTTGCTCCCGAATGGCAAACCACAAGCGAGACTGAACCTTGGCATTGGCACGCCACACGCTGGCTCCTCCTCCCAAGCAGGTCAGTTGTGCTTCCCAAGCAGCAATAGCGGCCTCTTTCAGCACTTGCTGCCATTGCCTCTCCGCGGCATCGGGGTCTTGTTCGATAAGAGCTAGGGTTGCCATCAGGGCGCGCTCGGCGCGGGCAAAGAAGAGCGGTGTAGCGGGGCCAGCATCAAACAGGGTGCGAGCCCGGCTGCGGGTATCTTTCTGCTGACTGTCTGGCAGGGTATCCGCAATCAGCTGCACTGCGGCTCCTTTAAACGACGCAAACAGAGTCTCGGCCATCTCCAGCATCAGGCGGGCCGCTCGGGTCACCTCGGGTTGATCCAGCAGAGCCTGCGGCAACTCTAGTTGCTCGACTCGCCAACGCAGCAACTTGGCCTGATCGCTGGCAAGACCTGCTACCAACAGACGAAGATGCACTTTACCCAGCGATTCGTTTAAGCGGGTGGCATTCTCAATGATGGCTGCCGGGCGCGAGCCCCCATCGGGCAGCAGGGCAGGCAGATCACGCCAGAGTGCTCGCCCTTCACTAAAGGTGAGGCGCACGAGCCCATTGCTGCCCTCCCGAAAGTTAGCCATGGGATCAGGAGCGTGAGGATCTTCGTCCAATCCCTGCCCGGCGGCAAAGCGTAACCAGCGGATAGCACCATCCTCCTCTCGTTGAAACAGCACGGCGCGGGTCTGGCGGGTGAAGCGATCGTTGGGGCCAGTGGCAAGTAGAGGAGGCGATTTCAGATTGGTAACAGTGAGCGCGGGTCGCTCCCAGCTCGGCAAGTCTTCATGGTCAGGCGAGGCGGGATGCAGGCTCAGGATAAGGGTCTGCGTTAGGGACTCACCCAGTGGCAATGCGGCCGCCGTATTAGCCAGCGGGCCAGCCTTGTCGGCATCACGAAACACCTTGACCAGACCACCCGGTGTGCACTGTAAAAAACCGAGCAGGGTTCGAATGGCGTGAGCCGGTGAGATGGCGTCAGGCGCGGTGTCCACCGAGTGGTTAAACACCACAGGCGCATTGCCGCTGACGCAGGCCAGATCAATCTGTGCCCAGGGTTTGAACTTCTCGCAGGTCTCGCCCGCCGTGGCCAGCGCCGCCACCTGCATAAAGGGATGCACGGGGTGAAACAGCCAGAAACGATCGCGCCACTTTTCCAAGTAGGCGGTGATGGTCTCGGTGGGCAGCCCATGGCTAAACCAGTGGCGCAGGTCCCGTTGACCCCAGTTAGGCGTCTGTGCGTTCAGGGCTCTGTGGGTAATGGCAAGCAGCAGGCGATATTGGGCCATTAAGGAGGGGGGCGCCGTCTCTGCCAGGGCCACTATCTGCGGCGCCTGCTCAAAGAGGGCTAGCAGGCCCAGCTCCCTGACCTCTCCGCTTAGCATCCTGACCGGCAGCCAAGGCTCGTCGAGCAGATTAAAACGCATTGTCATTGTCACTCCTTTGGTTATTCCCTGTTCCGGTAGATAAGCCCCAACTCCCCATCGAGCCAAACCACTAGCCTGCCATCCAGTTGCGCCCTGCCGTCGCTATCGAGCAACAGCGGGTAGCTGTAGCGAAGCAGCGGGCTCTGAGCAAAGGCTTGCACGTCGGGTTGCTGCTTGATGGCCTTAACCAGGGCTTGATTGGAGAGGTTGAGCTGGCGGGCGCAGAGTTGGCAGGCCAGTTCAGTTGAAAGCGGTGCATCGAGCGCGAAGGGCTCAGCATCAGGCGTCAAGGCCACCCCCTTGTCAGAGACAAAGAGCGGGATCACGGTGACGCTGGGTTTGCCCAGCCGGGTGCAGTTAATTAAGCCTTTGTCCTCGCCCTCCCCCTCTTCGTAACCTCTGGGCTTGTTCGAATAGGCAGTACCCGGATCTGCATCGGCCCTGATAACAATATTGCGGGCCAGCTGCCGCTGGTGTTGCTCTGCAGCCAGATAAGTGGCGTAGCTGTATTCCTCGATATATTGGCGTAGCGCCTCACTCACCGAATCGGGCAACTCCCCATCGCCATAGACGGCCTGAACCAGCCGATCGATATCCTGGGGCAGTTGCAAGCTGGTTTCGCCGAGGAGCCGCACCCAGGTCATGGCGAGCAGGTAGGGATCGTAGACAAAGCGCCAACGGGTGGTCGCCAAATCGGGTAATTCACCGGGTAAGAGTCCGGCTACTGTCAACACCGGCTGACGATGAGGCTCGGGGCGGGCTGGGCGCTGATGGCGATGCAAGCGCCCCACCCGCTGCAATAGCAGATCGACCGGGGCGAGATCGCTGATTAAAAAGTCAAAATCAATGTCCAAAGATTGCTCGACAACTTGGGTTGCCACCAACAGGGCCCGGGCCGGACGCTTCCCCTCTTTTCCAAAGGTGGAGAGCACGGCAGCTTCTCGCTGTGCCCGTTCATCGGACGGGAAACGGGCATGAAAAATCTGCAGGGTGAGATCTTCCGGCGCCTTGGCCTTGAGCAGGCTATAGAGCTGCTGCGCCCGCTCGACCGTATTGACGATGATGGCGCCGCAACCGCCGTGGGTCAGGGCCTCAAGTGCTACGCAGAGCAACTCCTCGGGTGTAGTACCGCATCCGGCCAACCGGACGGGCTCCATCATTCGGCTTTCTATCTGGTCATCCCAGTCGAGGCCCCTGTCATCGGCAAGCACCAACCGCGGATAGGCAAGCTCTGGCAGCACTGCAGGGTCAACCCGCCATGCCTTGAGCAAACCATCACGACGCTTGGTTGGCAGGGTGGCACTCATCAGGATAACTGAGCAGCCCAGGCCTTTTAGCCAGCGCAGCAGCGCTTCAATCAGCCCTTCGGTATAGGTGTCGTAGGCATGAACTTCATCGAGCACCACCACTCGATTGGCCAGCCCCCAGAGCCGCACGAAGTGATGTTTGACATTCAGCACAGAGAAGAGCGCCTGATCGATGGTGCCCACTCCATAGGGAGCGATCAGCGGTCGCTTGCGACGGGAGAACCAGCGGGCGGCTTCTACTCCCTCACTCTGCTTGCCATCTTCACCCCACACGTCCTTGAGCGCTGCCATCATCTCGTGACGAGCGGCGCCACCGTGGATCAGTTGCAGATCGGGCGCCGAACCGTGTGCAAAAGCATCCATAAACTGGCGAGCACGGGCAAACAGTGCATTGCCGGTGGCCTGGGTTGGCAAGGCCAGATAGAAGCCGCGATGGCCATTCGTACGCTGCAAGTGCAGATGCGCCATAAAGGCGAGCTCTGTCTTGCCCTCCCCCATGGGGGCCTCCACCAGCAGCAAAGCGGGCCCTTGGCTCGCTTGTAACAGCTCTATACCCTGGCTCTGCAGGGCTCGTGGTATGACAGGCTTATCGGCAGCCAACATTTGGCCAAGTTGCCTATCAAGTGGGACGGGTTCTGCGAGCAAAGGTGAAAAGGAACGCCAGCCGATCGCCGTCAGCGCCTTATGAGCCAGTCTTTTGGCATGGAGGTAGTGTTGCCTGAGATCGTCGTGACGAATACCGAGGGGAAACCACTCGGGGTTAGAGCCGATCCAGTCGGAAATAGAAGTCAGCCCTGCCAGCCAATTGATGGCAGGTAGCGCCAGTTCGTCAGCGGTAATCACTCCTGATGGGGTCAGCACCTTCCAGTAGGTATCGAGCAATGCCTGCCGGGCTTGCTGCCATGCCTTATCTTCACGCAGCGGCAAGCCATCCCCAACCTCCTTTGTGGTCAACGGGTAACCGTGATGAGCTCCAACCGCCTCAGCCACATTCAGGCACCAAGGGGTCTCGGCACCTGTGTGTACCGGTAGCCATTTCTTCAAAATGGCGGTCGAGGCACAGTCATGGCGATTACTGCGCAGCGATGTACTGGCAAAGGTCAGTCCTTGAGCCTTGGCAAGTGTCTGCCCTTGCTCCCATTTTGCTTGGAATCCCGGGATGGCCTTGCCCACATCATGCAAACCAGAAAGCGTCGCCAGCCAACGGGGAGCCCCCTCAACCGACATACCAAATTGACTGGCCAGGTGTTGATGGGTAGTGGCGGGTTCAAGCTCGAGGATAGCTTCTGCTACCGCCGCGACATCTAGCATGTGAGCCAGCAAAGGGTGGCCTTGATCCTCGCCACTCTTGGCCCAGAGAACCGCAGCCTGTGGGTCTAGGTTTGAAAACAGAACAGGCTCATTTACTCCATCCATTGCGGGGTCGCCTCCGGCACTCAAGTGTGACTCTCGACTGTCATTATTCCCCTCTCACTGGCTCACCGGCTGAGCCAGTGGTGCCACTGCCTCGTGTTTTTTTAATCCGGCTTCCATGGCCGCTATCACACTCTGACGTAGTTCAAGTGGCGCAAGCACCTCAACCTCGCCACTAAAGCGCATCAGGTCGCGTACCAGTTCGCGTTGATCGGCATAGGGGAAAGTGAGACGAATATGACCGCTTGGCTCTATGGTCTGGAGCTGCTCCCGGTGCCACTGCACATCTCTGACCCAAGGGGTAGCAGATGGGTCAAAGCGCAGTTCGGCCTGTTGCAAATCAGCTCCGGCGAAGATGCCATAGCCATTTGCAAAGAGTGCATCCAGCTCTGGTGTCCCACATTCGCAGGCGGCTTCATCCAGCGCTTTGGGTTCGACTATTCGACTCAAGGCAAAGAGGCGCAAGGCCTCTCGTCCATGGCACCAGGCAAGCAGATACCAGTTGTCCCGATACCAGCAGAGACGCTGTGGCGATACTTGACGCTCTTCGGACTGATGTTGTGTGGGATGATAGAGAAAGTGGAGTTGACGCCTGGAAAACAGCGCTTGTACCAGAGGTAGGAATAGCTCTGGGGGCACGTATTGGCGCCCGATGCTTTCCACACGCAGGCGATCAGCTTCATTCTGCCACTGGGGACCCAGCAAATCTCCGATACGTGCCTGCAACTGAGCCACCCCCTGCTGCTGCAGACCCGGTTGCACATCTTGCAGCAGGCGATTGGCCATCAAGAGCGCAAAGGCTTCCGATTCGGTAAGCCAGACGCCCGGCAAGGTAAATCGACCATCATCGGTATCGTAACGATAACCACGAGCGGTCGGGTCCCAGATTATTGGCGCCTGATAACGGTCTCGCAGCAATTCCAGCAGCCGTTTGAAAGTGCTGGCTGAGCACGCAAGTCGTTCGAGTATGACGGAGCGTGGAACAGGGTAACGGAAGTCCAATAGTAACTGGTGTAAGGCAAGGGCTCGGTTAAGTTGTTCCATTCTTCTGTTAAGTTATTGGTTAATAACGACTAGGCTACCACTTAAGGAATGGAAAAACCCTATCGAGTCTCACATATACGCGACCTTTAAAGACCGAGCGTTATCTTAGTTTCTTGTATTTCGCTACTTGTTCGAGGAAGTAGCGACCCAGTTCACCTTGATGTTGGTTCGCTTCGCTTTCTGCGCTGGCCAAGTGACCGTTGCGCTCCTTCCATACCGCATATGCGGCTGCCTTCTCGACCTCGACCCGTTCTTGCTGCTCTTTCGGTAGGGCACACAGATTGTGACTCATACTGACCTCTTTGTTATTTGTTGGCGCCATGGTACGCCATCACTGGCATGCGGGACTTGCGCTGGTTCAAAGGTGGTGCGCTATAATGCCTGTATATAAATACAGGTATTTTACCATGAAGCTGTTAACCCCAGACCCATCACCCGCCGAGGTGACCATCCCGCTGTTCTTGCACCGCGCCTCTTGCGGCTTTCCCAGCCCAGCCAGCGACTATCTGGAAGGGAAGTTAGACCTCAATACCCACTGCGTGGCGCACCCTGCAGCCACCTTCTATCTGCGTGCCGAGGGGGAGAGCATGACCGGGGTCGGCATCTTTCCCGGTGACTTGCTGGTGGTCGATAAGAGCCTCACCCCGCGCCATGGTGATGTGGTGATTGCACTACTCGATGGCGGCTTCACGGTAAAGACCTTGCAGCTCAAGCCGAGGTTGCGGCTGTTGCCAGCCAATCCGGCGTTCGCGCCTATCGACCCTTGTATGAGCCTCTCCCTGGAGTTGTTCGGAGTGGTCACCCATGTGATTGGCAATCTGAGGCAGCGTGATGGCTATAGCGCTCGTTGATGTAAACAACTTCTACGCCAGCTGTGAGCGGCTGTTTCGCCCTGAGCTGCGTGGCCGCCCAATCGTGGTGCTCTCCAACAACGATGGATGCGTGGTGTCGCGCAGCCCCGAGGCCAAGGCGATGGGTATCAAGATGGCCGGGCCCTACTTCAAGATCCGCGATCAGTTCGAGGCGCATGGCGGGGTGGCATTCAGCTCCAACTACGCGCTCTATGGAGACATGTCTGGCAGGGTGATGAGCACGTTGGAGACCATGTCCCCTGAGCTTGAGGTCTACTCCATTGATGAAGCATTCCTGTCACTGTCGGAGGCGTTTGCCGGTGACCTGACAGCCTATGGACAACAGATCCGGCAGCGAGTGTGGCAGTGGACCGGCCTAACGGTAGGGGTTGGGATCGGCCCCACCAAGACCCTCGCCAAGCTGGCCAACTATGCAGCCAAGAAGTGGCCTGCCACTGGCGGCGTAGTGGACTTGCGTGACGAGCTGCGCCGTGCCCGGCTGATGGCTATCACCCCGGTGGACGAGGTGTGGGGCATAGGACGGCGCTTGGGAGCCAAGTTGGTGGCACAAGGCATCAACACCGTGGCTGACCTGGTGGCTAGCGATGCCAAAGGGTTACGCGCCCAATACGGCGTGGTGGTCGAGCGGATCGTACAGGAGCTGCGTGGCCTGCCTTGCGCAGAGCTGACAGTTGAACCGACGGCGAAGCAGCAGATCCTCTCGAGCCGTTCCTTTGGTGAGCGCGTGACTGACCGTGGAGAAATGGCCCAAGCGTTGTCAGGCTTTATGGCTCGCGCAGCCGAGAAGCTGCGGGCCGAGGGGATGTGTTGCCAGCGGGTGCACCTGTTCGTGCGAACTAGCCCCTTTGACGAACGAGCGCCTTACTACAGTGAGCAGGCTGGCGTCCGGCTGGTCTGCCCTAGCGATGACACCCGGTTGCTGCTGCAGCAAGTGAACGTGCTGCTAGCGCAGATTTGGCGCGACGGTTACCGCTATCAGAAGGGGGGCGTCATGCTGAGTGAGTTCACCCCCAAGGGGCAGCAACAGGCAGATCTGTTTGCCCCGTCCTCCGCTCAATCGGACGCGCTGATGGCAGTGATGGACCAGATCAAAGCCAAGGGATTGGGGCGAGTAGGCTTTGCCAGCCAAGGCACGGGGTCGCCTGAGTGGATGATGCGACAAGAGCACCTGAGCCCCTGCTACACCACCCGCTGGGAGGACCTGCCGGTGGCGAGGTAACCAAGGCACAAGGAACCTGCTACTTGGCTGTAGTAGGACGTTTTGGAAAAGTGCTGCGAATGTAAGCGGGGCCCGGTGACGACTTCTAACTGCGCGGCGGCGGGGTCGTCCTCCCCCCCCTCCTTTTTTCCGACCCTCTCCCCCCCCCTTTTTTTGTGTTCGCGGGCTTATTTTTTCTTTTATCGGGCCCAACCCATCGTTAACCAATTGATTATAAAGACCAATACGTTTCCTATCATAGGAAACACCCCCTCTCTCAATGATGGCTTTTATCTATTGAAATCAAGAGATTCAACGCTATTTTCGATATTACCCCACCCCACAAATAGCCCCATACAGATCCCCATAACTTAGCGAACTGCCTGACTACCCCCTAAAGGGGGTATTAAATCTTGGGGCGACCGGCTCGGATAGTCCGACCGGATTTACTTCGACCACGGAGGTCGCTATGAACACCGTCGCTACTACCGCTATGACTGCCCAAGAACTCCACGCTGCCATCGTAGATGGCAAGGTCTCCGTCACCGAGGCCAAGGCTGTGCTCCGTGCCCGTATCGCCAAGGCCGAGGCCGAAGGCCGCAAGCCACGCGCTCCGAGCGTCCAACTCCTGAAGGAGTTGGAAGACCTCAAGCCACGCGCTAAACCAACTTCGTTGGTCAACCCTGTGGAAGCCCTCAAGGCCGCCAAGGCTGCGAAGCAGGCATCGGCCAAAGCCGCTGACGCCAACGCGGATGCGTTGAGCAACGAGCAACTGCTCGACCTGCTCCGCGAACGCGCCGCGTCAGACAAGTCCTTCCTGTCCAGCGTTGGGATGCTGTTCGTCGAACTCACCCAAGCCAAGTAATCCACACCCGCAATACACCGGCCCTCACGCGACAGCGTGGGGGCTTTTTTTATGCCCAAACCAAAAGGTACGCACCATGAGCCTCTTCGCACTCAACATGATCGCACTGTCCATGATCGCCCTGACCTGCATCGTTGCCCCGTTCAACGCAGATGCTGCCGAGCTGCCACCGCAGCCCACGGCTGCATCCATGATTGGCCATCTTGAGCCAGTGCAACCGACACCTGTGGATCGTCCAGACCAACCCGAGATCACCATCGACATGGTGGCGCTCAATGAATCCATCGTGAGCGAGGCACTGGCAACCATCAAGGATGCCAAGCAATAACGCGAGAGATAACGCTCACACATCCCCCGTGAGGCAGCCCTAATGTGGCTGCCTTTTTTCGTTTCAAGGAGGAACACCATGATCGAGTTCAATGATTCATTCAGCCAAGCCGCAGTAGCCGAAGCCCTGCGAGCACACGAAAGCCTGCAAGAGATCGTCAACGTCAACCTGAAAGTGCGTGGTTGGGAGTACGACTATGACGAGACCGGCAAGCGCACCAGTCCACCGCACATCAAGCCCGTGCCAACGATGTTCAAAACCACCCTCTACGTGAACCCGAACGACATGATGGGCAACCTGCCCCGTGAGATTGGCTTTGCGTGGTGGGAGCGCCAGTGCAACGAGCATGGCTACCCCGTGGGTGAATGGAAACGCACCATCGTCGGTGCCTACTTCAACCACGGCACCAATGAGCAACCGAACTGGGGGAGCCACACATGAAAGTCAGAGTCACCGCCCGCTTCAAGGGCAAGGTTGTCGAGACCGCAGTGATGTCAATCGAGGCGCTGATAGAGCGCCTTATTGATGCCAACGAGGTGGCCAAGTGCATGGGTATCCGTGAGCAACTGGCCGACTACAACAAGACAAGCGTGGTGCGCTTTACCCAGTGCGTAAGGGGCAGGCGCTACACCATGACAGCGAGGAAAGAGTGATGAGCATCTTCGAGGGACACACATGGGGACTGGGCACCCCGAACCTGCCCAAGCTGGGGGCTCGGGCCATCCTGCATCGGGGAAACGTGGACTTCCTGGGCGACCGTGCCGGTGTCTACGGTGAGCCAAGTGAAGAGTGGCGGGCCGAGTGCGACAAGGTGTTGCCGCACTTCCTCAAGCAGCTAACCAAGATGGCCAAGGCATACCAGATATGCACCGACATGGACGAGGTATTCCGCCTCGAACACAAGGGCTGGGTGTGTGAGGCCAGCCCAAGGCGTAGCTATGGCTACCTCTACATCGACATCTACCGCCCCGCCTAACAGCGGGGTTTCTGTTTCAAGGAGAGACAACATGCGTAAGTTCTATGACATCGCCAAGCTGGGCCGCCGTGAAGTCACCGCCCTGCTGCACAAGCTGGAACACAACAGTGCCAACGATGCCGAGGGGATACTGGATTACGTGGAAAGTGGCCGTAACCCGAGAGCCAAGGCAACAGCACGACACACCTTGCGCCGCCTCAAGAAGGCCCGTAAGGCAGGCCGCATTCCCATTGAGACCAACGGGAATGGCTGCCGGATAGACCGTGGCAGTCACCACGTTGACCGCTACTACTACGATGAACGGCTCACATCTGCCGATGGCTGGCAGCAATACGACACCGACCAAGATGCGTGGTACTTCGGCGTCTGGATCAACACCAAGAAGCTGGAGACGTTCACCTATGCAGAGGGGGATACGTACCACGTTATCGCCCCGAACGTTGAGGCATTCCGTGCCGAGCTGGCCGACCTCTACAAGTCCTACCCACAAGCGCCCGCGTTTCGCTCCATCGACATCGAGACAGGGCAAATCACCCACTACTACGAAGACAAACAGGAGGTGTGACCATGGCCAAGATAACCTTTCGCGCCAAGGTGAATGACGGGTACGTGAAGATCCCCAAGCTGGGCCGTCAGCACTGCGACATGAATGCGTTCCACTATCACCCACGTTACGGGGCATACAGCAACTCAACGCTGTTCCCCCAAATGCTGGCCCGCATTGCCAGCGACCTGACCAAGGGCACCGGCCACCTTAACGTGGCCAAGCTGCCCGCCAACGTGGAAGTGGACACATCCAAGTTCCTCGCCACCGTGACCATCGAGGTGTGACATGAAGCGAGTCACCATCAACAGCGTGAATGCCAAGACCGGTGAGCCCATGACAGTCACCGGCCTGCCCGCAAGGCTGGTCGTTCAAGGCGAGCTGCTGTACTGCATCGTCAACGATGGGACGCTTACCCACTATGCCAGTGGGCGGGCAATCACCACCAACGTGAACAGCGCCAAGTACCAGCTGCTCTACCACTTCCGACACAAGCGGGTGAGCCCCAAGCAAGCGGCGCAGTATGCGTTAGACCTCGTTGTCCAACGGGTCGGGCTGGCCAAGTTCAAAGAGACCATCGCCAGCGCCCCCGTCATCAACCACTAACCATTTTCCCAGCCTCGGGAATATGGTCACTACCCCCAACGCCCCTCACATGAGGGGCTTTTTGTTTTACGGAGAAACATCATGTTCAAACCAACTGTTCACTCATACTTCTCAGGCGCGGGCCTTATGGACACCGGCCTTATCTTCGGTGGCCTGCCCATCGCCCGCTCGTTCGAGTTAGATCCGCTGGCCTGCAAGGTGCAGGCTGCCAACTTGGGCGACCACGTTGAGAACGTGGACGTGACCCAGCTGTGTGTGACTGGCCAAGGTGAGGCGGATGTCATCATCGGCACCTACCCCTGTACCAAGTACAGCAACATTGCCGACATCAAGGGCACCCGCACGGGTGACGACTTGTTCCTCCACTTCTTCCGCCACATTGCGTTGATGCGGCCCGAGGTGTACGTGGTCGAGAACGTACCTGGGATGACCAAGTTTCCGGTGGTCATGGAAGCAATGACCCAGTTGCCGGACTACTACGTGACCACGTTCAACCCAGTGCGGGCCGAGCACATGGTTCCCCAACGCCGTGACCGGCTGATCATCATGGGCAGTCGCCGCCCGTTCACATGGAACGCCCCCGACAAGGGCAAGGTGCCAAGCCTGATGTCTCTGTTAGAACGTGACCCCGAGATAGTCATCCCGCCCTCGGTCTATGCCCGCCTCAACGGGCAGTACCGTGACAAGCCAATCATCAGCGACCCCTTTAAGGGTGACATCGCACCCACCTGCCTAGCCCACTATGCCAAGGACAAGGGCACACGACTGGTGATAGACCCAGTGACCCGCAAGCCGCGTCCTTACACGGTTCGTGAGTACGCAAGGTTGATGGGGCTGCCTGACTTCTTCACCTTTGACGCACCCGACAGCGATGCCTATCGCATGATCGGCAACGGCGTTGTGTTCCACAAGGGCGTGTGGGTGGCGAATGAGATCGTGAGGTATTTTTCTCACTCCCATCGACAATCAAGACCACTCACAAGAGCTGCTTCACATCAGAACGTCTGAAAGATACCCCTTGGTTTTCTCTGACTCCTTCTCATTAACTTTCTCACGCTTCATTCGCGCAAAAAAGAGACCCTAAAGGGTCTCTTAAAATCTTGGGCTGACCAATCCGGTCGGCCCTCTTAATGGGGCCGGTTCCTTTGGGGACTGGCCCTTTTCACATCTGGAGAATGCTATGAACGCAAAAGTAGAAACCACCCTGTACGCCAACATCACCGACCTGTTCGAGATCCTCAAGGACTTCAACAAGGCCAAGGTCAGACTGACCGGTCGGGGTGCCACCAAGGATGTCATGGGGTGGAGCCGAACGGCGAGTGAGCACGTTTGCTTTGGCTCGGTGACAGGACGCACCACCGAGCAGAGCTTGCGTATGCACCTGTCGAACCTGCTGAACGAGGACATCGACCACCTCAAGCAGGAAGTGGCGCAGAAGGGCTATGACGCCGTGCTGTCCACCGTCAAGGCGAACCTCTTGGTGTTCAAGGGGCAAGCCAAGCACACCGCCCTGGGTCAGTTGGACGAGCTGCAATCCAAGAGCTTTATGGAGGCAGTGGGCGCACTTACGCAGCCGACTGAGGGGGTGAGCGAAGCGAACGCCCCGAAGGAGGCGGAGGCCAAGGGGGACGAGTGGGTATTCAACGTGCCCGCCTTGCGTGGGTTGCAGGGTGGCCGTGCTTACTACGCCGTGACCATGCCCTATCGGGTACTCGCCCGTCTGTTGCAGATCCAGACCGGCTTTGCCGCTATCGAGCGAGCCCAACGTGAAGTGAACAAGTCTCGGGTGACTGACCTTGTGGACTACATGGGCCAAGCAGGATACGCCCTGCCAGCCCTGACTGGGTGTGTCGAGGGTAAGGCCGAGTTTACCGGCGACCACATGGGCACACTCGCCATCGACATGGGAGCCAAGATCTTGCTGGCTGATGGCCAACATCGGGCGAGTGCCATCGTCAACAAGGTGGAGGCTGATGCCGCGCTTGCGGGTGAGTCAGTAATCATCCAGTTGTATACCGGCCTCACCTTGGACGAACGGCAGCAGCTGTTCTCTGACCTCAACAGCAAGGCGGTCAAGCCGAACGCCTCGATCAACAACCTCTACAACCACCGCAAGGATGGCAGCCAAGTGGCTCGGGCCGTGGCCAACGCCGTGTTCCCTGGGCTTATCGACTTCGAGCGCACCACCTGTGGTGGCCGCAGTGAGTACCTGTACCCGTTCAAGACGCTCATTGATGCCAACAACGTGCTGATGAACAAGCGTGATGGTGAAGCGTGGAGCGCCGAGGACAAGGTTGAAGCCCTCAAGATCTGGGCGTTGATCATGAAGCGGGTGCCGGTCACAACCGCAGCCGGTTCAGGGGATAACGTGGCCAAGCTGCGTGAAGGCTCGGTGCTCGGCACTGCCGTGGGCCTGATGGTGCTGGTCTGGGTAGCCAAGGTGCTGATGGAACAGGAGGGGTTGAACGGGCTCACTCACCTGCGTAAAGCCGACTGGGACAAGGGTTGGTTCGGTTGGCAGGGCAACGTGATGTTGGGGGCCAAGATGATTAAGAACGGCAGCAGTATCAAGGATGGTGCCCGCGCCGTGTTAAGCCTGCTTGATATGCCTGTTACGGGTGTGTCCGGTAATTGACGATACCCTAAGTCATTTTTGTTGCCTTTCAAACGGTCAAAGAGTTTTCAACATTGGTCGGATCATTTACGGATGTGAGGAAAGCCGCATGACAACCTCAAATGAATCAAAAAAAGAACCAGCCGCAGTCGCCTCGTTAATCATTGAAGCCAGCAAGCACGTCAACAAATCGTGGCAGGAGCTGGCTCATTTGGCGTCCAACTGGATGGTTGCCCACGGGCTGGAGACACCGATAAGCCAGCAGGATCTCGCCTCGCTGGCAGCTTGCATGATGTTCACCGGCAAGCCCAAAGCCCCAGACGCTGGCGACCGTGACTCGTTCTTCGAGTTCATCGGTGTGAAGCAGAAGCCCAAGGAGGACTTGGGCGCTGGGGTGGCGGTGGAGATAGACGGGTGCAAGGGTATGCTGCGTTACCGTCTGGCCAAGGACATGTTCGATACCACGCTACGTGTCCCGATACCCACCATTGAATGGGCTGACCAAGCCCCGCACTCCGTCCCCCAGATCAATCCCTTCTACGAAGTCACCCCCGTCTTTCACGATGTCTTGACCGCCATGGCTATGGGCTTTCGCTCATGGCTGTTCGGTCATACCGGCACCGGAAAGACGGCGGCTATCAGGGAGATCTGCGCACGGTGCAGCTTGCCGCTGGTGCGGATCAACTTCGATTCGGAAATGACCCGTGCTGACCTCGTTGGCAAGACCGAGTTGCTCAACGATGGCGGCACGACCGTGAGCCGGTTCATTGAGGGTGTGCTGCCCCGTGCTCTCCCGCACGTTGGGGTAGTGCTGCTCGATGAACTGGACTTCATCCGGCCCGACCTCGCCTACGTCATGCAGGCGGTGCTGGAGGGGGATGAACTGGTGCTGACCGGTGATAACGGTCGCCGTGTACCGGTGCATCCGCAGTGCTGGATAGTGGCCGCAGCGAATACCTGTGGCCAAGGTGATGATGTCGGCCTGTACCGAGGGGCGCGTGAGCAGTCCGCCGCATTCCTCAACCGGTTCCAGACCTTCATCGAGTTTGAATACATGGAGTGGCCCAAGGAGGCGGCCTTGCTGGAGCGTGAGACCAGCCTGCCTACCCACATCTGCGAGAAGCTGTGCCTGTATGCCAAGGAGCATCGGGAAGCGTTCGGCAGGCGTGAGGTGCTCACTCCGATCTCGTACCGTCAGTTGGTCACGATGGCCAACCGGATGATGTTCATGTCACGACATGCAGGCGTGTTGCCGCAGGACGGAGTATGGGAGGCCATGGAGTTGGTGGTCTTCAATGCCATGCCTGCACATGAGCGCGTCAAGATGACGGGCATCGCACAACGGTTAAGCATCTAAGGAGGATGTGATGGGTTAAAGCGACATTTCTAACCTGCCCGTGTGGCCGGTCATCCTTCGACTGGGGGGACGGGTACTACACCCGTTCCATTGGTAAGGCGAAACGAATGTAACCGAGCGGTAGCAACGGGGGCCAAGGCGGCCCCCTTTTTTATGTCATGGAGATATGAAAATGAACTCGACCGATCTGGTAATTGAGTGCAACGCGATAGCCCGCGTGTTGGGCAGATCGCAGGTGCGCGTAGAGTTTGCAGGGAGTGAGGCGTGGAATGACGGCTCCCTGATCCGCCTGCCCGAGATAGCTGCGGGCAAGGTAAGTGACGACAAGGTAGCGATGATGCGTGGCTATACCGACCATGAGACTGCGCACTCGCTGTTTACTGACTTTGAGTTTTTCCGGCAACACGACAAGACCAAGGCCGACCAGATCAACTATCTGGAAGACCCACGGATCGAGGCGGCCTACCAGCAGCAGTACCCTGGGGCGTGGAGTAGCTTGAACGCCATGCGTCATGTGTCGGCGCAACTCCAGCTTGATGCACTGGCCAAGGTGCCGCCGCATCTGCTCGACTGGGGGCGGCTGATCTTCGGGGCGGTCAAGTGGACGGCCTCGCAGATGATGGGCCACGGTGGTGACGTACAGCGGGAGCTGGTTGCCATGATACCGGAGCACTACCGGCCACTGGCCAGCGAGTTTGCGACCCGCTCGATGGCGGCCAAGAGTACCCAAGAGATAGCGGCGCTCGTTGACGAACTGTGTGAGCGGCTCAAAATTGAGCCGGAGCCACAGAAAGCGCCTGAGCCCGAGCAGGAGCCAAGCGAAGGGGATGACAAGGACGAGGGCGAGGATGGGCAGGAAGGGCAGCCCAAGGGCCTTGGTGAGGACGGAGAAGGTGACGAGGGCCAAGAGGATGGCGGGGCGTCTGGTGGCCAAGGAGAACAGCAAGCGCCGCTCATTGACGAGGCGGCCATCCTGAGCGGCATGGCCAGCCGTGAGGTGGGCTTGCCCAAGTTCAACCTCCAGCTGTTCGAGTACAAGCACGATGACGCCCACATCTGCGGCGTAGCCTTCTCGGCCAAGGAGAAGGTCGCTATCAGTCCGATGGGTTCCCATGCCAAGAGCATCCTCAAACGTGCGCTGATAGGCGTTGATGACAGCCGCTGGCTGGGTGGCCGTGTCCATGGCTTGCTCGATGCCAACGACTTGGTGCGGGCCTACCAAGGCGAGGATGACGTTTACCGGCAGCGCACCAAAGACCCCGAGCTTGATACCGCCGTCACCCTGCTGATTGATATGAGTTCCAGCATGAGGGGCGAACGGATTGAGTGGGCCACCAAGACGGCGCTGATGTTGGGTGATGCGCTCGACTCGCTGGGTGTGCCACTGTCGATCCTGGGTCACACCACCATGGCCCTGCACAACTACACCCTCTACCCAAAGGCCGATGTGGATCAGGTGTTCGCATTTGCCAACGACAAACGCCACCCCCAACTGTCCTGCTTCAAGTTCCAGAACGCCGACCAGACCGGACGGAAGTTGAAGGGCGGGCGCTCGGGCAAGGTGGTTGAGAGGCTGGCCATCAAGGCGTATGAGCGTTACCGGCTGGGGCACACACTCAATGCGGACGAGGTGTACGGCCTCGGCTGCGCGTTGACGAGTGCCCCAGGGTATATCTCATCCGACCCGTTGGTGATGTTTAATTTGCTAGGGTTCGGGGTGAGGATCAGAAACGCCCGAGATGTGATCGAAAGGTTGCCCTATTTAGTGGGTGTGTACGGAGCCAATAACATCGACAACCGCGCTATTGAGTTTGCGGCCAATCAGATTGGGAAGTGTAAGCAGAAGCGCAAGATACTTTTAATGTTATGTGATGGCATTCCATATGCGCGTGGGGCACTTTCTAACTTATTGAATTCCTGTACTCATAACACCCTAGCTAATGTGTCCACCCTTGGTATCAAGGTGATCACTTTCGGCTTTGGTTCAACAAGTGTTAAAGGATGTACCCATTATGATGTAACATCAGGCTCAATCGGGCAGATAGAAAAAACAGTCCTTTTTGTTGTCAATGAAGTGCTAAAAACATCATACCCTCGCCATTCCCCGAGCAGAACTGGTGCAGTGGAGACAACCATATGAAAGCTAGACCGGCATATAGGATTAGGTTGAACTGGATTAGGATGGCTCCTGCACACAGAAAAAGTCTCGTTAAGAACCCAAACTGGTGGGTGCTTGTCGCCCAGCGGGTGAAGTCAGGCGTGAAAATCGAGGATGCTATCAGCCAAGTGGAGAGTGAGTGCGAGGCTAGACTCGCGGCTCGCAAGGCAAATGGAGATTAATATGGATAGTTTAGAGATTGAGCGGATCTTGCATCAGTTTCAAGGCCTGGAGCTACAGAACCGCATTTTGGAAAAGAAGTTTAATAACTTACAAAACGAACATCAGAAGACACTTGATGTAATCGAATCGCTTAAATCGAACCTCGCTGAATTACAACTGCAACTTGCATCATTTGGTATTGCACCATCGCACGACAATGAATCGCTACGAGAACTCAGCGACCTGACTCCACGCCAACACGTTATCCTTCAATTATTTATTGAAGGATTTAACTACGACCAGATGGCTCAACGGATCGGGGTCTCGATTAATACAATCAAGACTCAAGCCAAGGCTATCCGCACCAAGTGGGGCGTGGACAACCGATCCGACCTGATATTCAAGGCCCGCCGTGCCATCGGTAGCGTGGCTGACAATGTGTATGTCGAGATCAGTGGTGGGTTGCCGAAGAACTGGGGTGAAGAGTTCGCTCACCTAGCCAAGGATGCAGACCCACATAACGTGTTGTACCGGCCAAGTAAGGGAAGAGGTGCTGGACATGAAGACGAAGAAGATTGATGGCAAAGAGTTGGCGACCATGAAGGACGCCGCCCTTTGCTACCTATCCGATAAGGAACGGTCAAGATCGACCACTCATATCGTCTCGAAGCTGGCCCCTTTTTGGGGCCAGTTTCGTTTGGTTGATGTGAACCAGCGGACGATGGATGACTACGCCAAGGGACTGGTCGGGATGGCCCAAGCAACCAAGGCGCGGATGTGCAGGCAGGCCCGCACGGTCTACCTGTACGGGTGCCGTGAGTTTGACCTCGCGCCCAAGGGGATCAAGGTGCCGACCGAAGGCAAGCACTGCGCCGAATTTCTGACCAAGCCTGAACTGGCCAAGCTGTTGGAGGGGCTGACGGATGAAGCCAGGGCCATTGCGACCTTCATGGTCTATACCGGCGCACGGTATTGCGAGGCCCGACTGGTAGAGGTGGATGACCTCAAGCAGATGGGCACGGCGTTGATGTGCCGCTTACGCCACAGGAAGGGCAGCGAGACGCTTTGGCGCGAACGCTGGGTGCCGGTGCATCCGAAGGTACAGGAAGAGATTAAGCAGCACGGTAGCGTCTCTGGTGCGCTTTGGCGCAATGGCCAAGGGAACCGCTGGCACAAGGACGCGACTGCGCTACGCAAGCAGATGAAGCGGGTAGCGGCCAAGCTCGGGTTCGAGGCACGGCCCCATGTGCTGCGGCATACCTTCGGGACACTACTAGCCAATGAGGGGGGAGACCTGCGGATACTGGCGGAACTGATGGGCCATGCCAGCTTGCAGCAGACCCGAACCTACATCAATGCAGGGAATCAGGAGGCCGCCGCGCTGGTCGGGAAATTGTGATGGGTCACATTTCTGGTCATGGCTGTGACCATTGTTGTGACCATGCATGACCATACGTGACCACGGGCTAGTTAAATAGCGCAGTGGTCAAATCTGGTCATGTCTACTACAGTTTATTAAGCCGATACAAGCAGTTAGGTGAGGGGGACATTGCGAAGCCTGAACTGTTTCAACCGGCCTTTTGGCCGGTTTTTTTTTATCTCTGTGCCCCGAAACTACTGGGACAACGCCTTCAGCTGTGCCTTGTCGGGCGGGTTGTTCCAGTCGATGGGGCCGTGGGTAAAGCGGTACTGCAGCCGTGGCAGGCTGGTCTCCAGCCACTCTTCCCTAAAGTAGGCATACCCCTGATTCCAGTCAGGATCATTGGCCCAACCGGTTTGCAGGAAGTAGAGGCGAGTGCCCTGCCCTTCCGGCACAAAGCGCAGACAAACCTGAGTCTTCTGCTGACGAATATGGGGCAGACTGGGCGGAAAATTCCAGCTAAAGCTGAGCAAATCATAGGGCATGACGGCCATGACCCTGCACCCTTCACTGCCCCGTTCACCCAGTGGAGCATCCGGCCTGAAGTAGATTTCGAAGGGGCCATTCGGTTCGGCTACCATCAAACACTCGGGAGCCAGAAAACTGCGCAGACCACTCTCTGTCGTCCAGGCGTGCCACACGTCATCGATATGAGCCGGAACAAAAATGTTGCCTTCAATCTGTTTATTGTCCATAAATCAACAATCCTCACGCCATCCATACAGGGGACTTCGGCAGTATAGCCCCATGACAAATGTATTGGACAGCCCTTAATCACACCCTTGTCATTTGCCCCAGATAACCTTGCCCGCGTGCAACAGGGAACAGTGACCGCCCTTGGGAGAGCATGATGATCAGGCGCATGGAAGAACGTGATATCACCCCGCTGGCCAAGCTGTTTTTACAAGGCCGCAGACAAACCTTTCACTGGGTAGACCCCTCCCTGTTTCACCTGGATGACTTTATCGAGCAGACCCGGGGAGAAGAGATATGGGTGGCTGAGCGAGGGGGGACGCTCTGCGGATTTATCGCCGTATGGCAACCCGATCACTTTGTGCATCATTTGTACGTTGCGAGCGACTGGCATGGTCAGGGGATTGGGCGAGCGCTGCTCGAACATGGTCTGGCAAATAATCCCCGCACGGCATCACTCAAGGTGGCAACCCGCAATACGGCGGCCGTGGCCTTCTATCATCGGCTTGGCTGGCAGCATGGCGACGAGACCGGGTACTGCGAGCTCACCGGTCCCTGGTGCAAGCTGTGTCGTGAGTAGACAACAGCTCTCCAGACTGTCATGCATGGGCCCGTAAAGGGAAAATATCGATCCGGGATTGCATGGCAGAATATGAGAACACCACGACCCCCGTTGCGCGCGTGATCGCGACCACCGCTCGCACCGAGGATCCCCCGCAGGGCGTATGTGCTCTCTAGACCCGAAACAGCTTGAGCAGGGTATCGAGCTGACCGGAGAGCTGGCGCAAATCGCTGCTGGCTTCAGCCACTTGCACCACCCTGGCCGCGCTCTCGCTATTAAGGGTGGCAATCCGGTTCACGCTATGGCTCACCGCCTCTGCTACCGAGTGTTGCTCTTCCGAGGCTTGGGCAATATACATGTTCATCTCGCGGATCAGACTGACCTGGTTTTTAATTTTCTCCACCGATACCTGTACATCGGCGGCTTCGGCTCCCGCACGAGAGGCCTGCTCCTGGCTCAACTGCATCCCGGCACCGACATTCTGGGTCGCCTGTTGCAGCCGTTTGATGCTGGCACTGATCTCTTCGGTCGACTGACGAGTGCGCCCCGAGAGGGTTCGCACTTCATCGGCCACCACCGCAAAACCGCGCCCCTGATCCCCAGCCCTCGCCGCCTCGATGGCGGCATTGAGCGCCAGCAGATTGGTCTGCTCGGCAATACCATTGATCACTTCGATAATATTGCCGATGCTGCTGCTCTCGGTAGAGAGGGAGCGCATCAGCCCCGCCACCCGTTCCACCTCTCCCACCAGCTGATGAATCGCCTGATTGGCATGACCGGCCAGATTGTAGCCCTGCTCGACATAAAGGTTGGCCTCATCGGTCGCCGTAGCAGTCTTCACTGCATTACCTGCCACCTCCTGCACCGCCTGGCTCATCTCGGTAATGGCAGTCGCGACCTGATCCAGCTCCAGTTGCTGGGCATCACTGGCGCCCCGAGTATCCGCCGCAAGGGTGTCACAACGTTCCGCGGTCTGCAGCACGCCAGCAGAGAGCTCGTTGATTTCGGCCACCATCTCCTGAAGCTTGGCAATAAAGTGATTGATGTTGGTGGCCAGCGCGCCCATCTCATCCTGACGGCTGATCTTCAGACGCCGGGTCAGATCCCCCTCTCCTTTGGCCAGATCGAACACCGCCTGATTCATCTGATGAAGCGGCCTGAGCACATTGCGATGAATCAGCACCATCAACAGGGCGATGATGCAGAGATCGAGCACCAGGATCTGCCAGACGGTGGTGATCAACTGCTGGCGCAGTTGGGCCTGAATGGCGGCATCACTGGTTTGCACCAGCAATCGGGCCACTGTGTTTTTCTGACCGCTGTCGTCATAGACCAGATCATACCCTCCGTAGGCAGACACATCGGCAGGCATGGCTGTCACGGGGGCAATGTCCCCCGCCGAGTCACGGGCAAACCCGGCTACCAGCTTGTCCTTGTTGACCACCAGCAAAGCACTCAGGATATCGGCCGCCAGCTCGGACTTGAGCGATGCCTCGATGAAGGCCGATTCATAATTCCACAGCGGGCCGGGCAGGGAGAGCTGCAGCCGGCCGATGGCCTGTTCGACCAGCGCACTCTGTTTGCTGTAGCTCTCCGCCCTGACCGCGTTGTAGTTGTAAGCGCCAAACAACACCAGTAGCAGACTCACCGACAGGGAGGTCAACACGGCAATCCTGAACGTCAGACTTTTCCAATCCATGGTTTCCTCCCGGTTTTACGGCAGCCGGCGCAGTGCCATTGAGCGGCACTTGCTATTGGTACTGTTACTGGTACTTGGCATTGATCTTGTCGATGGTGCCATCCGCCTTCATGGCAGCGAGGATCTCGTTGAGCTTGGTGATGAGCTCATCGGGCGTGTCCTTGTTAAACGCCAAGCTCATCTGGGTTTCCTTGAACACGAAGACCGGCTTGGGTGAGGTCACCTTCTCCTTGCTGGCCAGATAAGGCGCCAGATACTGGCCGGTTGCCCAAAGATCGATGCGGCCCGCCTCCAGTTTCTTCACGTTGGCGGTATCGTTGGCCGCCAGCTGCAACTTGGCAAATCCCTGGGCCTTGAGATATTCGGCGGCCGCATCACCGTTATAGCCACCCACCGAATACTGCTTGGCATCTTCCAGCGACTTGACCGTGATATTGGCGGTCGAACTGGAGAAAAACACCCAGTTGTTATTGACCAGCGGCCCGACCCACTTGAACAGTGCTTCCCGCTCCGGAGTGCGGGTCGTGGAGTAGAGGGCGGTATTGGGGGTGCCAAGGGTATCTTCGTACGCCCGTTTCCAGGGCATCAGGGTCAGCTTGTATTCGACCCCGGCACGCTTGAACAGCTCTTCGACCACCTCGGTCGACAGCCCGACAATCTTGCCCCCCTCCCCCTGCATGTTGAATGGCGGGTAATCCTCGGTCATCACGTTCAGTGGCGCAGCCTGAACCGCGCTTATCGCCATCATGGAAGAGACTGAAAAAATTGCACTTTTCCACAGCAGTTGATAGTTCATTGCAACCTCGCTTTGCTTGCCATTCATCCCTGAACATCCGCCGTTACCGATGGCGGTGCACGTCTGACCCACTGGGGTCATGCCGGCTTTCACGGCTCGCCGCCCACCCATGTGCAGCAGCAAACAGATCCGGATTTTGCCTTTGCGCAACGAAACGCAACCGGCGAGGGAGGCTCACAACAAATCGAGGAGGAAACATGCCAGGGCAGCATGAGGGGAGTGTGGAGTGGGGCGGATAAGCCTCTGCCATACAACAGCGCCGTGGCAAAGAAAAAGCGCATCGTTTTATGACAGGGGTCTGGGAGAGAAATGATAGAAAACGCCAACATCCATTTTCCCATACTGCTCGAGGAGACCTCAGAGCCAAACCTGTCCTTTAGCTAAGGTCACGAAAAGAGATACGTCAAATGAGAATGCTAACCCCCTCATCTGCTTCCAAATTAGATTCCAGATGAGCTCCGCCGAGCCGAAAAGTGGCGCTAGATACCCGAAAATGAGAAGGCCACCGCAAGGTGGCCTTCTCCAAATCAACAATCAACGTCTGGTGAAACTCAGTCCTTGGCCGCGTCCATCACACCTTCTTCGGAGTGCGCAGGCAGGATCAGGTTGAGCAGGATGGCGGCAACAGAGGCCAGGCCAACACCGGCCAGCGCGAAGTCGCCAATCTTCATCTCCAGCGCACCGACACCGACGGTCAGAGTCACGGCGACGATGGCGATATTGCGTGATAGCCCCAGATCCACCTTGGATTCCACCAGCGTCTTGAGACCGATGGCGGCGATGGATCCGAACAGCAGCAGCATGATACCGCCCATCACCGGCATCGGGATGGAGGTGAGCAACGCATTGAACTTGCCGAAGAAGGCCAGAATGATGGCAAACACCGCAGCCCAGGTCATGGTGACCGGATTGAAGTTGCGAGTGATCATCACGGCACCGGTCACTTCGGCGTAGGTGGTCACGGGTGGGCCACCGATGAAACCGGCGAAGCAGACGCCGATGCCGTCACCGGCCAGCGTACGGTGCAAACCCGGATCCTTGGTGTAATCCTTGCCAGTCACGCCACCAATCGCCAACACGCCACCGATATGCTCGATACAGGGGGCGATGGCTACCGGCAACATGAACAACGCAGCAGCCCAGTTGATCTCCGGGGTTTCGAAGTGGGGCAGCGCCAACCAGGGGGCGTTCACCATGCCATCGAAACTCACCTGGCCCATGAAGACCGCCGAGACATAACCGGCAATCACGCCGCACAGGATGGGGATCAGCTTGATCCACCCCTTGCAGAACACAGCTGCAATCAGGGTGACCGCCAGCGAGATACCGGCCAGCGTCAGCGCAGTCCCCGCAGGAACCACCTGCTCACTACCGGCGCGGCCCATCGCCATGTTGCAGGCAACCTGCGCCACAGAAAGACCGATCACCATGATCACCGGGCCAATCACCACCGGGGGCAGCAATTTGTGCACAAAACCCATCCCTTTTGCCCGGATCAGCGCAGCCAGAATGAAATACATGAAACCGGCGGCAAACAGGCCAAACATGGTGGATGGCAATCCCCAGGTCTGGGTGGCGTAGATGATGGGAGCGATAAAGGCAAAGCTGGAACCGAGGAAAATCGGTACCTGGCGGCGGGTGCAGAGCTGGAACAACAGGGTGCCCACACCGGCGCCAAGCAGGGCCATGGAGGGGTTCAGTCCGGTGAGCAGGGGCACCAGAACCATGGCACCGAAGGCGACAAACAGGATTTGCAGCCCGGCGACACTTTGCTTGACTAAGGAAAACATGGATGTCCTTAATTTTTTGATAACTGATGGGGATATTTATCACTTTTCAGTTATCACAAGACTTTTCCAAGGCACAAAATGAACACAAATGCGTCACTTGTTACCTTTTACTGCTTGGGAAGGGCATGAAACTGGCTTTTTAGGCGGGATTCGTTGCTACAAGCATCGAGTATGCGATTTTACGCATTATTGTGACGAACGCCAATCGTTTTTCCATCATGTTTATTGTGTTCATAGTCAAAAATGCCGCCGCTTGGGGGCGCTCTATACTGGATCCTGTGAATCAAGATGGACAAGGAGTCCCCATGTCACAGCCCTCATTCAAGGCCAGCCAGCGCAGATTGCTTATTGGCTCGGCCATCGCACTCGCCCTGTTTGCGAACCCGTTCAGTTATGATTTCGCCCACAATGAGTGGCAAATGAATCAGGCCTATGCCAAGTCCTGCTTTATCGCCGGCACTCGCATCACGATGGCCGATGGTTCCACCCGTCCCATAGAGACGCTGCGGGTCGGTGAACGGGTGCTGGATCAGCACGGCGGCAGTAACCGGATCCTGGCGGTCGAACGGGTCATACTGGGCAAGCGCAGACTCTACGGGATCAATAATCTGCCCCCGTTCTTTACCGCAGAGCACCCTCTGCTGACCACCCGGGGCTGGGCGGCCATCTCACCGGCCATGACCCGAACCGAAAACCCGCAACTGGCGGTGCTGCCGCTATTTACCGGCATGCAGATAATGTGTCGCCCGGCACCTGCCATGGTGACGGGCAATCTGGCCCTGCAACCCCAGCCGGAATTACTGCTGGTTGAGTCACTCTGCTGGATCGAGGCATCTCCCACTACCGCACTCTTCAATCTGCTGCTCGATGGCAGCCACAGCTACATCGCCAATGAGCTGATCGTTCACAACAAAGATGGCGATGGTGGCAGCGGGGGCAGCAGTGGTGGAGGCAGCAACAACGGCGGAGGCAGCGACAGCGACGGTGGCAGCGACAGCGGCGGTGGCAGCGACAGCAGCGGTGGCAGCGACAACGACGGTGGCAGCAACAGCAGCGGTGGCAGCGACAGCGATGGGGGCAACGATGACAGTGGCGGCCAAGGCGAGCATGCCGGCGGAGAGCAGCATGGTGGAGGTGAACGGCATGCTGGTGGAGAAAAACATGCAGGGGGAGAACGCCATGGGGGTGGCCGCGGGTTTGGCAATGGCGTTGATGACAACGGCGTAGATGCCGTCGATGCCAATGGCAACAAGCTCAGAGGCGATGGCACAGTCGATGACAACGGTGTGGATGCGGTCGATGCCAATGGCAACAAGCTCAGAGGTGATGGCACCATCGATGACAACGGCGTGGATGCCGTCGATGCCAATGGCAACAAGCTCAGAGGTAACGGCACGGTCGATGACAACGGCGTAGATGCCGTCGATGCCAACGGCAACAAACTAAGAGGTGATGGCACGGTCGATGACAACGGTATGGATGCTGTCGATGCCAACGGCAACAAACTAAGAGGTGACGGCTCGGTCGATGATCGCCAGGAAGTGCTTACCGATGAGCAGGAGCGGGCGCTGCTCAACAACGGTTTTCGCCAACAGGGGCAACCATGATGCGCAATCTGTTACCACTCTTCCTGCTCGGCCTCACTGGCTGCGCCACGGTCGACACCCCGCCGCTTTACCATCAGATGGATAAGGCAGATGTTCAACTGGCCAATCAGGCCCTCGCCAAGGCGCTGGAAACCCGCACCAAAGGGCAGAGCCTCACCTGGTTCAATCCAGCCAACCGTCACTCGGGTAGCGTCACCCCGCTACGCACCTTCCGCCATACCAGCGGGGAGTGGTGTCGCGACTATCGCGAGCAACTCTATATCGGCAAGGCGAGCCAGCAGTGGCAGGATACCGCCTGTCGCAATCAGCAAGGGCACTGGCGACCATTGCGAACTTAGTGAATGCCACGGGGTAAACGAAAGGGGGTAGCAGCGCTACCCCCTTGTCATCTTTACCGATCCGTTATCCGGGCGGTGAATACACGGTTATACCCGACGATAGGGCAGGTAAACCGGCTCCCACATGTGGTTGAGGATATGCTGCTGCAGATCCTGACCGATCAACGGGTGGGACGGATCCCGGCGCACGATATCCTTGAGCACGGCGGTAGCCACATGCACCGAGATGCTGCGCAGCTCGCGAATGCGGGGATAGACGGCCCCTTTAGCCAGATCCTCTTCGCTTACGCACTCGGCCAGCGCAAAGGCGGCGGTGGTGAAGATATCGGGTGTGATCTCGCGGATCTGGCTGACGATGGCCGCCAGACCTACACCGGGGAAGATAAAGACGTTATTGCCCTGCCCGACTCGGAACTCCTGCCCCTCGTAGCTCACATCCTTGAACGGGCTGCCAGTCGCAACAATGGCTTTGCCATTGCTCCAACGGTAGATATCTTCCGGCAGCGCTTCACAGTTGGCGGTGGGGTTGGAGAGCGGGAACACCATGGGGCGCTCGCAATGCTGCAGCATCAGCTGGATGTGCTCTTCCTGGAAGGCACCGCCCGAGCCGCTGGTACCCAGCAGCACGGTAATGGGCACATGACGCAGCACATCGGCCAGATTGGCCTTGCCGGGCACCTCGGTATCCCAACCCGCCAGCAGCAGACCCGGCTTGGCGTAGCGACGCTTGTACTCGTCGAGCCCGTCCCGGTTGTCGCACACCAGCCCCTGGGTATCCAGAATGTAGATGCGATCGCGGGCCGCCTGCGGATCCATCCCCTCGCGGATCATCCCCGCGCAGATCTGATCCGCGACACCAACCCCGCCGGCGCCAGCGCCGTAGACCAGATAGTTCTGCTGGCCCAGGGTCTCCCCCTTGACCTTGACCGCGCCTATGATACCGGCCAGCACCACGGCACCGGTGCCCTGAATATCATCGTTGAATGACGGCAGTGACTGCTGGTAGCGGGCCAGATTGTTGAAGGCATTGGATTTGCTGAAGTCTTCCCACTGCAGCACGGCATTGGGGAAGTGGCGCTTGACCCCCTGCACGAACTTGTCGATGAACTCTTCGTACTCCTTGCCGCGAATGCGCTTATGGGGGCGGCCCAGATACATGGGGTCATCGAGCAGTTTCTGGTTGTCGGTGCCCACATCCAGCGCGATGGGCATGCAGCAGGCGGGGTGAATACCGGCACCCAGGGTATAGAGCGCCAGCTTGCCGATGGGGATGCCCATGCCGCCAACACCCTGGTCGCCGATCCCCAGAATGCCCTGGCTGTCGGTGACGACTATGATGCGGATCGATTTGGCATCGAAGTGGCGGGCCTGACTGCCCATGTCATCCACGTTGTCCGGGGTGATGTAGAGGCCGCGCGGCTTCTGGAAGCGGTGGCTGAACTCCTGACACGCCTTGCCCACGGTCGGGGTATAGATGTAGGGAGTCATCTCCTCCACATGGCGTGACAACAGGGCATAAAAGAGAGTCTCATTGCGATCCTGCAGGGCACGCAGGTTCTGGTACTTCTCGATATCGCTGCAAGCGCTTTTGAACCCCTCATACACTCGCTCGAGCTGGGCTTCAAAAGTTTGCACCTGAGGCGGCAGCAAACCATCGAGATCAAAATCGGCCCGCTCCTGTTCGGTGAAGGCCGTGCCCTTGTTGAGGTATCGATTGTTAAGCAGATCAGTGCCGGTCAGTGCAACGGGGCGAAAATCCTGTCCCTGTGCATCTTTCCACAGCAGATATTGTCCGGTAGCCATAGTCATTCTCTTTGATTTACGTGAAATTGCCGTTCGGCAGGAGAGCAAGACTCATAATGAAATCAATCATATGACGTTTACTCGATCGGTTTTGTGAGCTTGGGCATACCCTGCGGCCAAAATAGGCGCCCGGCGACCCCGGCGAGACAAATATCCACGGCAAGGAATGAGACTCATGTTAGCATTGCGGGCAACCCAGCCCCTTTCACCGCATCACAGCCGGGAGTGATCTGATGCCCTCGCCTCTGCCAGCCTGCGTCCCCTTCTTTCAGCCATGCGCCTGATCCCGCTGCTTGCTCTGTGGTTGTTTCTGACCTGCCAGTCGGCTCTCGCCGCACCGGGCCGGATACTCAACATCATCGTGGGTGAATGGCCCCCTTTCGTCTCCGAGCAGTCAAAACAGCACGGGCCAGTGGCCCACCTCATCAGCGATCTGTTCAAGGAGGCGGGCTATGAGGTGAAGTTCCACTTCGCCCCCTGGGGCCGGGTCTATTCGCTGGCGGCCAACAGCCAGCTCTACGACGCCACCGCCGTCTGGATGCACAAACCGGAGCGGGAGCTGGATTTTCTGTTCAGCGAAGCGGTGCTGCAGGAGCAGTTTGTCTTCTTCTCCCTCAAATCACGGCAACTGCAAGCCGAGCGCCTTGAGCAGATCATCGGCATGCGGTTGGGGGGCGATATCGCCTATAGCTACGGGCCCGAGCTGGACAAGATGGTGGCCGATGGCAAGGTAACCCAACAGAAAGTCACCGACGTGAAACAGAATTTCGGCAAGCTGCTGCGCGGGCGGATCGACCTCTATCCGCAAGAGCTGCGAGTCGGTTTGGCCGAGTTGCAGAGCCAGCTCGACCCCGCCAGCGCGGCACTCATCACCCACAGTCAGACCCCTTTTCTGCGCAACGACAGCTTCGTGATGTTCCCGCGCAAGATGCCGGATTCAGCCAAACTGCGGGATCAGTTCAATCAGCAGTTGCAGCAGGCCATCGCCAGCGGACGTTATCAGCGCTACTTCGAACGGCTTTCCCGGGGGGACTATTAACCTTGGCGAGGCAAAAACAGAGGGGATAAAACAACGGTGGCGGCCCTTTGTGGCCGCCACCTCTGTGATGCTTGTCAGCTGCTGGCATTAGCCGCTGATGCCCACCTCCAGCTTGAACGGTGTCTTGGCCTTGCTGCTCTCGGCCGCCCCCATCTGGTAGACCCGAATGGTATAAGTGCCCTTGGCGGGCAGGGTTGCCTCAAAGTTGTTCCCGTCACGAGAGCCGATAAACATCGCCTCCCCCTTGCTGCCCGGCGGCAGAATATTGAAGTAGGGCTTGCCGGTCAGGATCACCACCATGCTCTGGCCCTTGTTGGCCGTCAGCTTGTAATCGAGGGTTTGACTACCTTGAATGGTGCCGTTGATGGTTGCCCCTGACTCCCCCTTCTTGAACTGCACCTGCTGGGTCTTGATCCCGTCAGCCGCCTGCACCACGCCCGCAATACCACCGAAGAGCGCAGATGCACATACCGCTGCCAGCCATGCTTTTCTCATCATTTGTCATCCCTTGTGTGAATGGAACCCCTGTTACTGTTGCTCAAGGTGGCCCAAAAAACCATCGCCGTTTGCGGTATCGCTCAATCAATTTGCCATCACCATCGACCCCCCATCAAAAGGGGCGCCGCTGCGCCCCTTCTCTTTTACTCTTTGTCGACCATCAGCTTGATTTGCCCTACTTGGGCTCATCGAGGGTGTGCTTCACCTCTTCATACCAGAGGTCGTGGTGCTCCTTGGCCCAGGTCTCGTCCACCTCGCCGGTCACCATCCCCTCCAGCGCCCCTTCCAACTGGAACAGGCCCATGTAGATATGGAAAATAAAGCCGCAGATAAGGATCAAGGCGCCTACGATATGGATGAAGCTGGCCCACTCCATCTGGCGGCGCAGCTGGCCGAAGATTGGGAAGTCGAGGAACAACCCGGTCGCCACCACAATGCCGCCAAACCAGATGAGCAACCAGAAGATCGCCTTCTCGCCGCCGTTGGAGAAGCCCGCCGAGGGGTGACTCCCCTTGTGCTTGCCGAGCATGCCGCCAAACTTCATGAACCACTGCACATCCACCATGTTGACAATGTTGTGGCGGAACCACTTGATGAGCACCCCCATCAGGCAGAGGAAGAAGAGCGGCCCCACGTAGTTGTGGAACACCTTGGCAAACCAGATCCAGTTCTCCCACACCCCGAGGCTCACCACCGGCTTGATGAAGTACTTGCCGTAGATGATGGCCAGCCCCGACCCGGACAGGGTCAGAAACATGGCCGCCGTGGTCCAGTGCAGCGCCCGATCCAGCCTGCTCCAGCGCTTGAGCTTGCGCCCGGTACGCGGTTTGGAGAGCTTGGTCTGCCCCACCACCAGATACATCAGGCCACACATGGCGAGCGACCCGAAAATGGCGATGGCGCCGAGCGGCGACACCCACTTGGTCTTCACCTCGAACCAGAGCTGGCCCGGCACCGAGATCAGCACCCCGTGCTCCGGCGAGCGGGAGGTGGTCACCCCCTCCTGCCCATCCTTCACCGCCCGCCAGTAATCGGCGCCGGCAAAGCCGACCGCCTCTTTCTCGGCATCGGCGAAACTTGCGGTACTCACCAGCAGCAGGGCAGCAAACAGGGCCATTAGCCAGGTTTTCATGCCACCCCTCCCTGCTTGTTCAGCTTGCTGGCATCGTGGAACAGCTCATCGCCATTACCCCAAGCCGCGTCCTTGGCACCGCGATAGGCAACCCGCTCGCGGAAGATGTCGGAGATGACCTGCGCATCCCCTGCCAGCAGTGCCTTGGTGGAGCAGAGCTCGGCACACATGGGCAGCTTGCCCTCGGCGATGCGGTTGGCACCGTACTTCTGGCGCTCCGCTTCGCTGTGATCCTCTTCCGGGCCGCCGGCACAGAAGGTGCACTTGTCCATCTTGCCCCGATCGCCAAAGGCAGCGGTTTTCGGGAACTGGGGTGCCCCGAACGGGCAGGCAAATAGGCAGTAGCCGCAACCGATGCAGAGATCCTTGTTGTGCAGCACTATGCCGTCGTCGGTGTGATAGAAGCAGTCGGCCGGGCAGACCGCCATGCAGGGGGCATCTGTGCAGTGCATGCAGGCCACCGAGATAGAGGTCTCCCCCGGCAGGCCGTCGTTGAGGGTCACTACCCGGCGGCGCTGGATGCCCCACTCCAGGGCATCATCGTTCTCGTTCTTGCACGCCGTCACACAGCCGTTGCACTCGATGCAGCGCTTGGTGTCACACATGAATTTCATTCTGGCCATGGGATCAGGCTCCTACTTTGCGAAAACGGCACAGGGTGACCTTGGTCTCCTGCATCTGGGTGACCGGGTCATAACCATAGGTGGTGACTATGTTGACCGATTCCCCCAGCACATAGGGGTCAGACCCTTCCGGATATTTGGATCGCAGATCCTTGCCCTCGAAGTGGCCGCCGAAGTGGAACGGCATAAAGGCGAGCCCCGCCTTGACCCTTGGGGTCACCAGCGCCTTCACCTTGACCCGGCCCCCTTCCGGCCCCTCGACCCACACATCCTGACCGTCGCGCACGCCGACGTCGTTGGCATCCGCCGGGCTCATCTCGACGAACATCTCCTGCTGCAACTCGGCGAGCCAGGGGTTGGAGCGAGTCTCGTCACCGCCCCCCTCGTACTCCACCAGACGGCCGGAGGTGAGGATGATCGGGAACTCCTTGCTGACATCCTTCTCCTGCACCGAGGCGTACTGGGTCGGCAGGCGCCACAGGCTCTTCGAATCAGGCCAGGTGGCGTAATCGGCCAGCAGATCCCGGCGCGGGGTGTAGAGCGGCTCGCGGTGCTTGGGCACCTGATCCGGGAAGGTCCACACCACGCAGCGTGCCTTGGCGTTACCGTAGGGGACGAAGCCGTGCTTGATGGCGACCCGCTGGATACCGCCGGAGAGATCGGTCTTCCAGTTCTTGCCCTCGGCCTCCTTCTTCTCGGCCTCGGTCAGCTCATCCCACCAGCCGAGCTGTTTCATCAGGTCGGCAGTGATCTCGGGATAACCGTCTTCCACCTCGCACCCTTTCGGCCAGGAGTCTTCGGCGAGCAGCGAGACGCCCTGATACTCGATGCCGAAGCGGGCGCGGAAACCGCCGCCCCCTTCCGAGACCGGAATGCTGGTGTCGTAGAGGATATGGCTGCCGGGATGTTTCATCTCCGGGGTGCCCCAGCAGGGCCACGGCAGACCGTACACTTCACCGCTGACCGGGCCGCCCTCGGCCTTGAGGTTGGTCTTGTGGAAGGTGTGCCAGTTCTGCTGGTGCGCCTTGAGCCGCTCCGGGCTCTGGCCGGTGTAGCCCACACTCCACATGCCGCGGTTGTATTCGCGGGTGATGTCTTCCAAGAGCGGCTGGTTGTTCTCTACCTTGATGTGCTTGAACAGCTGGTCGGCAAAACCGAGCTTCTTGCTCAGCAGATACATGATCTCGTGGTCGACCTTGGATTCGAACAGGGGTTCTATCACCTTGTCACGCCACTGCATGGAGCGGTTGGTGGCGGTGACGGAACCATAGGTCTCGAACTGGGTGGTGGCCGGCAGCAGGTAGACGCCGTCGGTGCGATCGTTCATCACCGAGGCGACGGTGGGATACGGGTCGACAATCACCATCATGTCGAGCTTTTGCATCGCCTTCTTCATTTCCGGGCCGCGAGTCTGGGAGTTGACCGCATGGCCCCAGTAGAACATGGCGCGGATGTTGGAGCCCTGCTCGATCAGATCGGCGTTCTCCAGCACCCCGTCCACCCAGCGGGAGACCGGAATGCCGTTGTTGTTCATCGGCAGCTTGCCGTTGTAGGACTTGTTGTCAAAGCGGGCCTTGATCCACTCGTAATCGACGTCCCACACCCGGGCCCAGTGCTTCCAGGAGCCCTCTTCCAGCCCGTAGTAACCGGGCAGGGAATCGGAGGTGACGCCAAAGTCGGTGGCGCCCTGCACGTTGTCGTGACCGCGGAAGATGTTGGTGCCCGCCCCGCTCTTGCCCACGTTACCGAGGGCCAGTTCGAGGATGCAGTAAGCGCGGGTGTTGTTGTTGCCGGTGGTGTGCTGGGTGCCACCCATGCACCAGACCACGCAGCCGGGGCGGTTGTCGGCCAGCAGTTTGGCCGCGCCATAGACCTGCTGTTCGTTGAGGCCGGTCACCCGCTCCACTTCGGCCGGAGTCCAGCGCGCCACCTCTTTTTGCACCTCGTCCATGCCGTAGACGCGGGTGCGGATGAACTCTTTGTCTTCCCAGCCGTTCTTGAAGATGTGCCAGAGCATGCCCCAGATAAAGGCGACGTCGGTGCCCGGACGCAATGAGAGATACATGTCCGCCTTGGCGGCGGTGCGGGTGCGGCGCGGGTCGACCACCAAAATCTTGCAGCCGTTGCGCTCTTTCGCCAGCAGGATGTGCTGCATGGCGACCGGGTGGGCCTCCGCCGGGTTGGAGCCGATAAACATGATCGACTTGCTGTTGTGCATGTCGTTCAGGCTGTTGGTCATGGCGCCGTAGCCCCAGGTGTTGGCTACGCCAGCGACCGTGGTGGAGTGGCAGATCCGCGCCTGATGATCCACGTTGTTGGTGCCCCAAAGCGACGCCATCTTGCGAAACAGGTAGGCCTGCTCGTTGGAGTGCTTGGCGGAGCCAAGCCAGTAGACGCTGTCGGGGCCGGACTCCTTGCGCAGGCGCAGCACTTCATTGCCCACCTCTTCGATGGCCTGATCCCAGCTGATGCGCTGCCACTTGCCGCCCACCAGCTTCATCGGATACTTGAGGCGACGCTCGCCGTGACCGTGCTCGCGCAGAGCCGCCCCCTTGGCACAGTGACCGCCAAGGTTGAAGGGGTGATCAAAGGCAGGCTCCTGACCGGTCCAGACGCCGTTTTGTACCTCGGCATAGACACCGCAGCCCACCGAGCAGTGGGAACAGATGGTGCGCTTCACCTCGACCGGCACCTCGGCCGCCACGGTTTTGGCCTCGGCCCGCTGCATCATGGCTGGTGCCAGCCAACCGGCGGCCACGGCGCCACCGGCCACCAGGCCGGAGTTGACCATAAAGGCGCGACGGGTCAGCCCCTGACCGCGAATGGCCTGATTGCCCTGCTCGCCCGCCTGGGGCTGCTCGGCACGTTTTGTCAGTTTCATGAGTTCTCCTTCACTGATCCGGCTCAGTCGGTGCCGCGCAGGGTGCGATAAAAGTCGTGAACATGGGGGGTCTCCCGATAGCCCTGATCAGGCTTGGTGTCGTGGGTCAGCACCTCTTTGCCCACCACCCGACCGGTGGCACCGGCCAATACGCCTATGGTGGCGACCACGCCAACTCCCTTGATCAGATTGCGGCGGGACGGGTCTTTCAGCTGTTCATCGCTCATTCTTGTGACCTCTGTTTTTGTAATGTCCGGCGCCTGCGCGCCAGCTTCGCGTCCAATGGGATATCTCGTCTGTTCGTTTTGTTGTGGGTGGTTCGGGGCATTCAGCCCGGCACCACGCAGGCGCCAAACGGCAGGCGCAATTCGTTTTCCAGCTTGAAGAAATCTTCGGCAAGGGCGCCGACCGCCCGGTAGAAGCTGCCCCCTTTCGCCTGTTGCTGATCGCGGCAGCAGGCGAGTACCCAGGGGGCAAGGTGGCGTTCATAGAAGCGGTTGCGATCCGGGTGCTGCTCGGCAATCAACACCGCCATCACCTCACAGAGGGCGGCGAGATGATCTTCCGGCTCGCACACTCCGCTCTGGCGCTCGAAGCCGAGGGACTGCAGATCTGCGCGCAGCACCGCCAGCGGCAGCTCCATCAATGAGCCGGTGAGATACCAGGAGGCAAACGGCACGATCTCCCCGCGCCCCAGCCCGATAAAGAGATCCTGATACTCCTCGGCAAGCTCGTTTTCGTGGTGGCTGCTGGCCGCCAGCTGCACCAACCCCAGCCCTCTGGCAAAGGGGCCCGGCATAGCCTGCAACCCTTGCAGCCAGGCGAGCTGTTCGCCACGGGGAGCGGCGCGCCAGAGGCTTGCCAGCAGGGCGTAGAGATCGGCGCTGCTCTGTTCCAGTTCGGTCATGGTCAGTTCGCCGGCCTTTTCGTTATGTTGTTCACTCATCACTGGCCCCTCATACCTTGAGCTGGGAGACGGGATCCGCCGCCAGCGCCGCAAACACATCCTTGACCCGACAGTCCTCACACATCAGCAGCCGCTGGGCGGCCTCGTTCTGGAAGTGGGAGTGACCGGCCAGTTTTTGCTGGATGCGGCGGATCATCGAGGCCGGCGCGAACGGCTTGGAGCAGCGAATGCAGCAGGCGGCCTCTTCGGCCTTGAGGCTCTGCACCGCGCGGCGCGCCTCGGGCACAGGCTGCAAGCGGGGCACCAGCACGATGGCCTGCTCAGGGCACGCCTTTTCGCACATGCCGCACTGGATACAATCCTGCTCGATAAAGTTGAGGCCGGGGGCATGACCCACCGCATGCAGGGCGCGACTCGGGCAGACCGCCACGCAACCCATGCAGAGGGTGCAGTCAGACTCTTTGAGTTCCACACTGCCGTATGGAGCGCCATGAGGCACTGCCAGCGGCTCGCGGCTCCCGTCATTGGCCTGCCAGAGGGCATCGAAGGCAGCAAACAGGTTCTCCCGCTTGTCCCCCTTGAGCGGCTTGTCCAGCAGGGCAACGGCCGACTGGCCGGAAACAGGCTCACCAGCATCTGCGTCAAACAGAGCAATGCGATCGGCAGCAAGGCCGGCGCCCGCCAGCAGCACGGCGGCGCTCGCCAGCTCCCGCTCAACCAGCGCACGGACGCTTTCGGGGGCATCGTCGCCGAGCGCAATGCGCACCGCACTGGCGCCATAGGCGAGTGCGGCGAACCAGCTCTCGATGCCTAAACTCGCGCTCTCCTCCACCCAGACTGGCAGCCAGTTGGCGGGCAGGCGGGTGAGTTCGGCTTCCACCCATTCGCGCTCGTTTTCACCGGCGATCAGCAGCTGCGGCGCTTCGCCGCCCGCCTCTCGGTAGTGCTTGAGCAAGCGCAGCAGGTAGTCGCCGCTGGTGTTGGCATCGGGCTGGTGATAGGCAATCGCCCCGGTCGGACAGGCAGAGGCACAGCTGCCAAAGCCCTGACAGAGATGGGGATCGATCTGGATGCGACCATTGATGGGCTTGAGGGCATCGGTCGGGCAGACATCGAGGCAGCGGCTGCAACCGGGCACGCCGCGGGCGGTAAAGGCGCAGGCCTCGGGGTCGAGACGAAAATAGCGCGGTTTGTCGAAGATGCCGGTCAGTGCGCAGATCTCGGCAAGCCGTTCGGCCAGCCCTTGGTCATCAAAGAGATGCAGATAACCGACCGGCGGGCGCTCCAGCGCAAAGAGCGGGACGCGGCCCAGATCGGCCACCAGATCAAAGCGCGGTTCGCGTGGCTGTTCACTGACAGCAGCCGCTTGTTGTGGAAAGCCTTGTTGTGGGAAGCAAAGCGCCGCCAGATTAACCCGCTCGCCCTGTCCGTTAAGGCCGGTGAGCTGGAACTGCCCGAGATACCCTGTCAGGCTCGGTTCGCGGAGGGTCAGGGCCGCGAGGGATGCGGTGGCATCGAAAATGGTTTCGAGATCGGCCGCCTCGGCATCGTGAACCGATTCGCTCACCAGCAGAATGGGCTTCACCCCGGCGGGCAGCAGGCTGGCGGCGCGGCGAATGCGATCCTCCGGGCCGACCAGCAACAAGCGCCCCTGACTCTGGTAGGAGACAGTGGCCGGGATCAGGTTGTCGGTCTTGACCGTATGCTGCAGCGCATAGGCGCGAGCGCGCGCGTTATACGCGGCCGCCCCCGCCTCGCGGGCTAGATTTGGGGCCAGATTTGGGCTCAGATTTGGCAATGTTTGTTCAGTGCTCACATACGCTCCTGTGCGCGCCACCTCATGGGATGGGCGCTTGTTGGTAAGCCGAGAGAGCAAGAGGCGAGCCAACTCCCCCGGAAAAAAAGTGACTGACAGGGAGTCAGGATCCTGAGGGTGCCATTCCCCCACCTTTGGTTGGGACATTTTGTCCACCGCAGGAAACCAAAATGTCCCGATCGTCGGTGTGGGTTTGAGAATGGTTATCAGCCAGCTCGTGCGGCTCGGCGGCAGGTTCGCTGGCAAGCGCCACCGGTTCAGCAGACCCGCTGGCCGGATTGGCCGATTCGTTCTCCGGGGCGATCACCTGATCCACCAGCCAGTTGCGCAGCCCGGCGGTCAGGGCCGCAGGCAACAATTCGGGCTGGCTGAAATCCTGGGTGTAGTCGTCGAGCCCATCCGGCTTGTGGCTGCGAAACATGGCCCGCAGCGCCTCCTTGTCGGGGAGTTTGGCCTTGCCCTGCGGGGCTGTTGTTAGCGGCGGTTCGCCACTCTCGGCCCCCTCAATGGCACGCGGTTCACTGCTCCCCTTGTCAGTGCTGACTACGGGGCTATCCAGCGATGTATCTGGAGTTTCAGCTTCGCTGCTGTCTTCGATAGGGGCGGCAACTGCCTCGGGGATAACCTCTTCCCGTGGCTGCAATACCTGATGCTTGCGCGCCTCACTCTTGCGAGACGACCAACGCTTAAGGAACTCACTCATGGGTACGATTTCCGCTGTCGCTGCCACGCTCGCGGCCATCGGGGCCGGTGGCTTTAACGGCGCCGCAGCTGGCTTGATCTAACGTATCTCTTGATGTCGCTACAGCCGTATCGAGGCCCAGCTGATCCTGCGCCCGTCCCTTGCCCTTTTTGCCCTTGCGGCGGGCCTCCAGCAGCTCGCCGTGGCGGCCGATAAAGGCCTCCACCCAGGCTTGCAGCGCCTCGGGCAGCGGGCAGGAGAGCACCTGCCGCTCGCCATCCATATAGGCGGCGGCCACGGTCTGGCTCAGGGTCAGGCCATCGGCCACAAAGCCATTGTCCACGCGGCTTCCGGTGACAAAGAGGCGGGGCGAGCCGGAGCTCAAATTGAAGCGATAATCCCCCCGCTCATCGCGAAACAGGGTAAGGGGCAAGGCACCTGCAGCCTCGGGCTCGGCGGGATGAAGCGCCGCAATCTCGAAACGGCGGCTCTGCCAGCGGCCAACCTGGCTGTCGATGGCCTTTAACTCCAGTTGCAGCCAGCGCTGCGGGGGCAAGGTATTGGTGGTGTCTTGCACTGTCACGGCTCCCATCAGAAGGTCTCTGCCGGGCCGCCCTCCCCCGTGATCCACCCTGTTCGAGGCAGATCAGAGCAGGAGATTTATGGCGGCCACAGCCATTAATGGGATAAGACATAGCAAGAGTGGGGCCAAGGCAGGTTTGGTGGTGGATGGAGGCTTTAATGCGGGTTGGCCTGTCATGCGGAGTATGGGTTGGCGCGGGCGTAGGTTGGTGCAGAGCGCAGCGAAGCCCAACATGCGGAGTAAAACCAATCAGCCTGTGTATCTGATCGAGGGAATGGCAATAATCGAATAACGCTGAATTATCAGATTATTGCCTTGATAAGGTGTTCGCGGTAAACGTTGGGCTTCACTTCGTTCAGCACCAACCTACGATTAAACCTATCATACAAGATATAAATTCGTAATGTAGACATCTCTTTTTCGGTGATTAAACTTAGATCATAGACAACCTAACTTATATGCTCTGTAATTCTTTGCGCATCTGACTCATTAACTCTTTAGATGTCGATTGTGTTTCTATTGCCAATTCTGATAGTTCACTCTGAAGCTTTATAGCCAAATCATTATTTTTGTTTATGATGATATCTAAGAAATTTGACATGAACTCATGTGACTTATCTACTGTAGCTTTTGTCAAAGCTTCTAATCTGGAGAAAGTTGCAAGCATTTCGTCAGAAGCAGTTAATTTAAGCTTGTTGGATTCTGCATATAACATCAATAAATCATCTGCGCCAGAGCGCATAACCTCTGATATTTTGGAGTTAAGCCAACATATAACCTCTCGTTCTTTATCTTTGTTTTCAGAGAGAGAAGCATCTAAGTAATCTTTGAAGTATTTATTATATACAGGTTCCATAACCTCTCGCATATTAACTTGGAACTTTCTCCCGAAATCATCAAGGCGAGAGACATACATTTCATATTGATTTACTTTTAACTCAAAGACAGCCCTTCTTCTCTCAATATCTAAAGAAAAGCCATGTTTGATTTTCTCTATGGCTTTTTCATGGCTCTGTTTATTAAAATACATAAACAAACCCCAAAGAACATTAATCAAGCAAAAAACCCAAGTAAAATAATCAGGGTTTTCTTTGATGATGTTATATATCAACTCCATAATACCTCTTTGAACATCATTCAATATCATTAGCGAGCATATACACCCTGACTTTACAACGTATTCTACTAATCTGGAACAAAACTTGCTGTATCCCTCCCCTTAGATCCCGGCAACCGGTCGCGAGGGGCCCATGACACCGACCTTTATCAAAAGCAATGCTGCCGCCCAGCTCACCATGGCCGTCGAGGTGATGGATGAACAGGGCACAATGAACACCCGCCAAATCGCCTGTGAGCGGCCACTGACTGTCTACCTCAACTGGAAGGAGATAGTAACCCTGATGACGCTGGGGGCCCGCCCCGAGGCACTGGTGCTGGGCTATTTGAAAAATCAGGGCTTTATCGAGGATATTGCGGCCATCGAGTCGGTCATCGTCGACTGGGAGAGCGAGGCCGCCGCCGTGGTGAGCAGTCAGCAGGCCGAAGATCTCGACAAGTCACTGGAGAAGAAGACGGTCACCTCCGGCTGCGGTCAGGGCACCATGTATGGCAGCGTGATGAAGAAGCTCGAAGGGGTGGTCTTGGCGGCGCCCGAGCTTAAACAGAGCACCCTCTACGCCCTGCTGAAAGCCCTGTCGGCCCATAACGAAACCTACAAGATGGCGGGTGCTGTGCATGGCTGCGCCATCTGTCGCGGCAGCGAAATCCTCTCCTTTGTCGAAGATGTGGGGCGCCACAATGCGGTGGATACCCTGGCGGGCGAGCTATGGATGCGCGGCGAGAGTGGCCACGACAAGATTTTCTACACCACCGGGCGACTCACCTCGGAGATGGTGATCAAGGTGGCGCAGATGGGCATTCCTGTGCTGCTGTCGCGCTCCGGCGTAACCCAGATGGGGCTGGATCTGGCCCGCCAGCTCGGCATCACCATGATTGCCCGCGCCAAGGGGCGCCATTTCGAGGTATTCAGCGGCCACGACCATATGGTGCTGGACGAGAAGCCGCCGGTGCTGGCGCCCGGTTCGACCGGTCGCGGGATGCGGGACTAAGCCATGAACGAATTTATGAACGTGAAGCAGGTGGCGGAGTATCTCGATCTCAACGAGAAGAAGGTCTACCAGCTCGCCAACGAGGCGCGCATCCCCGCCACCAAGGCGACCGGCAAGTGGCTGTTTCCCCGCTCCCTGCTCGATCGCTGGCTGCTCGGCAGCTGCCACGAGGGGGTGATGAACGACCGGCTGCTGCTGGCAGGCTCGGACGACGTGCTGCTGCACTACGCCAGCAGCCGCTTGGCCCGGCAGCTCGGCACCCAGGCACTGGTGGGCTACACCCCGTGCGGCACCCGGCAGGGGCTGGCGATGCTGGCACGCGGCCATGTGGATCTCTGCGCCATCCACTGGGGGCAGGCCGAGGAGGCCCACCTGCGCCACCCGGCGCTGGTGCAGCAGTATCAGGGCCACCGGCAATGGGTGATCGTTCATGGATTTCGGCGGGTGCAGGGGCTGGTGCTGCGGCAGGGGTTGCAACCCAAAGAGGCGAAAGAGGCACTCGACTGGCGCTGGGCCATGCGTCAGGAAGGCGCCGGCAGCCAGCGCGCCCTGCAGGAGTGGCTGCAAACGCAAGGGGAGTCGCTGACACGGCTGGAGCGCACTCTCGAGGTCAACAGCGAACGGGAGCTGGCCGCCGCCATCAGCCGTGGCGATGCGGATGTGGGGCCCGGCGCCCAGAGCACCGCCACTGAGTTTGGCCTCGGCTTTATGCCCTTGTCGCAGGAGTGCTTCGATCTGGTGATGCCGCAGGGGGTCTTCTTTCGCACCCTGCTGCAACAGCTGATCGGCTGGCTGCAATCCCCCGAGGGGCGCGAACTGGCGGCCCGCCTCGGCGGCTATGACCTGAGCCAGAGCGGCAAGCTGGTGTGGAGCCCGCAGTAAAGAACCCTCACCCACAGACAAAACAGCCCGCCAACCATGTTGACGGGCTGTTTTTGTAACGGGCCTTTTTTAAGCAGCATCAATCGCTTGTCTCACGCCCTTCGGCATTGAGGGCGATGCGCCACCCTTCCAGTTTCGCGGGCTCGCTGCCGCTGGGCAGCAGGGCGTGGCTGCGCAGCCGCACGGTAAAGCAGCTCCCCTGCCCCGGGGTGGAGTCCACCAGCAGCTCGCCGCCCCAGCGACTGATGATGCGGTGACTCAGAGCCAGCCCCAGCCCGGTGCCGGTGGCGCGGGTGGTGAAGAAGGGGTCGAAGATCTTGTCGATAATGGCCGCCTCGATGCCGCTGCCGTTGTCGATCACCCGCACCTCGGCCCCGCGCAGCTGACCCAGTTCATCGACCCAGTCGCGGCTCTCGACCCGGATCTCCCCCTGCTCCCCCAGCGCGTGGCTGGCGTTGACCAAGAGGTTGATCAGCACCTGCAGCAGCTGCTGGCGATCCGCCTCGATGGGCTGCTGGGCCCTGAGATCGGCCACCAGCTCCACCTGCTGCTGACGCAGGGCGGAGCGCACCAGGGTCAGGCTCTCCTCGATGATGGGATTGAGGTGCTGCCACACCGGCGCCGTCTCATAGTCGCCGGGGCGAGAGTATTGCAGCAGGCTGCGGGTGATGGCGCGGATGCGCTCGATCTGGGCCAACACCAGCGCCAGCTCCTCGCTGACCGGCTCGGCCGCCTCCCCCAGCTCCAGCTTCATCAGCTCCACATTGCCGAGGATCACCGCCAGGGGGTTGTTGATCTCGTGGGCAACCCCGGCGGAGAGCTCGCCAAGGGCCGCCAGCTTCTCGCTGATAAGCAGCTGCTGGCGCGCCTCGGTCAGCATATGGATATGATCTTCCAGCTCGGCAGTCTTGAGCTCGAGACTTTGGGTGCGCTCGGCCACCTTCTGCTCCAGCTCATCGGCGCTACGGGCCATCTGCTGCTGATGCGCCTCTTGCCTGTCCAGCATGGCGTCAAACTGGCGACCGAGCTGGGCCAGCTCGTGGTCAGGGTCGAGCGCCAGCGGGCCGATGCGAGCCGACTCCCCGGCCTGCACCTGCCGCACCACCTTGTGCATCCGCTCGATGGGGGAGAAGAGATCCCGTGCGCCGCGATAGACCAGCAGGCCGGAGAGCAGTAACAGCAGCACCACGCCGGAGCCCAGCTCCACCAGATTGGTGAGGTAGGTGCGGATAATGGGCCACTCGAGAAAGCCCACATAGAGCATGCCGATCCGCTCGCCCCTGGCGCCCAAAAGCGGCTCGTAGCCCGAAACATACCAAGCGTCGTGAACGAAGGCGCGGTCAACCCACATCTCCCCCCGCCCCAGTACCTGCTCGCGCACCGGTGGCGAGACCCGGGTGCCCACCGCCCGGCCCACCTGACGGCTACTGCTGACCGGTACGTTGGTGCTCACCCTAAGATCGTCGAGAAACAGGGTAACTGTGCCAACGCTGCCATCCGGCAGGGTGTTTTTGGCAAACACCTGCCCCTTGAGCTCATCCACCAGCCGGGTGCTGCCGTTGACAAGCTCGCCCCCCTCCAGCACGGCCCAAAGGGAGCCGTCGCGACCCATCACAGGGGTCAGTGACAGGCTGATCAGCCCCCGGTTCTCCACCGCTTTGGTGCCATCCCGCTGCCACAACACGGCCCGCTTGGCCAGTTGCGGGGAGAGGGCGAGCATCTCCTGCTGCGACCAGACCACGAAGTGGCTGACGCTGCGCCCGGCCGTGAGGGCGGCGCGCTCCTGCGCCGTCAGCTGATCCAGCTCGGGGCCACGGCGCAAGCGCAGAAAATCGAGACCATAGTTGGCCGCCAGCGGCATCACCCAGTCATGCAGCTGATCCGGCGATTCCCGCAGCCGCAGCTGAAAGGCCCAGGCATCGCGCAGATGCTCGAGATGCTCGGTCTGGCGCTGCTGCTGCACCGTGATGGCGTGATGGGCCACCCCGAGATCGCTGCGCACCGTGGTGAGCAGGTTCTGCCAGCTGTAGGTGAGGGTCCAGTAGAGGGTGAGCGCAATCATGCCCACCAGGGTGAGCATGATGGGTACCGAGGTGAGCAGCAGCAGGCGCCAGCGCACCTTGGTGCGCACGCAACGGGGCAACAGGGCGCGCATGCAGCGGGAGAGCAGGGTCAGTTTCATCGCCACCCCATCCGATCAGCCTTCCTCATTCGATGGCCCACTCTTTGAATTTGCGATCCAGCGTCTTGCGCGCCACCCCGAGCACCCGGGAGGCGGCAGACTTGTTGCCATCATGGCTCGCCACCACCTGCAGGATGTGGGCTTTTTCCACCTCCGCCAGCGGCCACGCCAGCGGATAACCCTCCTCGCTCGTCCCCTGTTCGGCAGGCTTGCTGCTCTGCCAGTAATCCGCCGGGGGCTTGCCCAGCAGCAGGCAGCGCTCGATGAGGTTGCGCAGCTCCCGCACGTTGCCGGGCCAGGGGTAGGCCTGCATCGCCACCACATCCTCGTGGGTCCAGCTCAAGGAACCCATCCCCATCTCGGCGGTGAGCTGGCGGGTGAAGTGGTGTACCAGCGCGGGGATATCGTCGATCCGCTCCCGCAACGGGGCGACCGGCAGCGCCACCACGTTGAGGCGATAGAAGAGATCTTCGCGAAAGCGGCCCGCCTCCACCTCTTCCTTGAGGTTGCGGTTGGTGGCGGCGACGATGCGCACATCCACCGCCAATTCGCGCTCGGCACCGACCGGGCGGATGGCCTTCTGCTCCAGTGCCCGCAGCAGGGAGGCCTGCATGGCGAGCGGCATCTCGCCGATCTCGTCGAGAAACAGGGTGCCCTGATGGGCGACCCGAAACAGGCCGTCACGCCCCTTGCGGGCGCCGGTAAAGGCCCCCTGCACATGGCCGAACAGCTCGCTTTCCAGCAGCTCCGGCGCGATGGAGGCGCAGTTGAGGGGCACAAAGGCCCCCATCCGGCCAGAGAGTTGATGCAGGGCGCGGGCCACCAGCTCCTTGCCGGTGCCGGACTCCCCCTCCACCAGCACGGCGGCGTTGGAGGGAGCCACTCTGGCGATGAGCGTCTTGAGCTCGCGGGTCTTGGCACTGTCGCCGATCAGGGTGGGCGGGAAGAGCTTGCTCACCTCCCGGCGCAGCAGCAGGTTCTCCCGCTCCATCTGGCGGCGCTCGATGACTCTGTCCACCGCCTGCACCATTTGATCGAGGTTGAAGGGCTTGAGGATAAAGTCGCTGGCGCCGAGGCGCAGCGCCTTGAGGGCGGTCTCCATATCGCCAAAACCGGTCATGAAGATGATGTCGCTGCGGCGGGTGGCCGGGTCGATGGCTTCGTGCCACTCGATACCGGAGCGCCCCGGCAGCCGGATGTCGGCGATGATAAGGTCAAAGTGAAGGCGGCAGCGCAGGGCTTCCGCCTCCTCCACACTGGCGGCAGTCTCAATCTGGGCAAAACGCTTGGCCAGCGCCTTGGCCAGAAAGCTGCGCATGCCGGGCTCATCGTCAACGATAAGCAGGGAGAGGGCAGACCAGCGGCTGGGAGGGAGTGTCATGGAAAAAAGTACCTCGGATGCACGTACGGTCGGTGAATGTCCCGATAACCGGAACCTTAGTGGGACATTTTGTCCTTACCGTATCAAAAGCACCAACACCAATTATTAAAAGCGATAACAAGCTCACCTAATTGATTCTAATAAGCTTCTGTTTTTAAACGGCAAACCGTGAATGCAGCGGCAAAGGAACGGTTTGGCACCCTGCTTGCTTACTCTTGCCCTCTCCTCAGCCACCCTGAAAAAGTTGCATCACGATGACGATAAAAACCAGCCTCAAACGTTTTGCCCTCTCCCTCGCCACCAGCCTGCTGATCGCCGGTGCTGCCCACGCCGAAGCGGATACTAATGCCACAAAAGCGCCGATCCGCCTCGCCACCACCACCAGCACCGAGCAGTCCGGTCTGCTGGGCTGGCTGCTGCCCCAGTTCACCAAGGAGACTGGTTATCCGGTGCAGGTAATGGCGGCTGGTACCGGCCAGAGCCTGAAGATGGGCGAAAACGGCGACGCGGATCTGGTGATGACCCACGCCCCCTCTGCCGAGAAGAAGTTCGTCGATGCGGGCTTTGGCATCGAGCCGGTACACCTGATGTACAACGACTTCGTCATCGTCGGCCCGGCCAAAGATCCGGCGGGTCTCGGCAAACTGCACGACGCGGCCAAGGGGCTGCAAGCCATCAAGGAGCAGGGCCAGACCTTTATCTCCCGCGGTGACGAGTCCGGTACCCACATCAAGGAGAAGACCCTGTGGCAGGCGGCTGACGTCAAACCCGAGTTTGCCGGTTACAAATCCATCGGCCAGGGGATGGGCCCGACCCTGACCATGGCCTCGGAGCTGGGTGCCTACACCCTGACCGACCGCGGCACCTGGCTCGCCTACCAGAGCAAGCTGGATCTCGCCGTACTGCTGGAGGGTGACAAGCGCCTGTTCAACCCCTATCAGGTGATCCTGGTCAACCCCAAGCGCTACCCGGATCTCAACACCGAAGGGGCCCGCACCCTGAAGAACTGGCTGATCTCCGAGCATGGCCAGAAGCTGATCGGCGACTTCAAGGTGGCGGGTCAGGCGCTGTTTGTAGCGGATGCCAACGGGAAATAATGGCAACCCCTGCGATGACCTTGATGGCCCTCCCCCGGTTCGCTGAGGGAGGCGCCTGATGCCGACCCTGCTCGACACGACCGTATTGACGGCCCTCGCCCTGCACGATGAGAGAGAGGTCTGATGCCGACATTGATCGACACGACATTGGCGGCTCTCGCCCTGCTGTTCAGTGGTGACACCGAACTGTGGCAGGTGGTGGGGGTCTCCTTCTCCGTCTCCTGCATCGCCCTGCTGTTGGTGCTGCTGCCCGCCTTGCTGCTGGGCTTTGCCCTGGCCTATCTGCCGCTGCCCGGCCGCTGGCTCTGGCTCTCCTGCATCAATACCCTGCAATCGGTGCCGACCGTGGTGATTGGCCTCTTGCTCTATATGCTGCTGTCGCGGGCCGGCCCCTTTGGCGACTGGAAGCTGCTTTTTACCCAGCAGGCGATGGTGGTGGGGCAGATGCTGATCGCCTTTCCGGTGATCGCCACCATGGCTCATGCGGCGTTTGTCCAGAGTGACCGGCGCGCCTGGGAGACCGCCCTGACCCTGGGGGTCTCCTGGCCCAAGGCGCTGATCGGCCTGATGCACGAGTGCCGTTTTGGTCTGCTGGCCGCCATCATCGGCGCCTTCAGCCGCATCGTCACAGAGGTGGGCTGCTCCATGATGGTGGGGGGCAATATCCTGCACTTTACCCGCAATATCCCCACCGCCATCGCGCTGGAGACCCAGAAAGGGGCCTTCACCCAAGGGGTGGCGCTCGGCATAGTGCTGCTCACCCTCGCCCTCTTGCTCAACCTGCTGCTGACGGCCTGTCGCGGCCACAGCTATCTGAAGAACTGACCATGCCCCCACTGTGTACCAACAGGAGTACCCCATGGCCCTGACCGCCCACCAGCTGACGATGCGCTTTGGCGAGCGCCAGCTGTTCGAGATTGACCGGCTCGCCATCGCACCGGGGGATGCCATCTGGCTGCACGGAGCCAACGGGGTAGGCAAGACCACTTTGCTCAAGATCCTGGCGGGGCTGCTGGCCCCCACCCGCGGCCACACCAATCTGCCGGGACGCTGGCAGCAGCGGCTCAACCGGCTGCTCAAGCGGGATCTGGGGCCGGGCCGGGTCACCTATCTGCACCAGACCCCCTATCTGTTCGATCGCACAGTTCACGACAACGTGGCCTGGGCGCTCGATAAACAGCTCGGCAGCGAGATCCGGGTGTTCGAGGCGCTACGCCGGGTCGAGCTGGAGGGGCTGGCGCGGGAGCACATCAGCATTCTCTCGGGTGGCGAACGGCAACGGCTGGCAATGGCCCGCGCCTGGGCGCTGCAACCGGCCTTTCTGCTGATGGATGAACCCACCGCCAATCTGGACACACATTCGGTTGCCCTGATGGCCGCATTGGCGCAAGATCTGCGGGAACATGGCAGCGGCCTGGTCGTCATCAGCCACCAGAGCAACGCCCTGACCGACCTGTGCGAGCGGCAATGGACCCTCGCCCGTGGCCAGCTGCAAGAGACGACCCCTTTAAAAATCATCGAGCGACATGACTTCAAAAAGCGACAGCCACTCTGATCCCGTTGCCGTATCAGCAGTGATCCTGGCAGGAGGCCGCGCCACCCGGATGGGGGGCGAAGACAAGGGATGGGTAGCACTGGCGGGACGCCCTCTTATCGACCACGTTCTGGCGCGCCTGCGCCCCCAGGTGGATGAGGTGCTGATCAACGCCAACCGCAGTCAGGCCCGCTATCAGGCGCTGGCCCAGGTCATCAGCGATGACAACAACGACTATCTCGGCCCGCTGGCGGGCATGCAAGCAGGTCTTGCTGCCGCCCGTCACGACTGGGTGCTGTTTGTCCCCTGCGATGGCCCCGCCCTGCCGCTGGATCTGATGAGCCGCTTTCGCGCCGCCCTGACCCCGGATACCGAGCTGGTAGTTGCCCACGATGGCGACTGGCTGCAACCCGTGGTAGCCCTGCTGCACAAATCCCTGCTCCCCTCCCTCACCGCCGCGCTGGCAGAGGGAGAGCGCAAAATCGATATCTGGTTTGCCCGCCACAATATGGCGGTGGTGAGCTTTGCCGATCAGCCGGATGCCTTTATCAATCTCAATAGCCCTGCCGAACTGGCCGCCTACGAGGCCCGTCTGCTTGCCCCGGCTATCGACCCCCAACAAGGAGTCACCTCATGACCCCGGCCCCCACTCTTCCCCTGCTAGGCTTCGCCGCCTGGAGCGGCACCGGCAAGACCACCTTGCTGGAGCAGTTGATCCCCCTGCTGGTGGATCGTGGCCTGCGCATCGGGGTGCTCAAGCACGCCCACCACGACTTTGATATCGACCAGCCGGGCAAAGACAGCTATCGCCTGCGCAAGGCGGGTGCCAAGCAGATGATGGTCGCCTCCCGTCGTCGTCATGCCCGTATCATTGAGACGGAACTGGCCGAAGCCGACTTTCGCCAGCTGCTGGCAAGCTTTGATCAGAGTGAACTCGACCTGCTGCTGGTAGAGGGGTTCAAGCACGAACACTTCCCGAAAATCGAGCTGCACCGCGCCGAAATTGGCAAGCCGCTGCTCTTCCCCGAAGACGGCGACATCATCGCGCTGGCCAGCGATCAGCCCCAACAGAGTGGCGAACAACAGCAGACAAGCCTGCCCCGACTCGATATCAACGATCTGGCGGCTATCGCCGACTTCGTCTGCCGCTGGCTTGACGGCTGCCAGAGCAAGGAGCCGGAGGCGGGCAAGGGCTTTCTCTCGGTCGAGGCGGCCCGCAATGCCATTCTGGCGGCCCTCACCCCGAACACGGCCTGCAGCGACAAACCGCTGGCCCAGTGCCACGGCGCCGTGCTGGCCGCCGATCTGATAAGCCCCATCAATGTGCCGCCCCACGCCAACTCGGCGATGGATGGCATTGGCCTTCGCAGCGACGATCTCGCCGCCGGTCGCTGGCAACTGGTGGGGGAAGTGCTGGCGGGCCAGCAGCGCCACGAGCCTGTGCTGGCCGGTCAGGCGGTGCAGATCATGACCGGCGCTCCGCTGCCACCCGGGGTAGATACTGTGGTGATGCGGGAAGAGACGCTGATTGAAGGGGAGTGGGTCACGGTCACCGCCCCGATCCGGGCGGGACAGAATGTGCGCCTCGCCGGGGAAGATCTCGCCAAGGGTGCGGTCGCCATCCCGGCCGGGACCTGGCTTGGTGCCCCCCAGCTGGGGCTGGCGGCATCACTCGGTCAAGCCTGTCTCACGGTGCGCACCCCGCTGAAAGTGGCGCTGTTCAGTACCGGCGACGAGGTGCAGGCGCCGGGCGAGCAGCTCGCCCCCGGCCATATCTTCGACAGCAACCGCTTTACCCTGATGGCCCTTATCCGCGCCGCCGGTTGCGAGGTGATGGACCTTGGCATCATTCCCGATGACAAGACCATCCTGCGCCAGCAGCTTGAGCAGGCCGCCGCCAGCGCCGATCTGGTGCTGAGCTCCGGCGGGGTCTCGGTGGGCAACGCCGACTTTATCAAGCTGGTGCTGGCGGAGCTCGGCCAGATCGATTTCTGGCGCATCCAGATGCGGCCGGGCCGCCCGCTCGCCTTTGGCAAGCTGGGGCAGACCCCCTTCTTCGGCCTGCCGGGCAATCCGGTGGCGGCGATGATCTGCGTGCTGCAGTTTGTCGAGCCCGCCATCGCCCTCTTGCAAGGCAAGCGGTGGCAGCCGCTGCGCCTCTCGGCACTGGCAGACGAGAAGATGAAGAGCCGCCCGGGGCGCACCGAGTTTCTGCGCGGCATCTTCCATCAGGACCGTAATGGCCAGCTGAGGGTGCGCACCACAGGGCCACAGGGCTCCGGCATTCTCAGCTCCATGGCCGATGCCAACTGCCTGATTGAAATCGTACCGGATCAACCCGGGATCGCCGTTGGCGAGCGGGTCTGGATCCACCCCCTGCAGGGACGACTGGCCTAAATCCCGACGGGGCGTTGGCCGGATGCACGGCGCCCCGTCCCCCACCTGATAGGAGGCAGACCGTGCGTCTTGATGCCCCCCTCTCCCGACTCGATCTGCTGGTCTATGGCCGCTACCGGATCGTCCATGGCCTGCGCATTGCGCTCGCCTTTATGCTCACCTTTCTGCTGACCCGCGAGCTGAAACTGCCGGAGAGCACCTGGCCGCTGATAACCTTGGTGGTGGTGATGGGCCCCATCTCGTTCTGGGGCAATGTGCTCTCCCGCGCCCTGCAGCGGGTGGTGGGCACCATCTTCGGCGCCAGTTGCGGGGTCGTGGCGCTTTATCTCGAGATCTACTCGCTACCGCTTACCCTGATCTGGTGCGGCTGCATCATGTTCCTCTGCGGCTATCTGGCCCTCGGCAAGCGCCCCTATGTGGGGCTGCTGATCGGCATCACCCTGGGAGTCACCATGGGGGCCATGCCGGGGGATATAGAGACGGCGCTGTGGCGCAGTGCCGACGTGATACTGGGCTCCCTGCTGGCGCTGCTCTTTTGCAGCATCTATCCCCAGCGGGCCTATAGCCACTGGCGCCTGCAGTTGCACCAAATCCTGCAGCAGTCGGGGCGGCTCTATCACACTCACCTCTCCCCCAATGTGCTGGAGCGCCCGCGGCTCAAACACAATCTCTCCCAGCTGTTGGCACAGACCGGCAAACTGCGGGCCCTGCTGGCACCTGCAGCCAAGGAGACACGCCACAGCGTCGCCCTGTTTGATGCGGTGCAGGTCACCATGCGCAACACCCTCTGCACTCTTGAGATGCTGGCCAACACCTACTGGAACGATCGGGAGAGCCACTTTCTGATGCAGAGCACGGCTGCGCTGCAAGCCTGCCATCTGGCCACCGAGGAGGCGATCAACCAGCTTGCCCTGATGATGCAAACCGGTGACGGGCGTGGCGCGGATGCCGCCATCGCCCGCCTGCACGAGGTAGCAACCCAGGTATCGCTGCCGCCCAACGCAGAGGCAGCCATCAATGGTTACCTCTGGCTCAACGTCCAGCTGACCGAACAGCTCACCCACCTGCGCCGCCTGCTGGGGCTGATCCTCACCCCGCCCCATCGCAAGCAGCCGGACTAAACCCAATGCAAAACGCCCCGCAGTGGCGGGGCGTTCCTGTCGGCATAGGCACTGATGATCAGGCCGCCGTGCGGGCGTTCTCGCTCATCTGCTCCAGCTCCGCACGGCTCAGGGTAGAGACAAAGCGGCCATCGAAGTAGATATCCATCAACTCGCCACGCTTCTCGCCACGCATCATGCTGCGGCGGCCATCCAGATAGTGCACCTCCATCTGGGCGGTATGCTCGTCCGGGTAGCTGATCTCTACCTCACGCACCCCTTGTGGCAGCATGGCCAGCGGCACCGTCTTGAGGGCCGGATCCAGATGCTGGTTCACCTTGATCACCGGATTGGCCTTCATGTCCACCACAGCCGGAGATTTGCCGGTGATGGGGTTCTTGCCAGACCAGAACTCAATGGTATTGAAGACGAACAGGTCAGCGGTCGCGGCCAGACCGTAGACAGGGGCGAGCAGCATAAAGACCCCGGCACGAGCGTAGCGGTTATCCACCACGCTCAGGTTGCCCTTGGTGACCATGCCAGAAAGCCCCATCTGCCCCATACAGCCGCCCAGACCCATGCTCGCGACCATAACCAGCAGGGCCATTGCCCGCCCCTTCTGTTGTAATGCCATCGTGTTCTGTTCCTACTCTGAAATAAATGAGGCGGCAAGCCTAATCAAGGGGCCAGAAGAGGACAATTCACAATGGCGGGGTGATACAGGAAGAGTTCAGATTGGCGTGCCAAGTGAGCAATAAATAAGCACCGATGGAATAATCATCCATTCGGTGCCTCGTTCAACAACCAATAACCGTCAGGAGCCGATGGCCAGATTGGAGACTGTCTCGGTCACATTGATGGCGCCCTGCTCTATCTGTGACATCACGCCACTCACCTCGCCGATCTGCTCCTTGCCACGCTGGGCACTGGTGGCCACCTCATTGATGTTGCCGGTGATCTGGGCCGTCAGTTCGCGGTTTTTCTGAACCACGCTGGCGATCTCGCCGGTCGAGAGGGAGGTGCGCGCAGCCAGCTGACGTACTTCGTCGGCCACCACCGCAAAACCGCGCCCCTGATCGCCGGCCCGGGCTGCCTCAATGGCGGCGTTAAGGGCCAGCAGATTGGTCTGCTCGGCAATACTGCTGATGGTCGATACGATGGCTTCAATGCTTTTCGACTGCTCATTGAGCTGGCCAATCAGACCGGAAGTGCGGCTCACCTGTTCGGAAATGGCGCTGGAGATGGCAACCGATGCCGCCAGCAGTTCAGACCCGGTTTCGGCAAAGCGGGTGGTCTCCTGCGAAATGGTCTGGGCTATGTTGGCCGCCTCGCTCACTGCCTGGGCGCGCTTGATCCGCTCTGTCACCTCACTGGCAAACTTGATCACCTTGACCACCTTGCCGCTCTCATCCTTGATGGGGTTGTAGGTAGCCTCCAGCCAGATCTCGTTGCCGTGGCTGTCACGACGACTGAACAGCCCCGACTTGAGCTGGCCGTGGGCCAGATCGTCCCAGAAGTGAGGTTGCTCGTGATAGAAGCTCTCATCGCAAAACAGCCTGTGATGCTGCCCCTTGAGCTGCGAAAGGGAGTAACCGACGCAGGAGAGGAAATTCTGATTGGCCGTCACAATCTCCCCCTTGGGGGTGAACTCGATAATGGCGAGTGCCCGATCGAGTGCCGAGATGATCGCTTTCTGACGACTCAACTGCTGATAACTCTCGGTGATATCGGAGGCTATCTTGACGACCCTGACCACCTTGCCCTCAACCTTGACCGGGAAGTAGGTAGCCTCCAGCCACAACTCCCTGCCATGTTTGTCAATGCGCTGGTAGATGCCACTGTGGGAATGCCCCTGACGCAACTGTTCCCAAAACTGGGCATAGGAGGATGACTGGGCGTAGTGGGCATCACAAAAGATCCGGTGGTGTTTACCAATCACCTCCTGCTCGCTATAGCCCACCACACTCAGAAACAGCGGGTTCGCCTCGAGGATCTCGCCACTTGGTGTGAAACTGATGGTAGCGACACCGACTTTTACTGCATCAATAAATGCCTGGGCCTGGGCCAACTGCATTTGACACGCTTGTAATTCCGCTTTGAGTTTGAAGTTGAACATCTTGCCCTGCCCCTCTGTTACCTGTTTACAACTACATCACATCTGCATGAACTTTAGACGAGAAAGCAGAGGGATAACGGGGTCCCATCGATTAAGGTGCCAGATCCCACTCCAGATAGGCCGGATTGGCGACAAAGCCGATCCGCTCATAGAGTGGACGCCCCTGCTCGCTGGCATGGAGCCACACCTTTCCCAGCTGACGCGATCTGGCAAAGGCCGTTATGGCATCGAGCAGCGCCGTGGCGATCCCCTGCTGGCGCCATTGTGTCCGCGTATACATGTTGAGCAGATACCCCTCCATCCCCGCCAGATTGCCGGGATAGGGCGGCCGTTCAAACAATGCCAGCGTCCCTGCCGCCACGATCTGTTTGCCGCCCTCCTGCGTATCGGCCTCAGCCAGCCAGGATAGAGCCCTCTCTTCACTCATCGCCCGGGTAAAGTAGTCAAGGGTGGCCTGCCACAAGGCCGGGTCTGCCTGTGGCGTCACCAACTCACCGACCTCACAAAACAGCTCCATGCGCAGCGCCACCAGTGTGGGAATATCTGCGGCCCTTGCCTGACGAATGATCATTGGCTGCTCCTTTTCTCTCATGGGAAATTTCGCCGGCCGTCATTATGACAAAGAGCGCCTTGTGGCGCTCTTTGTCATTGGGGAAATCACTGATAAATCAATGGCTGCGACGTGTCAGCCAGTGATCCAGGCTCAGCACACCGCCGCCCCAGATGATAAGGATCAGCAGCATCCAGCCCCACAGCTGGTGATCGTAAAAGCCACCCGCCCAGAGGGTCGGGTAGGAGATCACCGCCATGATATTGAAGCCAAACAGCAGCAAGGCGGCCGGGCGAGTAAAAAGCCCCGCCAGCAGGAAGAGCGGCAACAGCAGCTCGGTCGCCGTACCCAGATAAGCAGCCCACAACCAGGGCAGCAGGGGCACCTGATACTCGGATTCAAACAGATAGAGGGTGGAATCCCACGCCGTCAGCTTGAGCCAGCCTGAAGTGATAAAAACCGAGGCGACCCAAAGCCGCGCCAACAACAGCACACCAGCACTGCTCCAACGCGGCAAATCACCACTCGAGCTGGCCAGCGCCAGCCATTTGTTTGCCATCATGGCATTACCTCCATATCCACCAGCAGACCAAGGGTTATCAGGCGAGTGAGATGTTCACTGGCCGCAGGGTCGGCCGCAAGCAGATCGACCAGCGCCGTACCAGCGAGACAATCCTGTAGCAGCGCCCACTCACCCGCCGTCAGGGGCAAGGGGGCAACCCGGCAATCCGGCTGTTTCTTCAGTGCCAACCAGACGGGGGCATCAAGCACCTCCACCGCTTCACCACAGTGCAGCGCCATCTGCCACAGGGCCAGCACCGGATAATCGCTGGCAACCAGCAGCAGATCCGTGGCTGGCAACAGCCGCAGCCGCTCCCATTGTTGCGGCGATAATGCGGCCAGACGCTCGGCTGGCCAGCAGCGTGATTCCAGCGGCAGCAGACTGGCACGCTCAAGCTGCCATTCGAACTGAGCCAGCGCCTCCAGCCAGGGCAGCCCGGTTGTAGTCGGCAAGCGGGCCAACCATTGGCCAAATCCGGCGCCATAATGCATGACGCTCCCTTCCCTGAGCGGCTCGGCCAATACGAAGCCACGGGCCGCCGCTGCAAAAAAGTCATCCCCGACCATAGCCTTGACGGCGGGATAACTGCTCGCCAGCACCTCGCCAAGGCTCAGGATGAAGTGGTTGCGATAGACCTGCAGCACAGATTCGGCAGAAAAGAGCCGGGAGCTGATGTGAGGGGAAATGGCGTCAGGCGCCCCCAGCAGACCATCGGCAAAGTGCTGTTGCAGCTGTGCCAGTTCAGCCATGGGCCACCTCCCGTGGTGCACTCATGGCACGCGCCTCATCCAGAATGGCGCCGGCCTTCGCCGCCTCTGCCAGCAAGACCGGCAGCGGCGGGATCTCGAGGTCCCACTCAATCAGGGTGGGAATGGCCTGCTTGCGGCAGATCTGGCGATAGAGTTCCCAGACCGGCTCCACCACAGGGGCGCTGTGGGTATCGATATAGAGGGAGCCTTCCGGCAGCAGCTTCTCGGTATAACCGGCCAGATGGATCTCCCCGACGGTGGCGAGATCGATCGCCGCCAGATACTCATCGCAAGAGAAACCGTGGTTAAAGGCACTGACATAGAGATTGTTGAGATCGAGCAGGATGCCGCACTCGCTGCGCTGCTGCAGCTCGGCCAGAAATTCCCACTCGCTCATCTCCCCGGGCAGTTGCAGATAGGAGGAGGGATTTTCAATCAACATGCGGCAACCCAGGGTCTGTTGTACCTGCTGGATCTTGTCGCTCATGTTGCGCAGAGAGGCGCGGTTATAGGGCACCGGCAGCAGATCGTTGAAGTAACGCCCGCCAATGCTGCCCCAGCTGAGATGTTCGGAGATCCGTACCGGTTTGATCGCCGCAGCCAGTGTCGACAACTGCTGCAGATGGTGCGGATCGAGCGGATCGGCAGAACCGAGGGACATGCCAACGCCGTGAAGACTGACGGGGTAGTGTTGCGCCAGCTCGGCGAGCACCTGAAAACCCTGGCTGTGCCGTTCGAAGTAATTTTCACTATGCACCTCCAGCCAACCGACTGCCGGCAGGGTTTGCCGGATCTCATCGTAATGGGGAGTGCGTAATCCGATACCAATCAAAGGGTTCATCGCAAGACTCGCTTTCGCCAACCAGAGAAGATGCAGGGAGCGACCCATTGGCCATCCCCTGCCCGATGTCTCTTACTTGGGTTGCAGCGAACCGCCGACCAGCTTCTCGCACAGCCCTTTGGGCATCACCACAAAGGCATCACCCTGAGCATCTTCCTTGGCGGTACCGGCGCAGGAGCTGCTCTTGGTCGCACAGTCATTTTTGCTGGCCTTGACCACGCCGTAGCACTTCTCCTTTTCATCGGCAGCCATGGCTGGCGCCGCGATAAATTGGGCGCCCAGCGCCAGCAGACCGGTCATGGCGGAGGCGATAGCAGTGCTTTTTTTAACATTCATGTTCATGTTCCTTTTGATGTCGTTGGATGTTGCTGATATCCCCGATTTGTCGCAACCGGGTACCTGCAATAGAACCGGCAAACGGGATATTCCCTTTCAAAAAAAAACACCAAAAGAGTTAAAAAACCCAAAGGCAAACACTCAATCAATTGATTTTAAACAGCTATTTCATCATTGAAAATTTCTTGCCGACCACCATTTTATGAACAAAAAAGAGTGCCGTTTGATGCTTTCATCCCGTTAATCTTCTTCACTGCTTCCATCAAAAGAGATGCGTCAGACATAAAAAAGCACCGCCAACAGGCAGGGCTGGATGCAACTTGCAAGAAACAAACAACAAACAAATGGGGACCAGGAGTTGCGGCAAGCAGATAAAAAAAGAGACAGCTTTGGCTGTCTCTTTTTGCACATGGTGCGAATGGGGTTTAGTAGAAGATCCGCTCGCCACGCTCGCTCATTTTGAGCCACACCGGTTTGGTGCTGGTTTTGTTCCAGATCCGGTGCAAATAGCTGTAGAAGCGGGCACGATCGCTGCGAAACAGCATCACGGGGAAAGCCAGAATGCCCACCAGCAATACATAAATGCGACGAAGAATAATCTGAGTCAGGGAAAAGGGATGAAACATGATGTAACTCCTTACTGGTAAGACCACTGAGCAAAGATTACCCCACTCCATGTAGGATTACTACATCACCAACGCATTTTTTTATAAAAAAATGGTGAAAAACGGGAAATACTGAAAACGGGTTACGTCATTAACCAACAGTTAACAAACTTGCAAAAATCGTGCGCTTTGCCACAGTTATCAGGGGAAAAACATGCAGTAGGGAGACACGCATGAAACTGCCGGAAGTGGCACTGCTGGTGCTGATGGTTGCCCTGACACGGGCACAACTGGAGGAGTGGCAACTGAATCGGGAAGATGCCATCGTGCTGGCCGAACGGGGCGTGCCCACGGTCAGCCTGTGGCAATGCGGCACACTGAAGCAACGGATTGCGGATCTCAACCAGCACAGTGCCGAGGTGCAGTTTCAATATCGGGGGCAAAAAATGGCGGATGTGAGCCACTATCTCGAGCGCGAGTGGAAACAGGCTGGCTGCGAACAGTTACTGGTACAGCAAGGATACTGACCAAGGCTCAGACTCGAAGAGTGGTGATTGAGATAAACAGAGAGAATATGGAGGCACGTTCCGGAGTCGAACCGGACTAAACGGATTTGCAATCCGCTGCATAACCGCTTTGCTAACGCGCCATGCTGACAAGACTGATTGTCTTGAAATTGAGTTCCATCGTTGGTGCGATGGAAAATTGGAGCGGGAAACGAGACTCGAACTCGCGACCCCGACCTTGGCAAGGTCGTGCTCTACCAACTGAGCTATTCCCGCGTTACTGCTTTCGTGCCAGTTGCCTGACAACGAGGCGCATTATACGTACCACGAGCGCCAGCACAACCCCTTTTTCGCAATTTAAGCCTTGATGCAGACTGTTTGCTCAGGGTTTAAACGCCTTGCTGCATTTTTCTCCAGCCAGCTGTGACCCACCAAGCGAATTTGGGATAAAGTCGTTGAAATGATTACGCTTTCGTTCGAGACTTGAGCGGCTTAATAACCGGATTCTCAATTGAAAATCACAAGATGAAATGGATCTTCACGCTTCGTGGGCTCAGGCCGCAGTTAATGCTGGCTTTTTTCATGTTGGGCATGGTGCCCTTTTTGGTCATCACCCTCTTCTTCCTATACAGCCACGGCAAGGATCTCACCACCCAGACCTCCAACCATCTGGTCTCCGTTCGTAATATCAAGAAGAGTCAGCTCGAGGATTACTTCAACAACCTCAAAGAGCAGATCATCAACTTCTCCCAGCAGGATTTTGCCGGCAACAGTATCGGCCGTTTCTATGGCTTTACCGGCGCCTTCGAGAAGCTGGGCACCACGCCGCAGGAGGCCCGCAGCCGCGCCCAGGCCCGCTATCTGCCCGGCTCCTGGGATCAACTGCGCAAACCGGACAGTCAGGTAGAGATCGAACCCTCCATCACGGCGCTTATCCTCGCCGACGAGATGTATGGCCGGGTGCACCAGCGTTTTCATCGCGGCTATGCCGACATGGTGCGCAAGTCCAACTACAGCGACATCTTTCTGGTGGACCTTAACGGTGATGTGGTCTATTCGGTCACCAAGCACCCTAACTTTGCCACCAATCTGCTCTCCGGCCCCTACCAGGGCAGTGGCTTGGGCCAGACCTTCGCCAAGATCAAACGCCGCCTTGATGGCGGCCAGAAACCGCAGCAGATCTTCGAGTTCACCGATTTTGGCCGCAACGAGCTGACCGGGCAGGTGGTCGCCTACATGGCAGCCCCCGTGATGCAGTACGACTATGTGCGCGGTGTGGTGATTTTCGAGCTGCTGCCGGACAAGCTCAACCAGATCATGGCGGAGCGGGAGGGGCTGGGCGAGACCGGCGAGACCATCCTGATCGGCCCCGACAAGCGGATGCGCGCCGATGCCTGGCTGGCGCCGGAGTTCAGCGTCGAGAACAGCTTCAGCCCCAACTTCCGGCCGCTGCAAACGCCCCTCATCACCAAGACGCTCTCCGGCGAGCAGGGGGTCGGGCTGTTCCACTCCTATCAGGATGACGAGGTGCTGGCCGCCTACACCCAGGTAAAGGTGTTCGATACCGAGTGGGCCTTTATCGCCGAGATCTCCACCCGGGAAGCCTATGCCCCGATCCGCCAGCTGGAGACTCTGGTGATTGTGCTGGGCGCGGGCTCGGTGCTGCTGCTGATCCTCTTCTCCCGCTGGCTCTCTCACTCCATCACGGCGCCGCTGCGCTCCCTGACCGAAGCGGCCGAGCAGGTGGCCGACGGCGCGCTGGATCACCCCATCGCCATCGAGCGCACCGGCGATGATATCGACCGGCTGGCCGAGGCGTTTCGCCATATGCAGCGCTCGGTGAAGGACAAGATCGAACTGATCGAACAGCAGACCCAGGAGCTGCAACAGCAGGTCAAGCTGACCCACAAGCAGAACCTCAGCCTGCAGCAAGCGGACAAGCTCAAGGATGAACTGCTGGCCAACACCTCCCACGAGCTGCGTACCCCCATTCACGGCATCAAGGGGATGGCCGAGTCGATGCTCGCCAGCCAGCAGGATTTGACCGAAGGGCAGCAAAAGCAGCTCGGCCTCATCATCAAGAGTGCAGACGGCCTGGCCCGTCTGGTTGACGATCTGCTGGACTACCACCAGATGCGCTACGGCCAGCTGGAGATCCACTCCCAGCCCGTCTCATCCAAGGGGGTTATCCGGCTGGTGCTGGACCTCTGCCAGCATCTGGTGCAGGCCAAACCCCTCACCCTGGTGGATATCAGCCCGGCCGAACTACCGCCGGTGCTGGCCGACGAGCAACGACTCGAACAGGTGCTCTACAACCTGGTGGGTAACGCCATCAAGTACACGCCGCAGGGCAAGGTGGTGCTCAGTGCCATCGTCGAGAACAACTTCCTGCGCATCAAGGTCACCGACACCGGCATCGGCATTGCCCCCGATCATCTGGAACACATCTTCGAGCCGCTGGTGCAGATGAGCCCGGAGGTAAGCAAGCAGGGGGCCGGCCTTGGTCTCTCCATCACCCGCCAGCTGGTGCACCTGATGGGGGGCGAGCTGTTTGTCGAGAGCGAGCCGAGCGTTGGCTCGACCTTCGCCTTTACCCTGCCCCTTGCCACCGGCAAAGCGGCCAATCTGACTCTCGACAGCCGCCAGATCGAGCATCAGCTGGTGCGCCAGCAACCGCTGATCCTGCCGAACTGGGAGAGCGACGATCTGCCCCCTCCCCCCGAGGATGCTCCGCTCATTCTGGTGGTGGATGACGAGCCCATCAACCTGCACATCCTGCGCCATCTGCTGCAGCCCTGCGGCTACCGCATCCTGCCCAGCAGTGACGGCCACGATGCGCTGGCCAAGCTGGCCGAGGTGCAGGTGGACCTCATCCTGCTCGATGTGATGATGCCGACCCTTTCCGGTTTTGACGTCTGCCGTCGCCTGCGCCAGCAACACCCGAAAGATATGCTGCCGGTGCTGCTGCTCACCGCCCTCAACCAGCCCAAGGATATCGAGGAGGGCTTCGGGGCCGGAGCCAACGACTATCTGGTCAAACCCTTCTGCAAAGAAGAGCTGTTTGCCCGGGTCAAGGCACTGCTGGAGGCCAAGGCCGGACGCGCCTCGCTGGTAGAGAACCGGCTATTGAAGCAGGAGATCGAACATCGCCTCACCCTGCAGGAACGACTGCATCAGGATCAGCAGCGCCTGCTGGCCCTGCTCGGCGAAGGGGCCGACCCCATGATCTTTATCGACGAGCAGGGCACAGTGCTGTTTGCCTCCCGGGTGATGGCACGCCTGCTGGGGCAGGAGCCGGAAGCCATGGAGGGGCAGCCCCTCAATGAGTGGCTCGCCACCCCGCTGCAACAGCAGTGGCCCGACCTTGCCAGCGAGCGGGAACACAATCTGGAGTTTCTGGTGGCCGGGCAAAAAGATGTGCTCAACGCCCGTGCCCTGCCCATCGCACTCGGAGGACAGGCCGCTTTCGCCCTCACTCTGAGTACCGAGCTGCGTCAGGATGAGAACCGGGTAATGGCGCTGGAGAACGCCCTCAAGAACCTCTCGCGGCAAGCCATCATCGAAGATGAACAGCTGCTGGGCGAGCTGAGCCGCCTGGGTGGCGAGTTCCGTTCGCTGGCCGACGACCTCATTCGCCAGCAGGATGACGAGCCGCTGCGTCGGGCGCTGGTAGAGACCATGCAGCTCACCCTGGATGCCTGGCAGCAGGGGACCGGCAAGGGCAAAATCGTGCTGGCGGAGAAGAGCAAGCTGTGGCGGGTCTATATGGACAGATCCAGCCCGCAGACCCGCACCCTCGACAAATACCTGAGTCTGGACACCCTGCCCAAGTCGCCACGCTGGAAGACGGTCGTGGCCACCACCGAGTATGTGCTGGGCCACTGCCCGCTCAATGACCACCAGCGCCAGCAGTTACAGCACAGCGCCCAGACCCTGCGTCAACTCGCCAACCGCAAGCCGTGACACGGCGCCCTAAACGGGCGCCGGATCACAATTGGCAATCTGGTTTCTTTTTATGCAAAACAAAGCCCCGCACGACCCCGAAACCGAGAGCGGATCCAATTCACAAATTTGTCATACACGCCATTTTCACAGCCACTTTTTACGCGAAAGCAAATAACGAAAAGCTATGATTTTAAAAAGATAAAAATCGATTTTGACGAGATTGACGTAACACCGTCAATTTTTACGAAAACAACGAAATCAATAGTTGTTGTTTTCCTGTTAATTCTGGTTTGCTTAGGGCGTTGGAAAACAGAACGACAAAGGTTAGACACCTGACCAACACAGAGGGCCGATTTCATCAGCATGCGAAACCGGTGCTCACACAAAACAAGGCGAACCCTCGGGAATGCCAAAAAATAAGAAAGGAAAACATATGCTTGCCAAAGTATCCAAAATCTCTACCGCTGTAATGCTGGGAACCATGATGCTTGCCGGTGCCGCCGGTAACGCCATGGCCGCAGAAAACAAAACCGTGTTGACCATGGTCGCACAGCAGGAAACCGCCTGGGTCAAGAACTTCAACCCCTTCCTGCAAGCGGGCTTGCTGCACACCACCCGTCACTTCATCTATGAGCCGCTGGTGATCTTCAACGATATGCAAGGGGGCAAACCCGTCTATCGTCTGGCCACCAACTATGCGTTCAGCGATGACCTGAAATCCGTCACCTTCGATCTGCGTGACGGCGTGAAGTGGTCTGACGGCGAAGCCTTTGATGCCGATGACATCATCTTCTCTTTCAATCTGGTCAAGGCCAACAAGGCGCTGGATGAGCGCTCAATCTGGACCCAGATCAAGAGCGTCGAGAAGCTGGCCCCCAACAAGGTCAAATTCGACCTGACCGAGGTCAACACCAACGTGGTGAATGATCTGGTGCTGGTACCCATAGTGCCGGAGCATCAGTGGAAATCGGTGAAAGATCCGGTTGCCTTCACCAACGACAAGCCGGTTGGTACTGGCCCCTTCACCGAAGTGGACAACTTCTCCGCCCAGCTCTACACCCAGTGCCGCAACCCGCACTATTGGGATAACGCCAACCTCGCTATCGACTGTATCCGCATGCCGCAGATGGCCACCAACGACCAGGTGCTGGCGGCTGTCATGAAGGGTGACATCGACTGGTTCGGCTCCTTCGTGCCGGATATCGAACGCCTCTACGTCGGCAACGATCCGAAGAACAACAAATACTGGTTCCCGGCCTCCGGTACCGTGGCGTTCAACGTCAACTTCCAGACCAAGAACCCGGGCAATAACGAAGCCTTCAACGACATCAACTTCCGCCGCGCCTTCTCCATGGCGATGGACCGCCAGTCCATGGTGGATATCGCGGGCTACGGCTACCCCACCGTCAACGAGTACCCGTCAGGTCTGGGCAAAGCCTTTGACTCCTGGAACAACCCGGAAGTGGACAAGAAGTACGGCAAGTACAACAAGTTCGATCTGGAAGGGGCCAAGGCCCTGCTGAAAGAGGCAGGCTACAAGGATTGTGACGGCGACAAGTTCCTCGACACCCCGAGCTGCAAAAAGATCGAGTTCAAGGTACTGGTACCGAACGGCTGGACCGACTGGGTCAACACAGTACAGATCGGTGTAGAAGGGCTGCAGGCGCTGGGCCTGAACGCCAAGACCGCCACCCCGGAAGCGACCGTCTGGACCGAGAACCTGATCACCGGTGACTTCGATGTCGCCCTGCAGGGTTACTTTGCCGGTGCCAACCCGCACAAGTACTTCGAGACCGCGTTCCACTCCCGCAACATGGGTGACCGTGGCAACCGCTTCGCTGCGCCCCGTTACAAGGACCCCGAGCTCGACAAGCTGATCGATGACTTCACCCAGACCGCCGATGCGGCCAAGCAGAAGGAGATCATGTTCGCCATCCAGGATCGTGTCGGTGCCAACCAGACCATCATTCCGGTCTTCAACAACCCGACCTGGTACGAGTACAGCACCAAGCGCTTCAACGGCTGGTTCAGTGCTGATAACCCGGTAGCCAAACCTCAGCTCCACCCGGACACCCCTGAGCGTCTGCTGCACGTGTTGTCCCTCAAGCCAAACAGCTAAACAATCCCGGCCCCCTGCGGGGGGCCATCTTCCCCGTTAATCCCCTTCTTGCCCGACTTTGCCGGGGTTGGGGTAGCTATACCCGACGCGGGGCAGACTTGCAGTAAAAGGTACTATCATGGGATTCATACTGAGACGCTTTTCCTTCTATCTGGTTGCCTTTCTGGTAGCCGCCACCATCAACTTCCTGTTACCCCGTGCCATGCCAGGGGATCCTGTCTCCGTGATGTTTGCCCGCGCTGGCGCCATGATGGAACCCGCCGCCCTGGAAGCCCTCAAAGCCACCTTCGGCTTTGTCGACGGCCCCATCGGCACCCAGTTTCTCACCTATGTGAAGAGTGTCTTCACCTGGGATCTCGGCACCTCGGTGCGCTTCTACCCGCAGCAGGTCTCTGACGTGCTGGGCCGTGCCATCGGCTGGACCCTGTTTCTGGTCGGCACCTCCACCATCCTGAGCTTCTCCATCGGTTCCATCGTCGGCATCTTCGCCGCCTGGTATCGCGGCGGCCGGATGGACAGCATTCTCTCCCCGCTCACCCTGGTGATGCAGGCCATTCCGCCGGTGGTGGTCTCCCTGCTCGCCCTGTTCCTGTTCGGGGTCAGCCTCGAATGGCTGCCCATCGGCTACGCCTACAGCCCGGAGATCAAGGCTGACTGGGGCTGGGAGCACATCAAGAGCATCATGACCCACGCCATCATGCCGGTGCTGACCCTGGCCGTGGTACAGGTGGGGGGCTTTCTCATCACCATGCGCAACAACATGATCAACCTGCTCGGTGAGGATTACATCACCATGGCCAAGGCCAAGGGGCTCTCCAGCAACCGGGTGATCTTCAACTACGGCGCCCGCAACGCCATTCTGCCCAGCGTCACCGCCCTCTCCATGGCGCTCGGCTTCGTCATCGGTGGCTCTCTCATCACCGAAGTTATCTTCAACTATCCCGGCTTGGGCCTGACCCTCTATCAGGGCATTCTGGCCCGCGACTACCCGCTCATTCAGGGGCAGCTGCTCATCATGACCATCACCATGCTCAGCTTCAACTTCCTGGCCGACGTGCTCTACGTCTTCCTGGATCCCCGTCTGCGTACAGGAGGCAAATAAGATGCGTATGCCGACCATGCTCAAAATTCTGTTACCGGACAACAAGATGCGTATGCCCACAATCCTCAAAATCCTGCTGGGCAACAAGAAGGCTGCCTGTGGCCTCGCCATCGTGGTTGCCTTCGTACTGATGGCCCTCTTTGCCCCCATTCTGGCCAGCAACGAGCCGACCAAACGGGTGGCTCGCCCGCACCAGCCGCCCAGTGCCGAGTTCGTGATGGGTTCCACCCGCATGGGCCACGACATCTGGGCCCAGTTCACCAACGGCGCCCGTATTTCGCTGCTGGTGGGCTTCAGCGCAGGCCTGCTGGTTTGCACCCTGGCCGTCGCCATCGGCATCACCGCCGGTTACTTCGGTGGTCTGGTGGACGAGTGCCTCACCTTCCTGATGAACGTGGTGCTGGTGATACCCAACCTCCCCTTGCTACTGGTGCTGGCGAGCTTTATCGGGGAGGCGTCACCGGCGGTGATTGCCGTGATAATAGGGTTGACCTCGTGGGCCTATGGCGCGCGGGTCATCCGGGCCCAGACCCTGGCGCTGCGCGAGAAGGAGTTCGTCATCGCCGCCGAAGTGCTGGGGGAGCCGGCCTGGCGCATCATTCTGGTGGAGATCCTGCCCAACCTCATCTCCATCATCGGGGTGAGCTTTATCGGTTCCATCATCTACGCCATCGTCACCGAAGCGACGCTGGAGTTCCTGGGGCTTGGCGACCCGACCGTGGTGAGCTGGGGCATCATGCTCTACAACGCCCAGACCTCCAGCGCCATTCTGGTCGGCGCCTGGTGGGAGATCCTGGCTCCCTGCTTTGCCATCGCCACCCTGGGTGCCGGTCTGGCTCTGCTCAACTTCGCCATCGACGAGATTGCCAACCCGCAGCTGCGCTCCCACAAAGGGTTGAGCCGCTGGAAGAAACTTGCCACCCCGGTCGCAACACCACTCTCTGCCGCACAGGAGAAGACAGCATGAACAAGCATCCCCTGCTGTCAGTACGCAATCTTTGCGTTGACTACATCACCGAAAATGGCGACGTGCGCGCCGTCAACTCGGTGAGCTTCGATATCAGACAGGGCGAGATCTTCGGTCTCGCTGGTGAGTCGGGCTGCGGCAAATCCACCGTCGCCTTCTCGGTGGCCCGGCTGCACAAGCCGCCCGCCTACATCAGCGGCGGCGAGATCCTGTTCAAGGGGGAGAACATCCTCCACTACAACGACGAGCGGCTGCGCTCCTACCGCTGGCAACAGGTGTCGGTGGTGTTCCAGTCCGCCATGAACGCCCTGAACCCTGTGCTGCGGATGGAGGAGCAGTTCTGCGACGTGCTGCTGGCCCACAACCCCGGCATGACCCGTTACGAGGCGATCAAGCGCGCGCAGGAGTTGCTCACCATCGTCGATATCCACCCGAGCCGGCTCAAGGATTACCCGCACCAGTTCTCCGGCGGCATGCGTCAGCGGCTGGTGATTGCCATCGCCATGGCGCTCAACCCCGAGCTGCTCATCATGGATGAGCCGACCACGGCGCTCGATGTGGTGGTGCAGCGGGAGATCCTGCAGAAGGTCTATGCCCTGAAAGAGAAGTTCAACTTCTCCATCCTGTTCATCACCCACGACCTCTCCCTGATGGTGGAGTTCTGCGATCGCATCGGCATCATGTATGCCGGTGAACTGGTGGAGGTGGCTCCTTCCAAGGCGATCCTGACCGCGCCGCTGCACCCCTATACCAGAGGGCTCGGCAACTCCTTCCCGCCCCTGCACGGGCCGAAGAAGGTGCTGGAGGGGATCCCGGGCACACCACTCAACCTGCTGGAGGTGCCGGTCGGCTGCCGCTTTCAGGCCCGCTGCGGCAAGGTGCACGATCGCTGCCGTCAGGAGTACACCAGATTGGCCGAGATCCGCCCCGGGCAACAGACCGCCTGCCACCTCTATGAAGAGCAGGGGCTGCAACAAGATTCCGTGATCTATCTGGACAAGGCCGCTGGCTGTTAAGGATGTCTGTCATGCAAATCGCCAAAACCGATGCACCCATCATCGAAGTCCAGCACCTCTACAAGGACTTCCCCATCAACTCCAATGCCATCAAGAGTGGCAAGATGCGGGCGCTCTCCGACATCACCTTCAACCTGCACCGGGGCCGCGCCCTGGCGGTGGTCGGGGAGTCGGGCTCCGGCAAGAGCACCATCGCCAAGATCATCGCCAAGATGTACAAGCTCAGTGCCGGGCGCATTCTCTATCGCGGCCACGATCTGGAGGAGTTCAACAAGGGCACCGCCCTGCTGGACTATCGCCAGAGCGTGCAGATGGTGTGGCAAGATCCGTTCGGTTCGCTCAACCCGACCCACACCATCTATCACCACATCGCCCGCCCCCTGCTGCTGCACAGCAAGGTGATCGACAAGAAAGAGCTGCCCGACATGGTCTACGCCCTGCTGGAGAAGGTCGGCCTGACTCCTGCCAAGGCGACCGCGGCCAAGTATCCGCACCAGCTCTCCGGCGGCCAGCGCCAGCGGGTCAACATCGCCCGCAATCTGGCGGTGGAGGCGGAAGTGGTGCTGGCGGACGAACCCACCTCCATGCTCGACGTCTCCATTCGCATCGGCATCCTCAACTTGATGGAGCAGATGAAGAACGAGCTCGGCGTCTCCATGCTCTACATCACCCACGACATCGCCACCGCCCGCTATGTGGCGGAAGATCTGGCAGTCATGTATGTGGGACACATGGTGGAGTGGGGCGAGGTGGATGAGATCCTGCACCACCCGCAGCACCCCTACACCCAGCTGCTCATCTCGGCTGTGCCCGACCCCGAGAAGAGTATCCACGCCGAGCTGGAGGGGGGCCGCAAGGGGGAGATCCCGCTCTGGACGCCGGAATCCTGCGGTTGCCCCTTTGCCGGGCGCTGCAATCAGGCGATGCCCCGCTGCAAGGAGGCGCTGCCCCCCATCACCAGGCTTGCCGACAACCACTTCGTGCGCTGCTATCTCTACGAGTGAAGGTGAGACTTAGATCGGCCGGACAACCCTGTCCGGCCATGCCTCGATACGGGGCGGCCACAGCCCCGTGATGTGCCTCACCGCCCGGCGGTGAACCACAGGAGTAATACCTTGATGGAACTCTTGATCAATCAGGTGGGCTACGAGTGCGACGGACACAAGATCGCCCTGTTGCAAACCTCCCCCGCCCCTGATCTCGGCGGCTATGTCAGGCTGCAACGCCTCGATGATGGCCAGATCCTGTTTGAAACCCCGCTGCAACCGGCTGGCAGCGTCCCAGGCTGGCAAGGGCGCGCTTACTGGCGTGCCGACTTCTCCGCCTTCAAGGAGCCCGGCGACTATCGGCTGGAGGCGATCACTGCCCAAGGCATTGTCCGCTCGACCCGCTTTGCCATCGGCCAGGATCTGCTGGCCAGCCGCTGCCTCTCCGATGTCATCCACTACTTCAAGGGGCAGCGTGCCAGCGGCATATTCGATCGGGCCGACCGCAACGCCCGCCTGTTTGGCACCGACCAGCACAAAGATGTGCACGGCGGCTGGTTCGATGCCAGCGGCGACATGAGCAAGTACCTGAGCCACCTCTCCTACGCCAACTACCTCAACCCCCAGCAGACCCCCATGGTGGTGTGGGCTCTGCTCAAATGCCGCGAACTGCTGGCCCCGCGCCGCGATATCGACGGGGTGAACCTCTGCAAGCGGCTCAATGACGAGGCGCTGCACGGCGCCGATTTCCTCTGCCGGATGCAGGATGAGTCGGGCTTCTTCTACATGACCCTGTTCGACAAGTGGAGCAAGGACCCGGAGCAGCGCGAGCTATGCGCCTATGCCACCCAGCAGGGGCTCAAGTCTGCCAACTGGCAGGCGGGTTTTCGCCAGGGGGGCGGCATGGCCATCGCCGCGCTGGCCCGCGCCGCCCGCGAGAGCGTCAGCGGCGACTTCGATGCCAGCCGCTATGCCGAGGCCGCCAAACGCGGCTACCTGCATCTGTGCGAACACAACCTTGCCTACCTTGATGACGGGGTCGAGAACATCATCGACGACTACTGCGCCCTGCTGGCAGCGGTAGAGCTGACCCGCACCTTCGGCAACGAGTGGCTGAATGAAGCGAGAGTCCGTGCCAGCAAGCTCTGTGCCCGCCAGCGCCCTCATCCTGAGCTGGGTCACTACTGGTCGGCCAACGAGGATGGCTCGCGCCCCTACTATCACGCCGCCGAGGCGGGCCTGCCGGTGCTGGCGCTGCTGGAATATCTGGGCGTAGAGCCGGATCAGGAATACAAGGCCAGGGTACAAACCGTAGTGGAGCAGGCGCTGGCCGCCGAGCTGGCGCTCTGCGCCCGCGCGGGCAACCCCTTCTCCCTCGCCCGCCAATATGTCAAAGGGGTGGATGAAGCGCCGCGCGTCAGCTTCTTTATGCCCCACAACAACGAATCCGGTTACTGGTGGCAGGGGGAGAATGCCCGCCTCGCCTCTCTGGCGACCATGGCCTTTGCTGGCGCCCGCCACTTCCCCCGCCAGAGCCAGCCGCTGCTCACTTATGGCCAGCGCCAACTCGACTGGATCCTCGGGCAAAACCCCTTCAACGCCTGCATGCTGGCGGGCCACGGCATCAACAACCCCGCCTATACCGCCGGGTATCCCAATGCGCAGGGGGGGATCTGCAACGGCATCACCGCCGGATTCGATGACGAAAATGAGGTGGCCTTTATTCCGGAGGAGTACAAGGATCGGCTGGATCAGAACTGGCGCTGGGGCGAGCAGTGGATCCCCCACGCAGCCTGGTTTGCCCTGGCCATCAGCTGGCAGAGTGCGCAGAGTGATCGACATGAGCAGGGAGGTCGCCATGATTGAGTTCTGGGTCGGGGTCGACGGCGGGGGCACCCACACCCGCGCCCGCATTCGGGATCGGGCGGGCAAGCTGCTCGGAGAGGGGCGCGCAGCCGGATCCAATCTGGAGCTGGGCATCCCCCATGCCCACGCCAATGTGCTGGCCGCCATCGCCAGCGCCCGCCTTGCCGCCGGGATCGCTATCGAGAGTGAACAGCAGATGGGGGTTGGGCTGGCGCTCGCCTCCGCCGAGCTGGCCGACTGCTATCACGCCCTGCTCGAGATGCCCTTCCCCTTTGCCAGCGTCAGGCTCACCTCCGATGCCTTCGGTGCCTGCCTCGGCGCCTTTGGCGGCCGTGAGGGGGCCATCCTCATCGCCGGTACCGGCTCGGTGGGGCTGGTCTATCAGGAGGGGCAGATCCGCACCTGCTCCGGCCGCGGCTTCCCCATTTCGGACATAGGCAGCGGCGCCTGGCTGGGGCTGCGCGCCATCCAGCAATCCCTGCTCTGCCATGATGGCATTCTGCCCCCCAGCACCCTCGCCATCCGCTTGATGGATCGCTTCAAGCGGGATCAGGCCGAGGTGGTACGCTGGGCCACCCGCGCCATTCCAGCGGACTATGGCCACTTTGCCCCCTGGGTATTCGATGCCGCCAGCGATGGCGACGAGCTCGCCAATCAGCTGCTGGACGAAACCTGCGAACAACTGCGGATCCTGCTGGAGGGGATGACCCAGCTCGGTGCCAGACAGATCGCCCTGCTGGGGGGGATTGGCACACGCCTTGCCCCCCGTCTCGGCCAGCTCAACCTGATCCCCCCCCAGGCAGATGCGCTCGATGGCGCCATCCTGTTTGCCCAATCAGAGGATTTTCCATGTCTACACCCCTGATCCACACCCAGGTCGCCCGACGTGACGGCGAGGATGTCTGGTTCACTTTCACCCTCTCCCGCATGCCGGATACCCGGTGGAAGCTGCACTTCTGTCTGGCTCGCCATATCGACCCCGACTCCTTGCAAGGGGGCGAGCTGGAGCGCCAGAGCGGCAGCTACAAGGTGATTGTCCCAAACACTGGCAGCTGCGAGCTGCGCTTTTGCTGCCGCCAGACGCCCATCAAGAAGCTCTCCGACATGCCGCAGGGCTTATTTCTCAGCTTGCCGGAGGCGACCACAGGTGCCCAGCTGCTACCGGTGACGCTGGCGGCGCAGGATCTCGGACTGGAGAACCCGCCGGTAACCCGCCCCGATCTGCCGGATGTCGAGTCCCTGCCCGGTATAGTGCCGCAACCGGCCCATCTGGTACTGCTGGAGGGGAACTTCCGGCTGGCCGAGCGGGCTCATGTCAGCGCCCCTCACGATGTGCCGAAGCTGCTGGCCCACTTCAACGAGCTGACGTCGCTGGCACTGGAGCAGGATCACGACGCTGAAATCCGGCTGACCGAGGCCAAACTGGCCCCCGAAGCCTACCAACTCACCATCACGCCGCAGGAGGTGCTGATTGCCGCCGCCGACGAAGCGGGCTGGCGTCATGGGCTGGTCACGCTGGCTCAGTGGTATCTGCAACATGGGGAGAGCCTGCCCTGCATCACGCTGGAGGATGCCCCACGCTTTGGTTTTCGCGGCATTTTTCTCGACTGCGCCCGCCACTTCCACACTCCGGCAACCATCAAGCGTCTGCTCAAACTGATGAGCCTCTACAAGTTCAACCGCTTCCACTGGCACCTGACCGATGACGAGGGGTGGCGACTCGAGATAAAGGCCTTCCCGGCATTGACCGACGTGGGTGCCTGGCGCGGCCATAATCTGGCGATCGACCCCCAGCTCAGCGGCGGTGCCGAACCCTATGGCGGCTACTACACCCAGAGCGAGATGAAGGAGCTGGTGAGCTATGCCAGTGAGCTCGGCATCACCGTCATTCCCGAGATCGACATTCCGGGCCACTGCCACGCCGCCATCAAGGCGCTGCCCGAGTTGCTGATCGAAACGGCGGATCACTCCCGCTACCGCTCGGTTCAGCATTTCGATGACAACGTGCTCAACCCCGCCCTGCCCGGCACCTACCGCTTCCTGGAGGCCGTGCTGGACGAGGTGTGCGAGCTCTTCCCCGGCCCGCAGATCCACATGGGGGGTGACGAGGTGCCGACCGGGGTCTGGACCGACAGCCCCGCCTGCCAGCAGCTGATGGTCGAGCAGGGCTACGCCGACTGCCGCGAGCTGCAGGGCCATCTGCTGCGCCACTGCCAGCGCTATCTGGCCGCCAGAGGCAAACAGATGATCGGCTGGGAGGAGATCCTGCATGGCGACAAGGTGAGCCACAAAGCTGCCGTCTGTGCCTGGACCAGCTTCCAGGCGGGGCTGGACGCCGCCGCGGCCGGCTATCCGGTGGTGATGGCGCCCGCCCAGTTCCTCTATCTCGATCTCGCCTGGAGCGCCGATATTCATGAACCCGGCCTCTACTGGGCGGGAACCCTCAATCTGGAGCAGGTCTATGCTTGCGATCCTGCGCCAGCCGATTTCCATGCCAACGATAACATCCTCGGGGTACTGAGCCCCTTGTGGTCAGAATTGATCACCAGCCGCGATCGTCTCGACTACATGTTGTTCCCGCGCATGCTGGCCACGGCCGAGGTGGCCTGGAGCGAGCCCGCCCACAAGGGCTGGGAGCACTTCGCCGCCCGCCTGCCGGGCCAGCTGCAGATCCTCGATCAGTTGCAGGTGTGCTACCGGATGCCACAGAGGTAATGTTGTCTCTACTTTGGCGGCCAATTGGCCGCCTTTTTTACAATTAGCCAACAAAATCTCACAACCCCCTACCATTCATCCGCCATTATTGGCAAAATTCAGCCCCCTATGAAAATGGTCTGGCGCCTGCTGGCGCGAGCCTGCGGCCACCTCCAGATCTGCCACAATAACAACGACAACATTGTCAACAAGAGCATCGGAGCGTATTCCTATGGCCCGCAGAGACGTCCATACCCTGGATAGAGAAGTGGAGTTTCCTGCCGACGTACAACTGGTCTCCACCACTGACCTGCGCGGGGTGATCACTTATGCCAATCCGGCTTTTTGCACCATCGCCGGCTATAGCACCGACGAGCTGGTCGGTCACAACCACAATCTGGTACGCCACCCCGACATGCCCAAGGCCGCCTTCGCCGATCTCTGGGCCCGCCTCAAGGAGGGCAAACCCTGGCGCGGCATCGTCAAGAATCGCTGCAAGGATGGTCGTTACTACTGGGTAGATGCCTATGTGACCCCCATCTATGAAGGCAACAGGATCAGCGGCTACCAGTCGGTACGCTGCAAACCCGAGCCCCAATTCAAGCGCATCGCCGCTCAGACCTACCAAGCCCTGCTCAAGGCAGAGCGCGGCAACAGCAGCAACCTACCCTCTCTTGCCAAAGTACGCACCCCGGCCATTACCCTGCTGCTGCTCGGCCTGATGGGCTGGACCTTCGCCAGCCAAGGGGCCATGACCGTCCTGCTGATGCTGCTGCCCCTGTTGCTTATTGGCGGAGCCTACTGGCGCGAGCTCTTTGCCCTGCCCCACTATCTGCAGCAGCTGGGCCGTGAATATGACAGTCTGACCCGGCTGGTCTACTCCGGTGACAACCCCGGCGCCATTGCCGATTTTCATATCAAGATGCTTCAAGCCCGCATCCGAACCGTGTTGGGACGGATCAACGATGCCACGGCACCTCTGCAAACCCTGGCCATCAATCTGAAGCAGGCCTCTCATCAAGCCTGTCTCGATATCAACGAGCAAGATGCCCAGACCCAGCAGATGGCTACGGCTATGACTCAGATGGCCAACACAGCTCACGAGATCGCCCGCAACATTCAGGACTCCAACGGTCAGGTCAACGAAGCTCGCAATCGTTGTGAACAAACCAACCAGCAGTTGAACCAGACCGAGCAGCAGATCGAACAGCTCGCCAAACAGGCAGAGCTGGCGTTCAACTCGGCGGTAGAGCTCGCCAGTGAATCCGAACGGATTGGCAGTGTGATGGGCGAGATCCAGGGCATCGCCGAGCAGACTAACCTGCTGGCCCTCAACGCGGCCATCGAAGCCGCTCGCGCCGGGGAGCAGGGCCGTGGTTTTGCAGTGGTGGCCGACGAGGTGCGTACCCTGTCGACCCGCACCCACAAGGCGACCGAGCAGATCCAGGGCAGCATCAAGCAGATCCAGCACACTCTGGGACGCTGGAAGGGGATGATGCAAGAGAACCTGCAACAGACCCGCGCATGTGCCGAGATGACCCGCCAGGGCGCCAGCAGCCTCCATACCGTGCTGGCAGAGATAGAGCTGGTCACCGAACACTCCACCCAGATCGCCACCGCTGCTGAGCAGCAACAAGCGGTAGTAGAGGAGATCAGCCGCAGCATCCACCAGATCTCCGAGTACTCCCACGCCAACAGTCAGAAGATGCTGGATGTCGACCACTCAAGTCAGGCTCTGCTGGAACGGGCCAAGCAACTGAAGGGGCTTAGCCAGACCTTCGGCTGAATCATTGCCAGCCCCATGACAGAAGCGCCACAATGGCGCTTCTGTTGTTTTTGACGAATCGGGTCTATGAGCATTGAACCAAGTCCATCCCCATTGAACAAAACGGCCCGTATCGAAGCGATCATCGCCCTGATCCCGGCAGGCCGAGTGGTCAGTTATGGTCAGGTGGCCGATCTGGCCGGGCTGCCCGGACGGGCAAGACTGGTGGGCAAGGTGCTGCGGGAAACCGACAAGGTACTGCCGTGGCATCGGGTGCTGAGCGCAGCGGGCACTATCTCGTTACCGAAAGGATCGCCAGGCTTTGCCGAACAGACGGGACGCCTGCAGCAAGAAGGGGTCGTGGTGATCGGTGGGCGGGTCAGAATGAAGGAGTGGCAATGGCAGCCCGATCTGGCCGAGCTGCTTTTTCTACTGCCGTTTTGAGGGGATCACAGACGGATCACTCCAGCGGCGCCAGGATCTCGTCGCTGCGCACCTGCACCGGTATGGTCTCATCCGCGCGCTGCAGCAGCACCAGCAAGCTCTGTCGGTCCACTTCCAGCACATAGGCCGCTCCTTCACGGGTCATGCAGCTCATGCCCGGCCGGATCTCGTTAATCTCCATCTCAACCTCCTTGTCTACTTCGCGATTGACGACAGCTGCACTCCTTGCAGCTGTCTCAGTATACCGCTATCCATAAGCAAAGAGGCCCCTTGTCGGGGCCTCTTTTCATCAGGCTTTTTTAGCCTTTGGCAAACTCTCTTGCCAGGTACCGTTGTCGTAGTGAGCGGTCCAACCGGTCGCCTTGCCGTTGACCTCGCTCATCACGTACTGCTCCTTGGTCTTGCGACTGAAGCGCACGATGGCGGGGTTGCCGTCCGGATCGGTGAGCGGGGCACCGGCCAGATACTTGTGCTTGGCGGAGATGCGATCCTTGAAGCGCTTGAGCTCTTCCACCAGCGGTGCGCGGGTCTCGCGGGATTTGGGGAAGTTGCTGGCCGCCAGAAACAGACCGGCAGCACCGTCACGCAGCACGAAGTGTGCATCGGACTGGGTGCACTTGAGCTCCGGCAGCGGCACCGGATCCTCCTTCGGCGGCGCGATGTCGCCGTTTTTCAGGATCTTGCGGGTGTTCTTGCAGGTCTCGTTGGTGCAGCCCATGTACTTGCCGAAACGGCCGTTCTTGAGCTGCATCTCGCTGCCGCAGCGGTCGCACTCGATACTCGGCCCTTCGTAGCCCTTGAGCTTGAACTGGCCCTTCTCGATTTCGTAGCCATCGCAGTCCGGGTTGCGACCACAGACGTGCAGCTTGCGGCTGTCATCGATGATGTAGGCATCCATCGCTGTGCCACAGACACCGCAACGGTGCTTGGCACGCAGCGCCTCGGTTTCCGCCTCTTCGCCGTCAGTGGCGGAGACAAACTCATCGGCAGAGACCAGGTTGATGGTCTTCTTGCAGCGCTCTTTCGGCGGCAGTGCATAGCCGGAGCAGCCGAGGAAGACGCCGGTGGTGGCGGTACGAATACCCATCTTGCGGCCACAATCCGGGCAGTCGATGTCGGTCATCACCATCTGGTTGGCACGCATGCCGCCCTCTTCGGGCGCCTTGTCGGCCTTCTCCAGCTCCTGGGTAAACTCGGCGTAGAAGCTGTCCAGCACCTTCTTCCACTCCAGGCTCCCTTCAGCGATGCCATCGAGCTTGTCTTCCATCTTGGCGGTGAACTCGTAGTTCATCAGCTCGACGAAGTTCTCCACCAGACGATCGGTGACGATCTCACCCATCTTCTCGGCGAAGAAACGGCGGCTCTCGACCCGCACATAACCACGATCAACGATGGTGGAGATGATGGAGGCGTAGGTAGAGGGACGGCCGATGCCGCGTTTTTCCAGCTCGCGCACCAGCGCAGCTTCGGTAAAACGGGCAGGCGGCTTGGTAAAGTGCTGGCGCGGATCCAGCTTGACCAGTTTCAGCACCTCGCCCACGGTGACCGCAGGCAGCTGGCTATCTTCACCCTTGCGACCCATCGGCGGCAGCGCCTTGGTCCAACCGGCGAAGCGCAGGGTACGACCACGGGCCTTGAGCTCGAACTCACCCGCCTTGACGGTCAGGGTGGAAGAGTCGTACTGAGCGGGGGTCATCTGGCAGGCAACGAACTGACGCCAGATGAGATCGTACAGACGCATGGCATCCGGCTCCATCCCTTCCAGCATCTCAGCAGTCACCTGTACGTTGGAGGGACGGATCGCTTCGTGCGCTTCCTGGGCATTGGCCTTGGCGCCATACAGATTCGGCTCGGCTGGCAGATAGGCCGCGCCATACTGCTCGCCGATATATTCACGCACCGCTTCAACCGCCTCTTTGCTGAGGTTGGTGGAGTCGGTACGCATATAGGTGATGTAACCCGCTTCATAGAGACGCTGGGCCATCATCATGGTCTTCTTGACCCCGAAGCTCAGACGGGTAGAGGCCGCCTGCTGCAGGGTGGAGGTGATAAACGGCGCGGACGGCTTGGAGCCGGTCGGCTTGTCTTCCCGGTTAACGACCTTGTAGTCGACCCCTTCCAGGGCTGCGACAGCGGCAAAGGTCTCGGCTTGGGTCACCGGCTTGAAGTCAGCCCCGTTGCGGCTGACCACTTCCATCCGCAGATCGCTCTTGTCGGCAGTCAGCAGGTCGGCATTGAGATCCCAGAACTCGACCGGTACGAACGCCTTGATTTCGCGCTCTTTATCGACGATAAGACGCACCGCAACGGATTGCACTCGACCGGCGGAAAGACCGCGCGCCAGCTTCTTCCACAGCAGTGGAGAGACCATATAACCCACCACTCGGTCGAGGAAACGACGAGCCTGCTGGGCATTAACGCGGTCAATATTGAGTTCGGACGGCTGGGCGAACGCCTCCTTGATGGCGCTCTTGGTGATCTCGTTGAACACCACGCGCTTGTAGCGGCTGTCGTCGCCACCAATGATCTCGCGCAGGTGCCAGGCGATCGCCTCTCCTTCTCTATCCAAGTCGGTTGCGAGATAGATGGTGTCGGCTTTCTCGGCCAGACTTTGCAACTCGCTGACCACCTTCTCCTTGCCGGGCAAAATCTGGTAGTTAGCCTGCCAGCCAGCGGTCGGATTGATACCCATCCGGGCAAACAGGGCCTTGCGATCCTTGGCTGCCTTTTCAGCTTCGCTCAACTTGATGCCGCGAATGACGGGTTTCTTGGGCTCGGTGCTGGCGCTGCCGCTGGTGGGCAGATCGCGAACATGACCAACGCTGGATTTCACCACGTAGTCCTTGCCCAGATATTTGTTGATCGTCTTGGCCTTGGCCGGAGACTCCACTATGACCAGTGATTTGCCCATGCTGTAACTATTATCCTCATTGCACCCGACGGGGTTGGTGTGCGGTTTTGTGGGGCTGTATAAGAGATTTGGCGCGAAAAAGCAATCTTGTGAGCAAATTTGCCTGACCAGCCCGAACCACACGGCTTCTTTTATTGCTTCTTTATTTATTAATGCGAAGGCAACAGGCCGGACGCAACCGCTTTTTCAATTTTCTGCCATACCGCCCCTCTTTTTATATCTGAAACGACATAAAAACGTCTGCTGGTTACCAGCTTGTTACAAAAACATAAAATCTCTTTATAATGGCCCAACCCCGACGCATTGTGCGCGGAAGGAACCGCTACCCATCATAAAAATCGAAAGGATGTACTCAATGAAGCACTTCGAGGTCAATTTCGACGGTCTGGTCGGCCCGACTCATAACTATGCAGGCCTCTCCTACGGCAACGTTGCCTCCCAGAGCAATGCCCAGGAAGCCTCCAATCCGAAAGAGGCCGCCAAACAGGGGCTGCGCAAGATGAAGGCGCTGACCGAGCTTGGCATGACCCAGGGTGTACTGGCGCCACAAGAGCGCCCCGATCTTGCCACCCTGCGCCGCCTCGGCTTCACCGGCAACGATGCCCGGGTGCTGGAACAGGCCGCCAAACAGGCTCCCGCCGTACTGGCTGCCTGCTATTCGGCTTCCAGCATGTGGACTGCCAACGCCGCCACCGTCTCCCCCAGTGCCGATACCCAGGATGGCCGCATTCACTTCACCCCCGCCAACCTGACCAACAAGTTTCACCGCTCCCTGGAGCCCGACGTCACAGGTCGCATCCTGCGAGCCGTGTTCAACAATGATCGCCACTTCAGCCACCACCTCCATCTGCCGGAGAATGACCACTTCGGCGACGAGGGGGCGGCCAACCACACCCGCCTCTGCCGTGCCTATGGCGAGGCGGGGGTCGAGCTGTTTGTCTATGGCCGCAGCGCTTTTGACTACTCCCGCCCGGCGCCGAAGCGCTATCCGGCCCGCCAGACTCTGGAGGCAAGCCAGGCCATCGCCCGCCTGCATGGCCTTGGCGAGGAGAGCGTGGTGTTTATTCAGCAAAACCCAGAGGTGATCGATCAGGGGGTATTCCACAACGACGTGATCGCGGTGGGTAACCAGAACGTGCTCTTCTTCCACCAGCAAGCGTTCCTCAACACCGAAGCGGTGCTGACTGAAATCCGCGGCAAGTTTGGCGAGAGGGATTTGCACTTTATCGAAGTGCCAACTGCCGAGGTATCCGTGCTGGATGCGGTGAAATCCTACCTGTTCAACACCCAGATCCTCACCCTGCCGAGCGGTGAGATGGCCATCATCGCCCCCACCGAGTGCCGCGACAATCCGGCGGTGTCGGCCTATCTTGGCAAGCTGCTGACGCAGGAGACCCCGATCAAGGCGGTCCACTATATGGATGTGAAACAGAGCATGCGCAATGGCGGCGGCCCGGCCTGCCTGCGACTGCGGGTTGCCATGAACGATCAGGAACTCGCTGCGGTCAATCCGGCCTGCCTTATCAACGACAGCCAGTTTGCCCGCCTCGATGGCTGGGTCGATCGCCACTACCGCGACCGCCTGACCCTCGACGATCTGAGGGATCCGGCACTGGTGCAGGAGTCCCGCAGCGCACTGGACGAGCTGACCCAGATCCTGAAACTGGGTTCGGTCTACCCGTTCCAGCGCTAGATGTGATGCCCGGGAAGACCGCCGACGCTGGCGGTCTTCTGCTATTTCCCTTCTCTTCAGCGCGATCGCCAACTTGCACGGATGCTGTTTTGTGCAGAAAAGCAGCGCACAACTTGCTGATAAGCTTGAATTTTGAGCTGGATGTATCAAAAAATCGACGAACAGTCATTTTTTACTGCCAGATGCCTCATCAAGGGGTTCACAAAGCCTCTGGATCTGATAGTATGCGCCTCGCACTTGGGGAGGGGTTCCCGAGCGGCCAAAGGGATCAGACTGTAAATCTGACGGCTCTGCCTTCGAAGGTTCGAATCCTTCTCC